>JBGQLG010000025.1:0-44853 GCA_041499965.1 Methylomirabilia bacterium
GCCGGCACTGCGCCGGGTGGCGCGCCACGGGGATGGCTGGCACCCGGTCGGCGCCAACCCCGCCGTGCCGCTCCGCCCGGCCGAGCTGCGCGCGTCGCTGGAGCAGCTCTACCGGATGACCGAGGCCGAGGGCCGCGATCCCTCTGCGCTGACCATCTCCTTCAAGGCGCCGGTGTACGACGCCTCGGCCACGACCCTGGGCGGGGCCGAGCCGCGCCCGTTCTCGGGCTCGGGCCAGCAGATCGCCGACGACATCGGGACCTACGAGAAGCTCGGCGTGAGCGAGCTGGTCTTCGACTTTCGCAGCGAGCAGCTGACTGACACGCTCGAGCGAATGGAGCGCTTCGCCCAGACGATCCGCTGACGTCCCGGGAATCGGCCGTGCCGCAATGACGCACGTTGACGGTCGATTCCTATCCGCTCCGAGACATACGGTCACACCTCTCCGATCGCGTTCTGACCGGCCCGCCCTCGCTAAATCTGCGGAACGACAGAGCTGAGCGATCTGGCAGAGGCCTTGCCTTTCCGGCGGTGGGCCGGTACAGCCTGTCCACGTCCGGGGAGGATCTAATGAGAGCGTTCTCAGGGGTGAAGATCGTGGCGCTCGGCGCCGCGTGTGTGTTGAGTTTTCCGACGATCGCGCCGGCGCAGGCGGTGAAGGCCGGCGTCGTCACGACGCTGCAGGGCACGGCCACCGTCGCGCGCGCCGCAACGCCGCAACCGGAGCCGCTGAAGTTCAAGGACGACGTGTTCCTGCATGACCAGATCGTCACCGGTGAGCGCTCCACCGTCCGCATCCTGCTGGGCGGCAAGGCCGTCGTCACGATCCGCGAGCGCTCCGTCCTCACCATCCACGAGGCGCCGAGCACGTCGACGATCGAGATCAGCTCCGGCAAGATCGCGCTGGCGGTCGCCAAGGACCGGATGAAGCCGGGCGAGTCGGTGCAGATCAAGACCCCCAACGCGATCGCCGGTGTGCGCGGCACCGTGGTCATCGCGGACGTGGCGGCGCCGGTGAAGGCCGGCGGCAACGTCACGGCGCGCTTCACGCTGCTCACGGGTATCGTCGACGTCGCCCAGCTCGACGGACCGTTCGGTCAGCCGACCGGCCAGGCGGTGCTCCTGCACCCGCTGCAGACCGTCGAGGTCGTCGGGCACACACCGCCCGGTGCGGTCCAGGCGATCAGCCAGGCCCAGGGACGGGCCATCGCGTCGGACTACAAGGTCACGCTGCCCACGCCGCCGCCGGCCGCGAACACCGAGGTGACCGGGCGGCAGATCGAGATGGCCGTGCAGCATTCGGCCGCGCTCACGGGCGCGCGCGACGGCGGTACGAGCGCCAGCGTCAAGGTCGGCGAACGTGAGGTCAAGGGCAACGGCGCGGGTAACGGCAACGGTAACGGCAACGGCAACGGCAACGGTAGCGGCGTCTCGGCCGGTGGCAACGTCAATCCAGGTGGCGGCGGCGCGAACGCTGGCGGCACGATCGCGGTTGGCGGAGGTAACGGCGTCGGTGCCGGTGGCAGTGTGACGGTGGGCGGTGGCGGCGGGATCGGCGCCGGCGGTGGTGCGACGGTCGGCGGCGGCGGCATCGGTGCCGGTGGCGGCGTGACCGTGGGCGGCGGTGGCGGCGTCGGCGCCGGCGGCGGCGTGACGGTGGGCGGCGGTGGGATCGGTGCGGGCGTCGGCGGCGGGGTCACCGTGGGCGGCGGCGGGACCGGGACCGGCACCGGGCCCGTGGGCGGCATCGTCGGGATCGTCCCGCGTCATCTCCCCCGATAGGTCCCGGGCGGATCGGCGAGGCCGCGGCTTCGGCGGCCTCGCCGATCAGTACTGCCAGGTGAAGTAGATCGAAACGTTGTTCCGGTGGTAGCGGAAGACGCTCAGGTTGGAGTCCGCGATCTTGCCGGTGTAGGCCCCCGTGACGAAGAAGGCCTGATCACGCGTGAACCACGGCAACGGCACGTCGACGCGCGCGCTGTGCGTGTACTCCAGATCCGAGCGTTCGCGCGTGCCGCCCCGCCGCAGCGGCAGCAGCGTGTTCGCGTACAGGTAGTCGCGGTAGTGCACGTCGAAGTCGTAGGTGAGGCGCACGTCGTACCAGGGCAGCGTGTACTGGGCGCCGGCCAGGAAGCGGTGGCCGTGGTAGGCGTAGTTGCGGCCGCGGGTGTCGTCGTCGTCGAACTGGTATCCCACCTTCAGGAAGTGGCGATCGCGATCGAACCGCACGAAGTGCGTCACGCCGAGCAAGTAGTTGACGGCGTCCTGGAACTCGGCCACCGGGAGCGGCCGGATCTCGCTGTACTCCTTCACCTCGATCCGGGCCTGCACACTGGTCAGGTGCCGGGCGCTCTCGGCGAGGGCCACGTACCCCGAGACCGCGTGGCGCTGGACGAACTCGTCGTTGTCCAGGACCAGGTAATCGTAGACGTAGCTCCCGCCGGTCTGGACGATGAGGTTACCGACGCTGAACGCCCGTCCCACCTGCACCACACCGCTGTAGTCCTGCAGGTCGAACGAGGGCAGCCGGTTGTTGTGGGTGCCGAGGAACGAGAAGCCGACGGTGCCGAGCCAGCCCTCGTGGCGCAGCCAGTCGTACTGGAGGTTGACCGAGAACAGCTCGCCGGTGGTCCGCTGCGGGCCGTGGCGGAGGGCGCCCACCAGCGGATCGTCGTCGACCCGGTCGGGCGCGGCGGGCGCATTGTCGTCGTAGAAGGCGCCGGCGCGCAGGACGGCCCGGAACCGGCGCAGCGTCTCGCGCGACGTGGCGATGGCGCTCTTGAGCCGCTCGGCCGGCGCGGTCAGCGGCGAGGCCGGCTGCAGCTTGCCGATCTGCGCCAGCTCCGCCTCGGCCTGGGCGGGCAGTCCCAGCCGCTGCAGCGACAGTCCCGTGTAGAGCCGCGTGAGGTCCGCGACGGCGCCGTCCGTGGTGCGGCCGGCCCGGAACGCGGTCAACGCCTCCTGGTACCGCCCACGTCGGTAGCGCAGGAAGCCGACGTAGTAGCCCAGCGAGTCCAGGGAGGGATCGCGCGCGTAGGCCCCTTCCAGAGTCGACTCGGCGCGGTCGTACTGCTCGAGCGCCACGTAGGCAAGGCCGAGCTGCAGGGCGATCGCGCCCTCGTTCGGCGACAGCTCCCTGGCGCGTAGCAGTGGCGCCAGCGCCTGGGCCGGCTGCTGCTTGCCCATGTAGGCGATGCCGGTGTAGTACAGCGCCTCGGCGTGGTCGGGCTGGCGCGCCAGCACCCGGCGCAGCAGGTCGAGCGCCTTGTCCCACTGCTTGTCCTCCACGGCCAGGATCGCCTCGGCGACGTAGACGTCGACGTCGGCGGGCTGGGCGGTCGCCGGGACGGGCCGGATGAACGCGACGAGCACGGGGACGAGGACGAGCAGCGTGAGGAGTCCGTTGCGACACCGTGTCGTCATCGCGGCGTGTGCCTCCGGGCGACGTAGTCGGCGACGGCCGGGCCCGTCTCCGGATCGAGCGCCGCAAACGTGACGCCGGCCTCGTTCCCTCGCCGCCACGCGATGACGCCCTCAGCCGCCAGCGGACCCGGCAGCATCCCGCCCTCGCAGCGGATCTCGACCCGGGTGCCGGGTTCCCACGACGCGGGAACGCCGGCCAGCGCCATGCCGCCCTCGCTGACGTCCCGCGCGGTGACCGGATGCGTCTCGCCATGGCCGGACACCAGGAGCGTGGCCGTCACGTCCACCACCGCGCGGGGGTGCTTGCGGACGTCGGTCGGCAGCACGCCGTAGATCTTCACCGGCTGGGTCCGGCCGCGCACGGTCACCTCGCCCAGCTCGCGAGTGAGAAATCCGCCGGTCAGGCGGCGCTGCGTGAACTCACTGATGATGATGGCCACCCCGTGCTCCTTGGTCAACGCTTCCAGGCGCGAGCCGAGATTGATCGTGTCGCCGATGGCGGTGTACTCGAGGCGCTGGCGGGAGCCCATTGTTCCCACGACGGCGTCGCCCGTGTTGATGCCGATGCCGCTGCGGATGGCCGTCCCCAGCCGGCTCTCCCAGCGCGCCGAGACCGCGAGCGTGCGCTCCTGGAGCGCGAGCGCGGTCTGCATGGCGTGCAGCACGTGGTCGGGATCCTCGAACGGCACGTTGTAGAGGGCCATGACGCAGTCGCCAATGTACTTGTCGACCGTGCCGCGGTGCGCGAAGATCACCTCGGTCATCTCGGTGAGGTACTCCCGCAGCATCTCGGCCACTTCCTCCGGCTCCAGCTTCTCCGAGAGCGCGGTGAAGCCGCGGATGTCGGCGAAGAGCACGGTCACCAGGCGGCGGCTCGAGCCCAGGCTGTGCTCGTGGCGATGCCGGATGACCTCGCGGAGCACCTCGGGCGAGAAGAACTGCGAGAGCCGCCGGCGCTCCCGCTGCTCCCGCACGAAGTGGTCGACGACGGTGATGCCGTAGCCGAGCCCCAGGGCCAGCGTCCCGGCCATGCCGCGCATCCAGGCGTGGGCGTAGAGGAAGGCGAGGTAGGCGAAGACCGTCACGATCACCCACAGCAAGGTGACGGCCGCCAGCGCCCGCAGTGGCTGCAGGCGAACGACGAGTGCCGAGCCGAGCAGGGCCGCCCCGACGGCCAGCATCGTCGACACCGCCGTCGGCACCTCGCGCACGCGCGTGCCCGTGAGATAGGTCTGCAGCACGTTGGCGTGGATCTCGACCCCCGGCATCAGATCGCGGCCGCGGGTAAAGGGAGTCGAGAACACGTCGTGCAGCACCTCGCTGGTGGGTCCGACCAGCACGATCTTGCCCTCGAAGAATGCCGGGTCGACGGTGCCGTTCACGACCTGGTAGTAGGACACCCACGGAAAGGTGCGGGGCGGGCCGCTGAAGTCGATGAGGATCGGATCGGCGCTGGGCAGCGGCGCCGCCGGGAGGCCCGCGGCCGTCGCCACCCGGTACAGCTCGGCGTCGAACCCGGGCAGCCGCTCGGCGCCGGTCCACCATGCACGCGACGCGCGGCGCACGCGGCCATCGGGGTCGAGCGGCATGTTGATGGCGCCCACCCCGGCGGCCCCGCCGCCGATCACGGCGATGGGCAGATTGGGCGTGCTCCGAGAGTAGCCCAGCGGCAGGGCCGTGTAGGCGGTCTCATCGAGTGCCGGCGCGGCCCCGAGCACGACGTTACCCGCCCGCGTCACCGCCTCGCCCAGCGTCGCGTCGTCGCGTGGCCCGCGCGACGAGGGGAGGTCGAAGAAGACGTCGACGCCGATCGCGCGCGGTCGGCCCGCCGCCAGCGTGTCGATGAGCCGCGCGTGCATCGGGCGGGGGAACGGCCACTGCTCGTTGAGCTCGACGAAGGACGACTCGTCGATGCTGACGATCACGATGGGCGCCACGGGACGGCGTGGCCCGCGGTGCTCGAAGAAGCGATCGAGCGCGGCATACTCCACCGGCTCGAGCAGACCGACGCCCACCATCGCGACGACGAGCACCGCCGCGCCCAGTCCCCCGCGATACCGCGTCACGATCGCGAGTCCGCGGCCGCCGTACATCCCGGACACTTTACGCTACTATCCCCGGGGATCGGAAATCCCGGGGGAGGGGACATGCGGTTCGACGGCAAGGTGGCGCTGGTGTCGGGGGCCGGGTCGGGGATCGGGCGCGCCACGGCGCTGGGGTTGGCGGCGCGCGGGGCCCGGGTGGGCGTGGCGGACATCGATCGGGCCAGGGCGGATGCGGTGACGGCGGAGATCACGGCCGCGGGCGGCGCCGCGCTGGCCATCACGGCGGACGCGGCCACGCCCGCGGGGGTCGAGGCCATGATCGCGGGCACCGTGCAGGCCTTCGGCGGCCTCGACATCGTGCACAACAACGCCTTCGGTCAGCCGGCGCTGCCGGGCGGCCAGCGCCGCCTGGCCTTCCTGGGCGATCTCGACGAGCGCGTGTGGCTGCACACCATCGAGCTCGGGCTCACCGGCGTGTTCCGGGCGACGAAGCGCGCGATCCCCGAGCTGCTGGCCCGCGGCGGCGGCGCCATCGTGAACACGGCGTCCATCTCCGGACTGTTCGCCGACTTCGCGATCGGCGCCTACAACACGGCCAAGGCCGGCGTGATCAACCTCACACGGGTGGCGGCCATCGAGTACGCCTCCCGCGGCATCCGGGTGAACTGCGTGTGCCCGGGCGCCATCGACACGCCGCTGCTCCAGCCCTCGCTGTCGATCCCCGGCTTCGCCGAGGAGACGACGCGGATGATCCCGATGCGGCGCCTCGGGCGTCCGGAGGAGATCGCCGGCGTCGTGATGTTCCTGGCCTCGGATCTCGCCTCGTACGTCACCGGCGCGGCGGTCGTCGCCGACGGTGGGTTGACGGCGCAGACCGGGCTGCCCACGCGCATCCCGCTGCCCTGAGCGGGATCGTCGGGTCGGCCACGCGCGGCTGAGTCGCGCGCTCACACCCAGCCGCCGTCGACGACGTAGCTCTGGTTGGTGCAGGCGCCGCTGTCGTCGGCGGCGAAGAACAGGACGACGCGGGCGATGTCCTCGGGCAGGAGCTTGCGCTTGAGGCACTGGCGTCGCATCAGCTCCTGCTCGCCCTCGGGCGTGAGCCAGCGCTGGATCTGCCGCTCGGTCATGATCCAGCCAGGCACGATGCAGTTCACGCGGATGCCCATCGGGCCCAGGTCACGGGCCAGCGCCCGGGTCAGGCCGGCGACGGCGGACTTGGCGGTGAGATACGCCGGCATCCCGCCCTGACCGATCATCCACGACGTCGAGCCGAGGTTGACGATCGAGCCGCCGCCCGCGGCCGTCATGTCGGGGGCCACGGCCTGGGCGGCGAAGAACTGGTGGCGCAGGTTCACGGCGAACCGGTCGTCCCAGTACTCCGGCGTCACCGCCTCGAGCGCGTGGCGCTCGTCGTTGGCGGCGTTGTTGACCAGCACCCGGATGGGCCCCAGTCGCGCCCGGGCCTCGGCCACGGCGGCCCGCAGCGCGGCGACGTCGCGCAGGTCGCAGGGAATGAACAGCGGCGCCGGATGGCCGTGCGCCTCGATCGTCTCGACGAGCGCCGGCGACGCCGCGCGGTCGACGTCCACGAACGCGACGCGGGCGCGCTGGGCACAGAGGTGCTCGACGATCGAGGCGCCGATCCCGCTGCCGCCGCCGGTGACGAAGACGACGCGCGCCTCGAGGCTCGGATAGGACGCGTACCGGATCATGAGTGGCCTCCGCTGGCTCGACGATGACGGCCCGGCCACGCTAGCACAGCCCGGCGCCGTGCCAGGCTCGAGCGCGAGCGACATGGACGTCATCACGCTGAGCGCGGGCGACGCCGGTCTGCGGCTGGCGCCGGCGGCCGGCGGGGCGGTCACGCGCTCCTGGACACCGCGGCGGACGGTGGCGCGCGGCTGGCTGCGCCCGGCGACGGATGACTGGCTTCGCCGGCGGGATCCCTACGAGACGGCGGCGTTCCCGCTCGTCCCATATTCCAATCGCATTCGCGACGGACGGTTCGTCTTTCAGGGCCGCGAGGTGGTCCTGCCGAAGAACCGCCCGCCCGAACGCCACAGCATCCACGGCCGGGGCTGGCAGGTGGGCTGGCGTGTGCTCGAGGTGTCGCCGAGCCGAGCGCGGCTCGAGCATCGGCACGAAGCGGACGACTGGCCGTGGGCGTATCGCGCGACCGGACCGCGCCGGCGGCCGATCTCGGCCGCGGCGTCAGCGTCGGCCCCGCGCCCGCCGTTCCTCTGCGTCGAACCCGTCAGCCACGTTACCGACGCGATCAATCTCGCCGCCTCCGGCCGCGCCGACACCGGACTGCGAGTCCTGGAGCCCGGCGAAGACACTGCGAGCCGCCATCACGCTGACGCCCGAGCTCCACGAGGACGACCACGTGCAGTAGAGCCTCAGGGGCGTCGCTCGAACAGCGCCTGGACCGAGACCAGGCGCCCCTCGGCCCGGTTGCGGTGGTTGGCCCGGAGGATTGCGTCGAGCGCCTGGCCCATGATCAGCCGCTGGGCGCTGTGCGCGGGCACGCTGTCGGCCGTGGCCGGGCCCGCGGTCTCGGCCGTCACGTCCTGTCACGCGCGCTCGGCGAAGCCGGCCCGCGCGATCAGCGCACGCATCTCGGCGGGCCCCCACAGGAAACTGGTGGACGGATCGCTGGCCCACATCAGCGGGAAGATCGGCGGCTGCACGGGGCCGGCCATCGGCTCCTGCAGGGCCAGCCGCCCGCCCGGGCGCAGCACGCGATGGAAGCCCTCGTACAGGCGCACCTTGTCGGCGATGTTCATGCCGCTGTTCTGTGTCCACACGACGTCGAAGGCGCCGGCGTCGACACGGAGGTCGAGCGCATCACCGACGTGATGGCTCACCCGGTCGTCGAGCCCCAGCCGCGCCGTCAGCACGCGGGCGGCGCGCACGAACGACTCCGTCAGATCGACGACGGTGACGCGGCAGCCGAACTCGACGGCCAGCGTGCGCGCCGGGCCGCCCAGCCCACCGCCGACGTCGAGCACGCGCTGGCCGGGCCCGGCGCCGACGAGCGTCGCGAGCCTGAGCGTGGCCGCCTTGCCGCCGCCGTGGAACTGGTCGGTCACCGCGAGGTCGTCGACCGTGAGCGCGTCGACGTTTTGGCCGGCCGCGGCCAGCGCCGCCAGGATGGCCTCGGCCAGGTGCTCCCGCTCCCAGTGCGATCCGGTCACGCCCGGCGCAACACGCGCCCCGGGAGCGCGCCCGTGTGATCGCCGCCGTCGATCACGACCTGGCCGTTGACCACGACGGTGGAGACACCGGCCGCGTAGCGGTGCGGCTCCTCGTAGGTGGAGCGATCGGCGATGCGGGCCGGGTCGAACACCACCACGTCCGCCCACGCCCCCGGCCGCAGCACGCCGCGGTCCGGCAGGCCGAGCGCGCGGGCGGCGACGCCGGTCATCTTGGCGACCGCCTGCTCGAGCGGCAACAGCCGGAGGTCACGCACGAGGGGGCCGAGGATCCGCGCGTGCGTGCCGTAGTAGCGCGGATGGGGCTTGCCCTGGCTGGTGACGCCCTCGGTCGCCAGCGCGTTGCCGTCCGAGCCCACGGTGACCCAGGGGGCCCGCGTGATCGCGTGCACGTCGGCGTCGGTCATCGACGTGATCAGGATGCGCGTCTCGCCGCGGTCGGCCACGATGTAGTCGGCGACGGCGTCGATCGGATCGACGCCGCGAGTGCGCGCGAGGTCGCCCAGCGTGCGGCCGGCGTGCTCGGGCAGGTGCGGGGAGATGGCCACCCGCACGACGTCCCAGGACGGGATGCGCCCGAAGTTGGTGAGCCCGTGGCGCGCGATCTCGTCGCGCAGCCGGCTGCGCACGTCGCGCCCGCGCAGCCGCTCGAGCATCGCCGCGATGCCGTGCTCCATCACCCAGCGCGGCAGCAGGTTGCGCAGCGGGTTGGTGGCGGTGTCGTAGGGATAGGCGTCGCAGTCCACCGGCAGCCCCCGCCGGCGCGCGGCTTCGATCTCGCCCAGGAGCCCCGCGGCCCCGCCCCAGTTGTCGACGCCGGAGAGCTTCAGGTGCGCGATCTGCACGTGCACGCCCGTGACCTCGGCGACCGTGATCGCCTCCCGCACGGCCTCGAAGACGTGGTCGGCCTCGTCGCGGACGTGGGTGGAGTAGGCGGCGCCGTGCCGGCGCAGCACCCGAGCCAGGGCGTGGATCTCGGCCGCATCGGCGAAGTTGCCGGGCGCGGTGAACAGGCCGGAGGACAGGCCCCAGGCGCCGGCCGCCAGCGCCTCCTCCAGCAGGCGCTCCATCGTGGCCAGCTCGTCCGCGGTGACGGGGCGATTCTCCAGTCCCGCGGTCATCAGCCGCAGCGTGTTGTGGCCGACCTGCAAGATGACGTTCACCGCGGTCGGCGGGAAGCCGGCGGCGTAGTCGGCGAACGTCGTCTCCGAAAAGGGCAGCCAGGTCGCACTGGAGGCCAGGTACTCGCGCAGCATCGCCGCCGTGCCGGGCAGCGCCGGCGCGACCGAGAAGCCGCAGTTGCCGACGACCTCCAGCGTGACGCCCTGGCGGATCTTCGACTCCGCGCGCGGGTTCAGCGGCAGCGTGAAGTCCGAGTGCGTGTGGATGTCGATGAGCCCCGGCGCCACCACCTGGCCGCGCGCGTCGATCACCCGCCGCGCCGCCCGCGCCGAGCGCGGCTCGACGGCCGCGACGCGGCCCGCGCTCACCGCCACGTCCGCCTCGCGGCCGGGCTCGCCGCGACCGTCGATCACCAGGCCCCCGCGGATCAGCAGGTCGTCCATGGCGGGTCGTATGCTACGACGGGCCCGCGGCGAATGCCACGGGCCCGTCGGGTGAAACGGATGCGAACGAGATGCGACCGCTACATGCCGGCGACGTTCCCGCAGAAGACGTACGTCTTGACGTCCTGGGCCGACTTGTGGCCGTTGATGGCGTAGCCATCCTTCTGGAGGCTGTCGAGCGAGGCGTTGACGGTGGTCTCGGACTTGCCGTCCACGACGGGCGAGAGCGGGAAGGTGGGCTTCGGATCGAGGGTGGCGCAGGTGCCCTTGTGGATGTGCACGGGCTGGTTGACGCCAGCCGGCGCTCCCGTGACGTTCAGCACGACCTTCGTTTGCATGTCCCCGCTCTTGGTGAGGGTCGCGGTCCCCGACTCACCCGAGCCGTTCTGAGCCGAGAGCGTGACGGTGGCCGAGTCGGCGGCGCGCACGAGAGACGGCGCGCCGGCTAGCACCAGACCGAGCCCGACCGCGAGAAATCTTGCGACGACAACCATTGCGTGTACCTCCGAAGAAAAGTGTACACCCCGGTCTCGGGCGCTCAGCGGCGGGTGAGCAGGAACGCGATGAGGTCGTCGAGGTCCGCGGCGCTGAGCGTCTGGGAGAAGTCTTTCGGCATCACGCTTTGACCGTCGGCCTGGCGATAGGCGGCGCCCGGCACGACGTAGGCGTTGGGGTCGACGATCGACTCGCGGATGTAGCCAGCCGCGTCCTTCGCGTGGCCGTGGTAGTCCGCACGCCGCACGATCCGCCCGGCCTCCGTGGCGATGTTGCCCAGGTTGGGACACACGTCGCCGCCGGGCCACGGATGGGTCACGTCGTGGCAGGAGGCGCACGCCAGTCGTGCGAAGAGCTGGCTGCCGCGCGTGGCGTCGCCGCCGGCCGCCGGCGAGTGGCGCGAGGTCCAGCCTCGCGCGAGCAGGAGCAGCGTCAGGGCCGCGGCGACGATGAGGACCAGGACCATGACGGTGATCCCGGTGCGGCGGCGGGGCCTCGGCGCAGGGGTCACGGCGTCAGTGTAGCTTCGGCCGCAGCCCACGGTTACAATCACCTCGCATTCGATCGACGATCGGGCATCACCACGGGGTGGCCTGATCGCCGGACGGGAGTGACGTCGTCGTGGCACCGCTGATTCGCCCTCGGACGCGCATGCTGTCGGCCCTCACGGTCGTCGTTCTGGCCCTGGGCGCGGGTCCGGTCGCGACGGTCCGCGTGGACGACTGGGACACGCGTCCGGTCGGCCCGCTGGACCTCTCGGTGACGTGGCAGCGCTATCCGGAGGAGGGCGCCGCCTTCAAGCAGCCGCCGGCCATCGTGCAAGACGACGGTCGCCGGGTGCTGCAGCTCACGACGGCCGACGAGGCCATGCGCATCGGCCGGACGCTCAAGGTTGATCTGGACAAGACGCCCTGGCTGGTCTGGGAGTGGAAGACGCTCGTGCTCCCCGCCGGCGGTGACGTCCGCGACCCCGAGCGCAACGACCAGGCGGGCCGCGTGATGCTCGTGTTCGAGGGGATGCGCGGGATCCAGTACGTGTGGGACACGACGGCGCCGGTGGGTACCGACGTCAAGCCCGAGGAGTTGATGGAGCTGTTCCGGCGCGTGCTGGTCGTGGTGCGCTCGGGCCCCGGCCAGGTCGGCCGGTGGTCGCGCGAGCGGCGCAACGTCTACGACGACTACCGGCGGCTCTTCGGCAGCTCGCCGCGCGCCCTCAAGCTGGTCGGCGTCGAGAGCCACTCCAACGACACCCATAGCCGCACCGCGGTACGGTTCGGAGCGCTGCACTTCGAGGCGCGATGAGCCCCGCCGGCGCGGACGGTCCCCACGACGCCACGGCCGTTACGCGCGCGCACCACCGGGCGGTGCGCGAGGCCCTGCCGTTTGCCGACACGCAGGATTTCGACGACGCTCGGCGCGGCTTCCTCGCCACGCTGCCCGAGGTCGAGATCAAGAACGCGCAGGGCCGCGTCGTCTGGAGCCTGCGCGAGTACGCCTTCCTGACCGAGGTCGAGGCGCCGCCGACCGTGAACCCAAGCCTCTGGCGGCAGGCGCGGCTCAACATGCACCACGGGCTGTTCCAGGTCACTGACCGCGTCTACCAGATCCGCGGCTTCGACGTCTCCAACATGACGATCCTCGAAGGCGACCGGGGCCTCGTCGTCATCGATCCGCTGATCTCGACTGAGACGGCCCGGGCCGGCCTCGAGCTCTACGCGGCGCAGCGGGGACGGCGGCCGGTCACCGCCGTCATCTACACCCACAGCCACGTTGACCATTACGGCGGCGTGCGCGGCGTGGTGGACGAGGCCGAGGTGCGGGCCGGGCGCGTCGAGGTCCTCGCGCCGCACCGGTTCATGGAGGAGGTCGTCTCCGAGAACGTGCTGGCGGGCCCGGCGATGGTGCGGCGCGGGCAGTTCCAGTTCGGCGCCACGCTGCCCAGGGGGCCGCGGGGCCAAGTCGACGCCGGACTCGGCAAGGGGACCTCACGGGGCACGGTCACGCTCATCCCGCCGACGCGCAGTATCGTCGAGCCGATCGAGGTCCACCGCATCGACGGCATCGAGATCGTGTTCCAGCTGGCGCCCCAGACCGAGGCGCCGGCGGAGATGCACATGTTCTATCCCGAGCTCCGCGCCCTGAACCTCGCCGAGAACGCCACCCACAACCTGCACAACGTCTACCCGATCCGCGGGGCCCAGGTCCGCGACGCCAACGCCTGGGCCAAGTACCTGAACGAGGCGCTCGATCGTTTCGGGCGCGACGCGGACGTGGCGTTCGCCCAGCACCACTGGCCGGTGTGGGGCACCGCGCGCGTCCGGGACTTTCTCGGCGCCCAGCGCGACCTCTACAAGTACCTGCACGACCAGACCCTGCGGCTGATGAACCACGGCCTCAAGGCGGCGGAGATCGCCGAGCGCCTGGCGTTGCCCGCCAGCCTGGCTTCCACGTGGCACGTGCGCGGCTACTACGGCACGCTCAGCCACAATGCCAAGTCCGTGTACCAGCGCTACCTCGGCTGGTACGACGCCAACCCCGCCAACCTCAACCCACTGCCGCCGGTGGAGCGCGGGCGCAAGTACGTCGAGTACATGGGCGGCGCCGAGGCGGTCCTGGCCCGGGCCCGGGCCGACTTCGACGCCGGCGAGTATCGCTTCGTCGCCGAGGCCCTCGGCCACGTCGTCTTCGCCGATCCAGCCAACACTGAGGCCCGCGCGCTCGCCGCCGCCGCCCTCGAGCAGCTCGGCTACGCGGCGGAGTCGGCGACGTGGCGCAACGCCTACCTCCTCGGCGCGCTCGAGCTGCGAAACGGTCTGCCGGCCACCACGGCCCGAGCCCCGGTCAGTCCCGACGTCGTCCGGGCGATGAGCCTGGACCTCTTCTTCGACTATCTCGGGGTGCGCCTCGACGGCGAGCGGGCGGACGGCCAGCGCATCGTCGTGAACTGGCGGTTCGCCGACCTCGGCCGGGAGTACGTGCTGACGCTCGACCACTCAGCCCTGACGTATCTTGCCGACCGGCAGAGCGAGACGGCGGACGCGACGGTGACGGTGGAGCGCGCGGTCCTGGACCGCCTCGTCCTGCGCGAGCTGACCCTCGACGACGCCGTCTCGCGCAAGCTCGTCGCCATCGACGGCGACGCCGCCCAGGTCGTCGCGCTCTTCACTCTCTTCGACGATTTCGCTCTGATGTTCGAGGTCGTGGAGCCGCGCCGTTGAGGGAATTGAGGGCCATGCCGGAAGGCCACGGCGCCCTCCAGGCGAATCGCCGCTGGGGGCGGCGTGTCCCCGCCGTCATCCGGCGGTGCCGGCGCTTTCTATTGATCAGCAGTCGGGCGGCCCTCTTCGCGCTGCTCCCAATCGCCTACTCCGCCTCAAAGGAGCCACAGAAGGAACTCGGGGATGGTGAGGGCCGGGCGCTGTGCGCCCCGGATCTCCTGCGTGAGCGGCAGCTGCGCGATTTCCTGGCCCAGCTCGAATCGACGCTCGTCGACCTCCGGAAGAAGTACACCGAGGAGCATCCCCGCATTCGGGTCGTCGAGGCCCGTCTCGCTCAGATCACGCTCTCGCTCAACGCGCCGGAGTGTCCCCCGTTTCGACTGCTCGCCGTGGAGGCGTGAGACCCCCGGGGCGAGCACGGCGGATCGTCGTCTCCTGCTCGCCCGCCCGAGTGAGCTGATCGGGGCCTCTACGCGTCAGTGCTTGGCGAGACCGGGGATGGACATCACCAGGTGGAGATAGCCCCCGAGCTCGTTGATCTTCCGCATGTCGCGCGCGACGAAGGCCGCCCGCTCGGCGTCGGTGAGATCCGCGTCGGCGATCGCGGCGCCGGGGTCCGTCGTGAACCGCGCGCGATACTCCGGGTCCTTCTTGAGGCGGTAGAGCAGGCTGTTGACCGCGTAGCGGCTCATGGCAGGCTCCACTCGACGGCCGCCAGGTTGATGCGGGGCAGCTCGCCGAAGTAGCGCACGACGGCGCGGGCCGGCGTGACGGCGCCGATCAGCACCATCCAGTTGAGAAACTCGTGGCTGCCCGTCTTGTGCAGTTCGTCGCCGCCGAGCTCCAGCAGTGGCTCGTGCTCGCCGTGCTCCATCCAGTGGATGAGCTTGCGATCGAAGACGGTGTCGGTCTCGCCGACCCGCGGCAGCGACAGCTCCGGGAAGTGCGACAGGCCGCCGGTCGCGATGAGCCCGACATTCCACGGGCTGCCGGCCACCACCCGGGCCAGGTGCTGGCCGAAGGCGAAGCAGCGGCGCGCGGTGGGCTGCGGCGTCACGAAGCAGTTCACCCAGATGGGCACCAGCGGCGGGATGGGCCGGGACCCGTGCAGCGTGTTCACGGGGCTCAGGAAGGCGTGGTCGACGGGCGCCTCCCACGAGAGCGCCAGGTCGAAGCCGGTGTCGAGCCCCTGCTCGAGGATCGCGTTGGCGAGGTGCTCGTGCAGCGCGTAGGTCTCCGGCATGTGGTCCAGCACCTTGTCGAACGCCTCGGCGTGGTCTTGGATCATCCGCTGCACGGTGCGGCCGGTGCGGACGCAGATGGCCGGCACGCAGTTGAACGAGAACGCGTTGAGGTGGTCGTCGGCCACCACGATGAGCGCGTCGACCTTGAGCGCCGACAGCCGCTCGCCCATCCGGGCGATCTCGGCCATCGCCGCCTCCACCGACCGGCGTCCCGGGGCCCCGCACGCGCGCTCGTAGTAGTCGGGGTCGAGCACGTGCGACATCGCACCGGCGAACACGATCGTTCCCATCGGCGCCTCCTCGGGCCCGCGGGGGCTCTCGCGGCCCTACTGTAACCGAGCGCGCCGCCGTCGGCGTGCGGCGCGCGATGGTGACCGCGGCCCGGTCGTCGGCGGATGGCCCCGCGCGCTCAAGTCTCCCCACCGGCGGGTCGATGCTTGAGGGGAGCCGTGCCACGGCTGTTTGCGGCCGCGGCGGTCGGGGGTGCGCCTACATGGCCGACTTTGCAACGTTCTGCCACACCGCCTCGGGCTGGTCCGTGGACCGGTTCCCTGCACTCGACTCGCCAGCCACGCTGATCGTGGTCTTCGGCGCGGCGGACGTTGCGGTGTCCGGTCCGCCGTTGGCCGAGCTGCGTGCCGCCTATCCGCAGGCGCGGCTCATCGGCTGCTCGAGCGCCGGGGAGATCCACGGTCCCCGCCTGCTCGACGGCAGCCTCGTCGTCGGCGTCGCGCGATTCGACCGCTCGCAGGTCGATCTGGCCCAGGCCGCCGTGGAGCGGCCCGAGGACTCGTTCGAGGCCGGGGCCGCGCTGGCCCACCGGCTTCTCGCGCCCGACCTGCGCGCGATCTTCGTGCTGTCGGACGGGTTGCGCGTCAACGGCAGCGAGCTGGTGCGTGGCCTCGCCAGCGGATTGCCTCCGGGCGTGGTGGTGACCGGAGGGCTGGCGGCCGACGGCCCGCGCTTCGAGCACACGTGGGTGGCCGGGGCCGGCGAACCCGCCGAGGGCCTCGTGGTGGCGGCCGGTCTGCGCGGCGACGTCCACGTGGCGCATGGATCGCGGGGCGGCTGGGACATGTTCGGGCCCGAGCGGCTGGTGACGCGCTCCCGCGGCAACGTGCTCTACGAGCTCGACGGTCGGCCGGCGCTGGACTTGTACAAGACGTACCTCGGCGACCGGGCCACAGGATTGCCGGCCACCGGCCTGCTCTTCCCGCTGTCGGTGCGCGCCGATCACGCCGATCAGCAACGGCTGGTGCGCACCATCCTGGCCGTCGACGAGGCGACGCAGTCGCTGACCTTCGCGGGTGACGTCCCCGAGGGACACCTCGCCCAGCTCATGCGCGCAAACTTCGATCGGCTGATCGCGGGCGCCGCCGACTCCGCCCTGATGTGCCACGCGTCGCCCGACCGGGCCGCGCTCACCGTCGCGATCAGCTGCGTGGGCCGCCGGCTCGTGCTGGGCGAGCGCGTGGAGGAAGAGCTGGAGGCGACGGCCGAGCTCCTGCCCGGCCAGATCGGCTACTACTCCTACGGCGAGATCTCACCCTACGCCAGCGGGGCCTGCGAGCTGCACAACCAGACGATGACGCTGTCGGTGCTCGCCGAGCCGTGACGGTGCACCCGGTCCTCGAGCGCCAGCTCCGACGGCTCGAGCTCGCGCCGGACCGCCCCCCCGGCCTCGAGGCGTGGCGGAGCCTCCTGGAGCGGATCGGCGCCGTTTATCGGGCCGCCGACGAGGACCGCTACACCCTCGAGCGCTCGCTCGACCTATCCTCGCGCGATCTGACGACGGTGAACGAGCAGATCCGTCAGCGCCTGCGGGAGACGGAGACGCTGCTGGCGGTGAGCCAGGTGATCGGTGACGACGTGCCGCTGCCGGAGATGCTGCGCCGGGTGGCGCGGGCCACCGCCCGGGCGCTACGCGCCGACATGGTGGGCGCCTACATGAGTGACGCCGCCCGCAACTGCCTGCGCGCCGTCGCCGGCTACCACGTGCCCGCGGAGCTCCGCGACTCGTTCGCCGCGCATCCGATCCCGCTGCGCGAGCACCCGGCCATGGACGAGGTGTGGCGCGGGCAGCGCGTCATCTACACGTCGGACGCGCCGAACGACCCGCGCTTCCCGAGTCAGCTCCTCGGGCTCCGGCCGCTGCGCTCCATGCTCGTGAGCCCCATGATCGTCGACGGCGCGCCGCTCGGCGCCCTCATCGCGGTGTGGTGGACCGCCGCCCACGCGTTCACGGACACCGAGGTGCGTATCGCCGACGGCATCGGCCGGCAGGCGGCGATGGCGGTGAAGCACCGGCAGGCGGGCGGCGACCTCGCCCGCGCCCACGCGCAGACCGAGCAGCTGCTGGCCTCGATCGCCTGGGTCCTGGTCGCCGTCGACGCCGAGGGCCGGATCACGCGATGGAATACCGCGGCCGAGCAGACCTTCGGCGTCTCGCGCGAGGAGGCCATCGGCCGGCCCGCCGACGAGGTCGCCATCGCGTGGTCGTGGGACGTCGTGCGCGGCGGCGTGGCCGCCGCCGCCGGCACCCGTCTCGACGACGTCCCCTACCGGCGCCCCGACGGTGGCGACGGGTACCTGGCCGGGCGGGTGACGGGCCTGGCGGACGGCGACGGGGGATCGGCCGGTCTCGTGGTGCTCGGGCTCGACGTCAGCGAGCAGCGGATCCTGCAGGCGCAGCTCACCCAGGCCCAGAAGCTGGAGTCCATCGGGCAGCTGGCGGCGGGGGTCGCCCACGAGGTCAACACGCCGATCCAGTTCGTGGGCGACAACGCGCGCTTCCTGCAGACTGCGTTCGAGGACCTGCGCACGCTGCTCGACGCCTACGGCCGCTTGCACGTCGCCGCCGGCGGCGGTGCCGTGGAGGCCGACCTCCTGGAGGAGGTCGCGCGGTGCGAGAAGGCGGCCGACCTCGCCTACCTGATGGAGGAGGTCCCGGCCGCGGCCCGGCAGACGATCGACGGCGTCAACCGGGTGGCCAGCATCGTGCGCGCGCTCAAGGACTTTGCCCACCCCGACCAGACCGAGAGCGTGGCCACCGATCTCAACCGCGCGCTGCTCAGCACGCTCACGGTGGCCCGCAACGAGGTGAAGTACGTGGCCGACGTCGAGACCGATCTCGGCGAGCTGCCGCTCGTCGTGTGCCACCCCGGCGAGCTGAACCAGGTCTTCCTCAACATCGTGATCAACGCCACCCACGCCATCGCCGACGCGGTCGGCCCCGGCGGCCGCGGCCTGATCTCGGTCCGGACGGTCGCCGAGGGCGACACGGTGCTCATCGCCATCCGCGACACCGGCGGGGGCATCCCCGAGGCCATCCGCGAGCGGATCTTCGACCCGTTCTTCACGACGAAGCCGGTCGGGCGCGGGACCGGTCAGGGGCTGGCGCTGGCCCGGGCGACCGTGCAGAGGCACCGCGGCACGCTGACGTTCGAGACCGAGATCGGTCGAGGCACCACGTTCTTCATGCGCCTGCCGGTGCAAGGGGCGGCCTGATGCGGATCCTCTTCGTGGACGACGACGCGCCGGTCCTGCACGGGCTGCGCCGCCTCCTGCATCCGATGCGGGACGAGTGGGACATGCACTTCGCCGGCAGTGGGGAGGAGGCCCTGATCCTGCTGGAGCGGATCACGTTCGACGCGGTCGTCTCCGATATGCGCATGCCGGGCATGGACGGTGCCGCGCTGCTCGGCGAGGTGCAGCGACGCTATCCGCAGATCGTGCGCGTCGTGCTCTCGGGGCAATCCGACCAGACGGCGATCCTGCGCTCGCTCGGCTCGACCCACCAGTACCTGGCCAAGCCGTGCGACCCGGACACGCTCAAACGGGTGCTGGAGCGTGCGTGCGCGGTGCGGCGCCTGCTGGCCGACTGCGCCCTCAAGAAGGTGGTCTCGCAGATCGGCATGTTGCCGAGCCTGCCCGACGTCTACGTCGCCCTGGTCAACGAGTGCCAGGCGCCCGACGGCTCGGTCCGCAAGGTGGCCGACGTCATCGCCGGGGACCTCGCCATGACCGCCCAGGTTCTGCACCTCGTGAATTCCGCCTTCTTCGGTCAGGTGCGCCGCATCTCCGATCCCCTGCAGGCCGTGCAGCTCCTCGGCCTGAACACCATCAAGTCGCTGGTCCTCTCCGCCCAGGTGTTCATGGCGTTCAAGCCGGGCACCGTGCCGGGGTTCTCGCTGGAGGCGGTCCAGGCCCACTGCCTGGCCACGAGCGCGTGCGCCGGGCTCATCGCGAGGGCGGAACGCTGCAGCCCCGAGATCGCGGCCGATGCCAGCGGTGCGGCGCTCCTGATCGAGACCGGCAGCCTGGTCCTGGCCGCGCGCAGCCCCGTCCAGTATGGCGAGGCGCTCCGCCTGGTCGAGGCCCGGTCGCTCAGCCTCACCGAGGCCGAGCAAGAGGTCTTCGGAGCGACGCACGCCGAGGTCGGTGCCTACCTGCTGGGGTTGTGGGCGTTGCCGGATCCCGTCGTGGAGGCGGTGGCCTACCATCACGCCCCCGGCCACTGCGCCCACCGTGCCGTGAGCCCGCTCACCATCGTCCACGCCGCGGAGTCGATCGTGCGGCCGGCGGTGGCCGGGATGCCGGATCTTGATTACTTCGAGCAGCTGGGTCTGGCCGACCACCTGGCGGTGTGGCAGGAACGCTGGGGCCGCGAGCTCGCCCGGAGCGCGCCGTGAGCGAGCGAATCCTCTGTGTCGACGACGAGGCCAGCATCCTCGCGGCCTACCAGCGCGCGCTACGCAAGGTCTACACGGTGGACGTCGCCCTCGGCGGCGAGGAGGCTCTGGCCCGCATCGCCACCGAGGGGCCCTACGCGGTCGTCGTCGCCGACATGCACATGCCCGGCATGGACGGCGTGCAGTTCCTGGCGCGGGTCAGCGCGGCGGCGCCCCTCACGGTCCGCATGATGCTGACCGGCAACTCCAGCCTCAGCACCGCGATCGACGCGGTGAACGAGGGCCACATCTTCCGCTTCCTGACCAAGCCGTGCCCGGCCGAGACGCTGCTGAAGGCGCTGGAGGCGGGAGTCGCCCAGTACGGGCTGCTCACCGCCGAGCGCGATCTTCTGGAGCGCACGCTCCAGGGCGCCGTCAAGGTGCTGACCGACGTCTTGTCGATGGTGAACCCCGCCTCGTTCGGTCGCACCTCCCGCGTGCGGAGGCTCGTGGGCCGCATCCTCGACCAGCTGCCGGCCGTGCCGGACCGGTGGGAGCTCGACGTGGCGGCCATGCTCTCGCAGCTGGGCTGCCTCATGGTTCCCGAGGGGACGCTCGACAAGCTGTTCCGCGGCAAGCCACTGGGCGTGACCGAGGCTCGGCTCCTTGTCGAGCACGCCCGGGTCGGCCACGACCTCGTCGCCAGCATCCCGCGACTGGAGTCGGTCGCCGCGATCATCGCCGATCAAGACACACGCTACGACGGCGCCGGCACGCCCTCCGACCACCCGTGCGGCGACGTCATCCCGCTCGGGGCCCGCGTGCTGAAGCTCGCGCTTGATTTCGACACGCTGGTGACCGCGGGCACGCCGAGCGTGCGGGCGCTGCCGGTGCTGCGCGGACGACGAGGCTGGTACGACCCCATCCTGCTCGACGCACTCGACGTGGCCCTCGGCGTGGACGCCGGCCACGCGTTCCGCGAGGTGGCGGTCGAGGCGCTCACGCCGGGGATGGTGGTGGCGGAGGACGTCCGCTCGGCGTCGGGGCTGCTGCTGATCGCCAAGGGCCAGGAGATCACGCCCTCGCTCAAGCTGCGCCTGGAGAGCCTCGGCGCCCTGCGCGACCTGCGGCAGACGCTGAAGGTGCTGATCCCGCCCGAGCTGCGGACCCCCGCGGCGGTCACCACCCCCGTCGCTGGCGGAGTGAACCCGTCGTGAGCGCCACCGTGCTCTTCGTCGACGACGAGCCGGCGGTGCTCGACGGGCTGCGACGGGCCCTGCGCGGCCAGCCCTTCGAGATCCTGTGCGCGACATCCGCCGCCGAGGGCCTGCGGCTGCTGGACGCGCAGCCGATCGACGTGGTCGTCTCCGACCAGGACATGCCCGAGATGCTGGGGACCGCGTTTCTGGCCGAGGTGCGCGCGCGACACCCCGAGACGCGTCGGTTCGTCCTCACCGGCAAGCCCGCCCTGGCCGTCGCGGTCGAGGCGGTCAACAGCGGCGCGATCACCGGCTTCTTCACGAAGCCGTCCGCTCCCGAGGAGATCGCGACAGCGATCCGGGCCGCGCTGGACGACAAGGCGCGGCTGGACACCGAGGTCACGCGGCTGCAGAAGGCCGACGTGCTGGGCCGGCTGGCGGGGGGCGTCGCCCACGACATCTCCAACCTGCTCTCCATCATCAGCGGCCGGAGCCAGCTCCTGCTGAGCCGCGGCGGGGACGCCGACCGCGCCCGCCGTGACGCGGAGGTGATCGATCGCACCTCCCGGCAGGGTGCGCTGCTGGCCCGCCGGTTCCTCAAGCTCCTGCGCCAGCACGGTGAGATGGCGGCCCTGGTGGATCTCAACGCCGTCGTGAGCGGGAGCCAGAGCCTGCTGCGCGCGCTGCTGGGACCGGAGATCGAGCTCACCTTCGAGCTGGCCGACGGGCTCGATCCCGTGCTGGCCTGCGCCGACCAGCTCGATCAGGTGGTGATGAGCCTCGCCCTCAACGCGCGCGACGCGATGCCCGGCGGCGGCCGCCTGACGCTGCGCACCGAGGACGCGGACGGCGCCGTGCTGCTCCAGGTGCGTGACACCGGCACCGGCATGACGCCCGAAATCCGCGCGCAGATCTTCACGCCGTTCTTCACGACCAAGAGCGCCGAGCTGGGCACCGGCCTCGGGTTGGCCACGGTTCGGCTCATCGTGCACCAGCACGGCGGTGAGATCGAGGTCGACAGCGCGTCGGGCCACGGCACGACCTTCACGATCCGGCTGCCGCGCGCCGATCCCGCCGCCGGGTAGCTCGTGCCCCCTCCCCGCGCGGCCGGCCGCGTATCGTGGCCGGCGGGAGGCGCGCGATGTACGAGGGCGTTCGGCGTTTCACGGCGTGGTGGGCGGCAGCGGGCCGCCGTTGCTCCTGCGGCACGGCAATCCGCTGATGCACATCCACTGGCGGCTCGTGGCGCTACGGTTGGCCCAGGACCAGGTCGAGGTGATGCAGGCCCTCGGCTTCGAGCGCGGGCCGGCTACCGCATGGCGTTCGATCACCCCGAGCATGTCGAGCGGCTGTGC
The DNA here is from genome assembly GCA_041499965.1 of Methylomirabilia bacterium. Taxonomy (GTDB): domain Bacteria; phylum Methylomirabilota; class Methylomirabilia; order Rokubacteriales; family CSP1-6; genus AR5. Next base: position 22,433 of record JBGQLG010000025.1, read on the forward strand.
TGCATCGACATCCTGCCGACGCACCACGTGTGGCCGCACGGGTCGCGGGCGTGGGCGCTCAACGCCTATCACTGGGCGTGCATGGCCCAGCCCTACGACTTCCCCGAGCCGCTGCTGGCCGGCAAGGAGGAATAGCAAGGGTGGGATTAGCGAGGAGGCGCTGCGCGAGGACGTGCGGGGCTGCACCCCGAGAACCCCGCGGAGCAGGCGCCGGAGGAGAGGTACGCCGAGCTCCGCGGGTTCTTCGCGGGCTGAGGCCTCAGGCCTTCTCGAACGCCAGCCGCTTGACCCGATCCATGTTGCGCCCCTCGATCCGGATCAGCTTGGTCGGCCCCTCGCGCCGCGGGGAGTGGACGTCGCCCTCGTTGTAGACGTGGGCGTCGCCCGGCTTGAGCGGATAGCTGCGGGCCCGCTGCACCTTGCCGGGCTTGCCCTCGGCGGCCGGCTCCAGCACCGTCCAGTCGCTCATCACCGTCTCGCCGCGGGCTTGTCCGTAGATCGCCCAGGTGGGGCCGTGATCGTGCGGCGCGCTCTCCTTCGCCCCGGTGTAGTTGTGGGCGAGGATGCAGAAGCCGAGCGCGGGGTCCTCGTAGAGGATCTTGCGCTCGGGCACGTCGTCACCCAGGTGGCGGGCGACGAAGGCGCCGTCCTTCAGCACGTCCTGGACGACGCCGCAGACTTTCTCGCGGCCGGCCGGTCCGGGATTGCTCTCGAGGATGCGGTGGCACTCGGCGGCGAGCTGTTCGAGGGTCAGGCCCATGGGGAACCTCCGGCCATCATGCTATCAGACCGGGCCGGAGTCTAGCGGGCGGCGGAGCGGGGCGATGCCGAGGGTGCCGCGCCGAGCGACTCACCGAGCTGGGCCTGGAAGCCGATCGTGCGCAGGCTCTGCTGGGCGGCCAGCGCCGCCGCCTCCTCGGTGAACGGGCCGATCTGCACGCGCAGCACGCGATGCTCGCCGTCGCGCGAGGTCGCGGGCTCCAGCGAGACCGTCAGGTTCTGCTCCAGCAGCCTCGTGACCAGCCGGTCGGCGCCCTCGGGGTCGGCGAAGACGCCCACCTCCACCCAGTAGCCGGCGGCCGCCGTGTGCTCGACTCGCGGCTGCGTGACGTCGAGCGCGACGCCATCGCCGGGGGCGCCCTGCACGAGCAGCTCGATCGCGCTGGCGAGCCGGACGTGCTCGTGCGCCTCGTAGACCACGCGCACGGGCGTGTTCTTCACGAGGTCGGCGAACGCGCCCTGCTTGTCGCCGACGACGATGCGGGTGCCGGCGGTCACGGTGACCGGGATGGCGCGCAGCCCGACCACGCTCGCGCTCACGTAGACCGTGCCGGTGTCGGCGTTGGTCTGCCAGACGTAGCCAACGGCCTCGCCCATGAGCTGACCGTTGCGGAGCACCAGGGAGGCATCGGGATCCGGCGGCCAGACGAGCGGGGCGAGGATCACGCCCGCGGCGATCAGCAGCCCGGTCACCCCGAACGTCGCGAGAGAACGCAGGATCCGGCGGAGCATGGGCGGGATGAGACGCAAAGCGGGTACCAGATCGGACTCGGCCATAACTATGGATCAATGCTGGCGTACTTCGGAGAGGCTGAGTCCAGGCTGGCTCGTTTCTGACCGGTCGGAAGGGTCAGTGTGGGAGCGCCGCCAGGGCGGGCCGCCCCACGCCCGCCGCTCGACAAATCGCTCCGGGACGGCGATCATGCCGTCCGGTGCGAGCCTTCGTGAGGAGTCGTCATGGCCGACTACGACGTCGTGGTGGTGGGGGCGGGGAACGCGGCGCTGGCGGCGGCGGTCTCGGCGCGCGAGCAGGGCGCCGGCCGCGTGGCCGTGCTCGAGAAGGCGCCGCGCGAGCTGCGCGGCGGCAACACGCACTACAGCGGAGGCCTGCTGCGCTTCGCCTACGACCGTCCCGAGGACCTGCTGCCGCTGGTCCCCGACGTGGAGCAGCAGGTCCCCGGCTTCCTCGCGGGCGTCGAGCCGTATCCGGCGAAGCGATTTCACGCTGACCTCGAGCGGGTGACGGAAGGCCGCAGCGATCCCGAGCTGGCCGAGATCCTGATCGGCCGCTCCTACGACACCGTGCGCTGGATGGCCCGGCAGGGCATCGCGATGGAGGCGGCGGTGTCGCTGAGCGGCGTCCGCGTGGGGGAAACGATCAAGTGGTCGCCGGGCGCCGTCATCCGCGCGCGCCACGAGGGCGTCGGGCTCTCGGCGATGTGGTTCAAGGCCGCGCAGGCGCGCGACGTCGAGGTCCGCTACGGTACCAGCGCGGTGCGCCTCGTGCTCGATGTGCGCGGCCGCGTGACGGGTGTGGCCGTGCACGACGCCGACGGCTTCGCCGACCTCACCGCGAAGGCGGTGGTGCTCGCCTGCGGGGGCTTCGAGGCCAACCCCGAGTGGCGCGCCCGCTACCTCGGCCGGCCGTGGGACCACGCCAAGGTGCGCGGCACGCGCTACAACACCGGCGACGGCCTCCGCATGGCGCTCGAGATCGGCGCGCTGCCGTGCGGGCAGTGGACCGGCTGCCACTCCACGCCGATCGACGCCGAGGCGCCGCCCCACGGCGACCGCACGCTCACCGACAAGACCAATCGCCTCTCGTATCCGTTCGGCGTCCTGGTCGATGCGAGCGGCCGGCGCTTCTTCGACGAGGGCGAGGACTTCTGGGCCTACACCTACGCCAAGCTCGGCGGCATCATCCTCAACCAGCCGCGGGGCATCGCCTACCAGATCTTCGACGACAAGGTCACGGGGCTGCTCGAGGGACGCTACACGACCGGCCGGCCCGCCACCGCCGATTCGCTGGCGGCGCTGGTCGAGCAGCTGCCCGTGGACCGCGCGCGCTGTCTGGAGACGCTTTCCGCCTACAACGCCGCGGTGGCGCCGGGCGCGTTCGATCCCACGATCCGCGACGGGCTGGCCACCAAAGGCCTGGCGCTGCCGAAGTCGAACTGGGCGCAGCGCCTGGACACGCCGCCCTACACGGCCTGGCCGGTGACGGGCGGGATCACCTTCACCTTCGGCGGCGTCCGGGTGGACGCGAGCGCGCAGGTGCAGAGCACGAGCTGGACGTCGATCCCCGGGCTCTACGCGTGCGGCGAGATGGTCGGCGGCCTCTTCCACGGCAACTATCCGGGTGGCACCGGACTGATGTCGGGCGCGGTGTTCGGTCGCCTCGCCGGCGCTCACGCGGCGGGGGCCTGAGCCGTGCATCCGGCCGTCGCGCTCCGGCAGCTCCTGGCGGGCGACGACGTGATCGTCGCCCCGGGCGTCTACGATGGCCTGTCCGCGCGGCTGGCCCGGCACGCCGGCTTCGCGGCCGTCTACGCCACCGGCGGCGGCATCGCGCGCAGCATGGGCTATCCTGATCTCGGCCTGCTCGGCCTGACGGAGGTGATCGACCGCCTGGCGGGCATCGTCGAGCACGCCGGCGTGCCGGTCATCGCGGATGCCGACACCGGGTACGGCAACGCCCTGAACGTGCGCCGCGCCGTACGCGAGTTCGCGCGGGCCGGCGTGGCGGCGCTGCACCTCGAGGATCAGACCTTCCCCAAGCGTTGCGGCCATCTCGACGACAAGTCGCTGGTCCCCACCGCCGAGATGGTGCAGAAGCTGCGCGCCGCCCGCGACGCCGCCGGCGCCGCCGACCTCGTGCTCATCGCCCGCACCGACGCCATCGCCGTCGAGGGCTTCGACGCCGCGCTCACCCGGGCCCGCGCCTACGCCGAGGCGGGTGCCGACGTGCTCTTCGTGGAGGCGCCGACCAGCGAGGCCCAGATCGAAACGATCGCCCGGAGCCTACCGGGTCCCAAGCTCCTGAACATGTTCGAGGGCGGCAAGACGCCGCTGGTGCCGCTGGCGCGGCTGCGGGCGCTCGGCTACCGGATCGTCATCATCCCCTCGGACCTGCAGCGTGCGGCGATCCGGGCGATGCAGGAGGTGCTGGCGGCCATCCAGCGCGACGGCAACAGCCGCGCCGTCGCCGGCCGCATGGCGTCCTTCGCCGAGCGCGAGGCCATCGTGGGCACCACGGACTATCTGACGCTCGATCGGGAGGACGCGCGATGACCTTGCTGCGGATCGGCTTCGTCGGACTGGGCGCGATGGGCGGGGCCATGGCCGGGCGCCTGGTCAAGAGCGGCTACACCGTGGCCGGCTACGACGTCAGCGCCGAGCGCGCCGAGGTCGCCGCCCGCGCCGGCGTGACGCGCGCGGCCACGCCGGCCGAGGCCGCGCAGGCGGCCGACGTGGTGATGTCGAGCCTGCCCCATCCCACCGCGGTGCGCGAGGCCTATCTCGGCCCGCGCGGCGTCGTGGCGGCGGCGCGGGGCGGCACCACGCTGGTCGACCTCAGCACCGTCGATCCCGACACGTGGAAGGAGGTGGCTCGCGCCGCGGGCGAGCGCGGCCTGGCCTGCCTGGACGCGCCGGTCAGTGGCGGTCCGGTGGAGGCCGGCAACGGCGGCCTGGTGTTCCTGGTCGGCGGCGAGGCGGCGGTGCTGGAGCGCTGCCGGCCGATCTTCGCCACGCTCGGCACCGAGATCCACCACGTCGGCCCGCTCGGCTCGGCGCAGATCGTCAAGATCGTCAACAACGTGATGACGATGGGCAACGTCGCCGTCGCGGCCGAGGCGATGGTGCTCGGCGTCAAGGCCGGCATGGATCCGCAGCGGCTGTTCGACATCCTGTCGACCAGCGGCGGGCGCTCGCATCACTTCCTCAAGCGCTTCCCCAACGTGCTGGCCGGCGACTTCGCGCCGCGCTTTTCCATCGCGCTCTCGCGCAAGGACCTCGGCCTGGCCGCGCGGCTGGCCGAGAGCCTCGGCGTGCCGATGCTCACGACCTCGATCGTGCGCCAGGTGTACGAGGCGGCGGCCGCCGCCGGCCTCGACGGCCAGGACATGGCCGCGGTGACGGCGCTGTTCGAGCGCTGGGCCGGCGTCGAGGTCCGCAGCACGCGACCGCCCGCCGGCTAACTGCCGAAACCGCCGAAACCGCCGAAACCGGCGACGGGTCGCCGGTGGTCAGCTCTCCGTGCAACTCCCTGATTTCACGCCCCCCGCCGTTCGGCATTGCGCTTGCCAGTGCTGCGGGCGCGGCGCAACACACGACGGGACGCCACGGCGATCGGACGAGAAAGGGGACGGCGATGGGTGCGTACTCGTACGGGGAGTGCCTGACGAACTCGTACCAGGTCAACTGGAAGATCAGCGACGTGATCGGCGGGCGCCACTTCGACGCCTCCCGTCACTGGCTGCCGGCGCGACTGTCCGGCGCCGGGCGCATCGCGTGTCTCACCGGCGCCGAGAAGGTCAAGCTCAGCCACGTGGAGATGGGCGCCTACGCCCATCTCTTCGGCTACCTGGAGGAGTTCATCGCGCCCACGATGCTCGGGCTGGCCCGCGACGACGAGATCGACCGGCGCCAGGCCTTCGATGCGCTGACCAACTTCGCCGCCGAGGAAGTCAAGCACATGAACCTGTTTCGCGAGGTGCGCGCCTGCGTGGACGGCGCCGTTGGATTTCCGCTGGCGCTGCTGCCCGGCGCGCCCGACGTGGCCCGCGCGGTGCTGGGCAAGCAGACGGGGGCCGTACTCCTGCTGACGGCGGCGATCGAGTGGCTGACGCAGCTGCACTACCTGAGCTGCTTCGACCACGACGAGGCGCTCGATCCGTTCACCCGGCACATCTTCAAGTCGCACTGGCTGGAGGAGTCGCAGCACGCGCGCCTGGATCACCTGGAGACGCTGCGCGCCTTCCGCAGCATGAGCGCGGCCGACAAGGACCGGGCCTTCGACGATCTCATCGAGCTGGTGGCCGCGGTGGACGGGCTGCTGCAGACGCAGGCCCAGCTCGACGTGGAGAACCTGCAAGCCTGCCTGTGGCGCCGGCTCGGTGCCGCCGAGGTGCAGGAGATCCGGGCCGGGGTGCTCGCCGCCAAGCGCTACGCGTTCATCGAAAGCGGCCTCACGCACCCGAACTTCCTGGAGCTGTTCGCGCTGGTGGCGACGGCCGAGCAGCAGCAGAAGGTCCAGCGAGCGCTCGGCGCCGTGCTGACCCAGGCGGCCTGAGGCTCAGGCGGACGCCGCGCGCGCGGGGTCGGCTTCGCTCCCGAGGCGGAGCCGGTCCAGCGTCGCGCCGCAGCGCTCGACCAGCGGTCGCATGCCGAGCGTCTCGGCCAGCGCCAGCCCCTGGCGGCTGAAGTCCTCGGCCGCCGCCACGGCGCCGCGCCGGGCCTCGATCTCCCCCAGCACGTAGAGCGCCCACGCCTCGTACCCCCGGGTGGCGCGCTGGCGGCTGAGCCGTAGCGCCTCGTCGGCCACCCGGCGGGCCTCGTCCACTCGTCCGGCCAGCAGGTGCGCGTGGGCGAGCCAGGCCACCCACTGCGAATGGCTGAACAGGAAGGGCAGCGCCGTCGCGCGCTCCAGCGCCAGCTCGAGCAGGGCTCGGCCCTCGTCCAGTCGCCCCGACAGCGCCAGCGCGTAGCCGCGCAGCGCCGCCGCCCACGGCTGCCAGGTCAGGATGCCACGGGCCTCGATGGTCTCGAGCGCCGGCTCCATCGCCTCCATCGCGGCCGCGACGCGCCCTTGCACGATGGCCACGTGGCCCAGCGCCATGCGGGCCAGCACGAAGGCGAACGGCAGGTTGTGCGCCCGAGTGAGCGTGGCGGCCTCGGTGGCCAACCGCTCGGCCTCCGCGAACTCGCCCAGCTCGGACCGGCAGATGGCCGACACACCGCGCGCATAGATCGACGACGGCACCGCCTGCCTCACCTGATCGTGCTGCAGGTCGTCGGCCAGCCCCGCGATCGCCTCGCCGTAGAGCGCCAGCGCGCGGCGGTAGTCGCCGCGCTCGGCGCTGGCGTGGGCCAGGGGCGTGAGCGCGGTGGCGCGCAGGACGACGTCGCCGAGCCCCTCGGCCAGCGCCACCGCCCGCTCGGCCACCGCGCCCGCCTCGGCCGGCTGGCCGGCGAACAGGCGAGCGACCGCCTGGAACGTCCACACCCAGGCCAGCCGGCGCCGGTCGCCGAGCGTGGTGGCCAGCGCCTCCGCCTCGCGCAGATACTGCTCGATCCGGGGGATCTCGGCGAGCTGCAGCAGCGCGCTCCGGGTGGTCAGGCGGACGTCGATGGCCTCGGCCAGCGTCTCCTTGCTCTCGGGCAGACGCGCCAGGGCGGCCAGCGCCTCGTCGAACGACGCCCACGCCTCGCGGTTGGCCGAGCGGTCGAGCGCCTTGCCGCCCGCCTGCCGCGCGTAGCGGACGGCCTGGGCCCAGCGTTCCCCGCGAGCGGCGTGGTAGGCGAGCCGCTCGACGTGCTCGCCGAGGCGGTCGCGGTGCAGCGCCTCGATGACCTCCACGATCCGCGCGTGCAGGGCGCGCCGCCGCTCGGGCTCGACGCGGCCATAGGCCACGTCCTGGGTGAGCGCGTGCTTGAACGAGAACTCGCTCTCCGGGAACACGCGCGTCTCGCGCAGAAACTCGGCGGCCTGCAGCCGGCGCAGATCCTCGGCCAGCGCGGTCTCGTCCCGGCCGATCACGGCGCGCAGCAGGGCGACCGGCACGTGGGTCCCGATGACGGCGGCCACCTCCAGCACCTGCTTGAGCCCGTCGTCGAGCCGGTGGCTGCGGTCGAGGATGACGTCCTCCACCGTGTCGGGCACGGCCACCCGGTCGAGGCTCGTCGCCAGCACCACCGCCTCACCGTCGCGCCGCACCACGCTCTGCTCCTGCAGCGAGCGCACCAGCTCCTCGATGAAGAACGGATTGCCCTCGGCCTTGGCGACGACGAGGGCCTGCAACGCCGGCGGCAGCTCCTCGACCTCGAGCACGCCGCCGGCGATCCGCAGGCTGTCCTCGCGGGACAGCGTCGACAGCGCCAGCGCGGTGTGAAAGCCGCGCCGGCCCAGGCCGGGCCGGTAGCCCGGCCGGTAGGTCATCACGAGCAGCGTGCGGTGGCCGGCGATCCGGTCGGCCAGTCGCGTGACCCAGTCCTCGGTGGCCGGATCGCACCAGTGCAGATCCTCCAGCACGAACACGTGAGGCCGTAGCTCGCTGCCACGCTCGACCAGCCGGTGGGTGGCCTCCACGATGGCCGCGTGCCGCTGCTTGGGATCCATCGCGCGCACGGCCGGGTCGCCGGGATCGAGCGACAGCAGGTAGCGCAAGAAGGGCAGGTGCTGGCCGGCGTCGGGGCCGAGCCGGTCCAGGCTGCGCTCCAGCTTGTCGACGATCACGTGCTCGGGATCGGCGTCGTCGATGCGGCACACGCGCCGGATCATCTCGATGACCGGGTGGAACGGCATCGCGCGTCCGAACGACAGCGCCTGGCCCTGCACCCAGGTCGCGCTGCGGCCGAGCTGGCGGCGCAGCTCGTGGAGCAGCCGCGACTTGCCGATACCGGGCTCGCCGACGATCATCACCACCTGGCCCTGGCCGGCCCGGGCAGCTCGAATGACTCGCGCAGCAGGCGCAGCTCGCGCTCCCGACCGATGAAGCGCGTCCGCCCTGGCTCGGCGCTGCGGACGACGCGGTAGCCGCCGGCGGAGTCCGCCAGCGGCGCCAGCTCGAAGCGCCGGGCCAGGAAGCGGGCGGCGGCGGCGGTCGCCGCCACGGTGCCGGCCGGCGCGACGTCGAGCATCGATTGCAGGGCGCGGCGCGCCTCGCCCGTGGCGGCGGGGTCGACCTGCGCGCGCGCGCCGTCGCGCATCACGGGCAGGAACTCCGTGTGCAGCGCCACCGTGAGCGCCGCGGCCGCGTCGCCGGCCCGGGCGGCGTGCGTGGCCATGGCGAGTGCCGCGTAGGTCGCGCGGCGCGGCGCGTCCTCGTCCGGCTCGAGCCCGAACACCGCCAGCAGCGAGTCGGCGCCCAGCTCCTCGATCTGCCCGCCGAAGCTCCGCACCTTGTCGCCGCTGTCGTGGAGCTGGCGACTCGCCTCCCAGCCGGCGGGCGCCGGCGCGACCGGGCGCGCCTGCAGGAGCGTCACGCGGCGGATCTCCCGCGTCGCCGGGGCGCGCGGCTCCAGCGGCGTCGCCGCCCGCGCGGCGGCGGGCGGGCGGCCGCCACGCCGGCGTTCGGGATGTCCCTCGGGCGCCAGGCCCAGGCGCTCGGCGCGATAGCGGAGCGTGTTGCGGGGCAGGCCCAGCCGGGCCGCGGCCCGCGTGAAATTCCACGCGGTCGATTGCAGGACGTCGAGCAGCGTCCGGCGCTCGCCCTCGACATCGTCCTCGGAGCCGGCCGCGCCGCCCGCCTCGGCGGGTGCAGCGACGGCCGGCAGTCCCAGGTCGGCCCCCGTCAGCTTCGACTCGTCCGAGAGCAGGGCGGCGCGCTCCAGCACGTTGGCCAGCTCGCGGATGTTGCCGGGCCACGGGTAGGCCAGCAGCGCGGCCTGCGCGTCCTCGGTGAGCACGCGCGCGGGCAGGCCGTAGTCCTCGCACACGCGCCCGAGGAACTCCTCGGCGAGCACGACGATGTCCCGCCCGCGCGCGCGCAGCGGCGGCAGCGTCAGCGTGACGACGGCCAGCCGGTGATAGAGGTCGGGGCGGAAGCGGCCGTCCTGCGCCGCGGTCGCCAGGTCCTCGCTGGTGGCCGCCACGATGGAGACGTCCAGCGGCTCGCTGCGCGTGCTCCCCAGCCGCCGCACCTCGCGCTCCTCGATGACCTTGAGCAGCTTGGATTGCATCGCCGCCGGCAGCAGGCCGACCTCGTCCAGGAAGATCGTCCCGCCGCCGGCGGCCTGGAAGAGGCCGGGCTTGGCCTGACGGGCGTCGGTGAATGCGCCGCGCTCGAAGCCGAACAGCTCCGCCTCCAGCAGGGTCTCGGGGATCGCCGCGCAGTTGACGTCGACGAACGGACCGCCGGCGCGGTTGCCGCCGGCGTGGATGGCGTCGGCGAGCAGGCCCTTGCCGGTGCCGGTCTCGCCCAGGATGAGGATCGGGGGCATCCGGCGGCCGGGGCCGGAGGCGGACCGGAGCAATCGCGCCACCTGCTCGCGCACGGCGGCGATCGGCGCACTCTCGCCCATGACCTGACCGAGAACGGGCATGGGTCGCATCGTACCCGCAAAGCTCTCGGTGCGGGAGCCCGGGAACGACGGAGCGCGCGCGACTGTGGAGTGGTCGAGGAGGACTAGGAGCGGGCGAGCTGGCCGCTGGAGGCGGCGTGCTCGGTGAAGCGGCTCAGCCAGCAGGCGGCGTGGTAGAGCCCCTCGCGCTCGCGGACGGCGGTGGTGTCGCCGGCCCGCACGCGCTCGTGGCAGTGGCCGCAGGTGGTGTCGTCGGCCTCGCGCGGCGTCTCGTCACCGAGGGTGCGCAACCCGCACGGCCACGGCTCCTCCGCCTCGCCCAGGACCTTGCGCTTGCCCACCAGCATGGCCAGCCCCACGACCTGCTCGAGGTTGTCCAGCATGAACGGCTTGCGGACGTAGTCGAAGGCGCCGGCCTTCAGCAGCTCGCGCGCGAGCTCCTCGTCGTCGGTGCCGCTGAGCATCACGACCGTGATCGAGTCGTCGAGGGCGAGCAGGTCGCCGAGCACCTCGGGACCGCTGCGCTCGGGCATCCGGATGTCGAGGATCACGGCGTCGGGCCGGGACAGCGAGGCCAGGACGAGGGCGTCGCGGCCGTTGAGCGCGCAGGTCACCGCGTACCCCTGCTCCTCGAAGAAGTCGCGCAGCACGTCCGCGACTTGCGGCTCGTCGTCGATGACCAGAAGCGATCCAAGATGACCCACGGGGGGGAGGACAGTACAACTCTCGTGCCGCGCCGGCCGGGGCCGCCAACCTGCCGTCGTTTCGTCGCTTTCGGATTCGACCCCGGGAGTTGGTGGATCATCTCTCACCAGGCATACTGGCCCCCGGGGAGAAAGTGATCAGCGGATCTCCCAGCTCCGAGAGGAGAGCGCGCATGTCGAGCCCGCCCGTCCACGGCCCCGAGACGCTGCCCGTCGAGGGATTCCGGGGCACGCCCGCCGAGATCGAGCGCCAGTGGTACGAGCAGGTGTATCGCGGCCGCGGCGACACGCAGCCCCAGCTGACGTGGCGCGCGGTGATCATGGGCTCGGTGCTCGGCGGCGTGCTCTCGCTCACCAACCTCTACATCGGCCTCAAGGCGGGCTGGGGCTTCGGCGTGGCGATCACCGCGTGCATCCTGTCCTACGCGATCTGGACCGCGCTCTATCGACTGGGGATCGCGCGCACGCCCATGACGATCCTCGAGAACAACTGCATGCAGTCCACGGCCAGCTCGGCCGGCTACTCCACCGGCGGCACGCTCATCTCGGCCTTCGCCGCCTACATGCTGCTCAACGATCGCCCCATGGCGCTGTCGACGATGCTGGCCTGGGTGTTCCTGCTCTCGGTGCTCGGCGTGACGATGGCCATTCCCATGAAGCGGCAGATGATCAACATCGAGCAGCTGCGCTTTCCGAGCGGCATCGCCGCGGCCGAGACCTTGCGCGCCCTGCACGCGGCGGGTGACGAGGGGCTGCGCTCGGCGCGGGCGCTGGGCTGGGCGGGGCTGATCGCGCTGCTGACGAAGTTCTGGGCCGAGGGGCTGGCCCTCGTGCACGGCGCGCTGGCGCCGCTGATGATCGGCACCTGGATCACCACGCTCAACGCGCGGCTGTTCGGACCGGCCTGGATGGGGCGCACGGTGATGCTGTCGTGGGAGCCGATGTTCATCGCGGCCGGCGCTATCACCGGGTTGCGCGTGTGCTGGAGCATGCTGCTGGGCAGCGTCACCGCCTGGATGGTCTTCGCGCCAATCTTACAGTCGCGCGGCATCGTCACAGACTCGGGCTACGCCGTGCTCGTGCAGTGGACCCTGTGGGGCGGCGTCGCCTGCATGGTCAGCAGCAGCCTGCTGGCGTTCGCACTGCAGTGGCGCACGGCGGCGCGCGCCTTCGCCGGGCTGGGCGCGATGTTTGGCCGCGCCCGGCCCGCGGCCGACGACCCGCTCGCCGCCCTCGAGGCCCCCGGCGCCTGGCTGGTGGCCGGCCAGCTCGGCGGCTTCCTCGGCCTGGCCTGGCTGGGGCACGCGACCTTCGGCATGCCCTACTGGCAGACGGCCGTCGCGGTGCTCCTGTCGTTCGCGCTGGCGCTCGTCGCCTGCCGCGTCACCGGCGAGACCGACACCACGCCCGTCGGCGCGATGGGCAAGATCACGCAGCTCACCTTCGGCGTGCTCAGCCCCGGCAACGTGAACGTGAACCTGATGAGCGCCAACGTGACGGCCGCGGCGGCTGGCAGCAGCGCCGATCTGCTGACCGACCTCAAGAGCGGCTACCTGCTCGGGGCCCATCCCCGCAAGCAGTTCCTGGCCCAGTTCGCCGGGATCTTCGTCGGCACGCTGGTCAGCGTGCTGGCGTTCCGCCTGCTGATCCCCGACGCCTCGCTGCTGGGCTCCAACCTGTTCCCGGCGCCAGCGGCGCAGACGTGGCGCGCGGTGGCGCTCGCACTATCCAACGGCCTGTCCCACCTGGGCGCGGTCAAGCTGTGGTCCATCGCGATCGGCGGCGGGGTCGGGGTGGTGCTGACGCTGCTGCCGCCGATCCTGCCCGAGCACCGCCGGCACTGGGTGCCGTCGCCGGCCGGCCTGGGCCTGGCCTGGACCTTCCACTGGTACTACGGCGTGCTGTTCTTCGTGGGCGCGCTGCTGGCCTGGGAGGTGGAGCGCCGCCGTCCGCAGTGGGCCAAGGAGCTCACGTTCCCGATCGCCTCCGGCTGGATCGCCGGCGAGAGCCTGATGGGCGTGGTGCTGGTGACGTGGGAGAACGGGCCCGCGCTGCTCCGGGTGCTGCTCGGCCGCTGAGCGCGGCCCGGCCCGCCGTCAGCGCAGGCCGAAACCGCGCGCCACGAAGCTGGCGACGAAGACCATCACGACCACCAGGGCCAGCTGGATGTGGTTCAGGCGGAACAGGGCGTGCGCGGCCGAGGTGTCCGGCGTGCCGCCGCCGCGCACGGCGGCGCGCCAGCGCATGAGCGTCACCATCGGACGAATTTCGAGGGCGACGATCGCCAGGAACAGGCCCATCTTCACGAGGAACAGCCACGAGCCGAGGTAGAACGTCGTGCCCTTCTCCAGTCCGGCGAACGCCCGCAGCAGCCCGGTGAGTAGCCACAGGCCGGCCGCGATGCCCCACGCGGCGTCGGCGGCGAACAGGCGCCGCAGGCCGTCGGGGTCGAGGCGCCCCTTGAGCGCGCGCCCGCGCAGGAACACGCTGGGCAGGCCGATCGCCAGCGCGAGCAGGTGGAGTGCAGCGACGACCGCGGAGGGCACGGGCGTATTCTACCGCCCAGTGACGCCGAGGCGCCGCGTCCGGACTCGGCACACCGCGGGTGTCGATCCCGATCGCCGCCGTTCGTCTCAGCGATGACCGTTGCCGGCCGGGCCTGAGGCAAGGGGCCACGGCCAAGGGAGGCGCAGCATGCCCAAGTTCCTGGTCCTGGCCCGCGGCACCGGAGTGGATCCCCGCCGGAGTCCCGAGGAGATGCAGAAGACGATCGAGAAGTACCGCGCCTGGACGGAGGGAATCGCCCGGGCCGGTCGGCTCCTGCACGGTGAGAAGCTGCGCAGCCCCGAGGGCCGCGTGGTGCGGCAGCGCGGCGGCGAGCTGGTAGTGACCGACGGACCGTACATCGAGTCCAAGGAGTTCCTGGGCGGCTTCTGGATCATCGAGGCGGCCGGCTACGACGAGATGCTCAAGCTGCTGAGCGATTCGCCGCACCTGGCGTCCGGCTCGCTCGAGGTACGGCAGATCGAGGAGATGGCCCCCCGGGGCTGAGCGCGCGGCGATGGGGGAGGCCGAGGTCGGCGCGGTCGGCGGGCTGGTCGATCACCTGTTCCGTCACAGCGCGGGACGCATGGTGGCCGTGCTGGCCCGCCGGCTGGGCGCCGATCGGCTCGACCTCGCCGAGGAGGTCGTGCAGGAGGCGCTGATGCGCGCGCTCACGACGTGGCCGTATCGCGGCGTGCCCGCCAATCCCGCCGGGTGGCTGTTCCAGGTCGCCCGCCATCGCGCGCTCGACCGGCTGCGCCGGGACGGCGTGCTGCGCGGCAAGCTCGAGGCGCTCGGCGCCGAGTGGTCGGAGACGTTCGACGTCAGGACGTCGCGCGACGTCGACGACGAGCTGGCGATGATGCTGATGTGCTGTCATCCGGCGCTGCCGCGCCCGGCCCGCGTCGCGCTCACGCTCAAGACCGTCGGCGGCTTCTCGGTGGAGGAGATCGCCGCCGCCTTCCTGGCCCGGCCGGCGACGGTGGCCCAGCGCCTGGTGCGGGCCAAGCGGCAGATCCGCGCCGAGCGGCTGAGCCTGGAGATGCCCGAGGCCGGTGCGCTGCCCGCCCGGCTCGAGAGCGTGCTCGACGTCCTCTACCTGCTCTTCAACGAGGGGTACGCCGCGCACGGCGGGGACAACCTCGTGCGGGCCGAGCTGTGCGGCGAGGCCATCCGGCTGGCCCGTCTCGTCGCGGGGCATCCGCCGACCGATCGCCCGCCCGTCCACGCACTGCTGGCGCTCATGCTTCTGCAGTCCAGCCGGTTGCCCGCGCGCGCCGACGCCGCGGGCGACGTGCTGCTGCTGGCCGAGCAGGACCGGACGCGCTGGGACCACGCGCTCATCGCCGAAGGGCTGCAGCATCTGGAGCGCGCGGCCGCCGGCGAGACGGTCAGCGTCTTTCACGTAGAGGCGGCCATCGCCGCCTGCCACGCCGCGGCGCCCGACGAGGCCTCGACCGACTGGCCGTACGTGCTGCGCCTGTACGACGACCTGCTCGCGCTGAAGCCCTCGCCGGTGGTGGCGCTGAACCGGGCCATCGCGCTGGCCATGGTGGACGGCCCGGCGGCCGGCATCCGCGCGCTCGAGGCCCTCAAGCGGCATCGCACGCTCGCCCGTTACCACCTGCTGCCCGCCGCGCTCGGCGCGCTGTGGCGTCGCGCGGGCGTCCCGGCGACGGCCGCGGGCTACTACCGCACGGCGATCGCGCTGCCCGCCTCGAGCCCCGAGCGCCGCTTCCTGCAGCGCTGCCTCGCCGAGTGCGAGACCGCCGCGGCGTCGCGCTGAACAGGGAATAGAGGAGCGAGCGTTGGAGTGTGAGGGCACGTTTCGAGGCTCCCCACGTTCGGATGGGCGATATCGGGGCTCCCCACGTTCGTCAAGGTCGGAAAAGCTCCCCGGTGTGGGCTATCTACTGACGGTATCAGCAACGCGGCAGAAGTAGCCTGGTGGCCCACACTCGACCAGCCCCTTATGCTGCCGCGTCCCTTATTGACCCTCCCCGGCCCACACGCTACCGTTGGCCGACCTGAGCCGCGCCCGGCGCGTGGGAGTGCTCATGAAATGCCCCCGGTGCCAGCAGGAGAACCCGTCGGACGCGAAGTTCTGTCTGGCATGTGGCATCTCCCTCAAGCGGGCGAACAAGAGGGACCCGTCAGAAGCGTCGTATGCGGACCTGCAACGCGCCCTGACCGCGGCCCTGGACCAGCAGACCGCGACCAGCGAGATTCTTCGGACGATCGCGACTGCCTCGACCGACGTCACGCCCGTCTTCGATGTGATCTGTCGAAGCGCCGTCCGGCTGTTCGACGCATACGGCGGCGCCATCTGCCGGTTCGACGGCGAGCTGATGCATCTCGCTGCGGTGAATAGCCCGAGTCCTGCGGCCGACGAGCGAGCCCGAAGATCTTATCCATGCCGACCTGACGACGGACGGATCACTGGTCGCGCGATCTTGGCGCGCGGCGTGGTGCAGATTCCAGACACGGAAGACGATCCGTTCGAGGTGCAGCGTTTGGCGGCCCGCGATTTCGGTTTCCGTCGCGCGCTCGCCGTACCGATGCTGAGCGAAGGTGAAGTCATTGGGAGCATCGCCGTGACCGGAGGCGAGCCCGGCGTGTATTCGGAGCGGCAGGTCGCACTGCTCCAGACCTTCGCCGACCAGGCCGTCATCGCCATCGAGAATGTTCGGCTCTTCAACGAGACGAAAGACGCGTTGGCGCGGCAGACCGCCACCAGCGAGATCCTGCGGGTCATCTCGAACTCGCCTACGAATGTTCAGCCGATTTTCGATGCCATCGTAGAGAGTGCGCTCAGGCTCTGCGACGGCTTGTACAGCAGTGTCTTCCGGGTCGAGGGCGACATGCTCCACCCCGTCGCTCACAACCACATGTCGCCAGAATCGCTACGCATGTTCGAGCGTTCCTGGCCCATCTCGGTGCGGAGCCCGGGGAGCCTTATCTGCCAGGCCATCCGGGACCGGACGGTCGTGCACGTGAGCGACCTCGAGAGCGGTCTGACCGTCCCCGAGGCAGTCCGCGAGCGTAGCCGCATCCTCGGCCAACGAAGCATGCTGGTCGTGCCAATGCTCCGCGATGGTATTCCCATTGGCGCAATCCGGGTCTCCCGGCGCGATCCGAAGCCGTTCTCCGCCACCGAGATCGCGCTCCTCCAGACCTTCGCCGACCAGGCGGTCATCGCCATCGAGAACGTGCGGCTGTTCACTGAACTGCAAGAGAAGAATCGTGCGCTCACCCAGGCCCATGCTCAGGTGACCGAGAGCCTGGAGCAGCAGACGGCGACGGCGGAGATCCTACGGGTCATCTCGAGTTCGCCCACCGACCTTCAGCCGATGCTGGACGCGGTTGGCGAGAACGCAGCGCGCCTGTGCGACGCCAGCAACGCTTTGATCTTCCGTGTCGATGGCGATGTGGTCAGGCTCGTCGCTCATTATGGGGCATTGGCGGGGCCGCCGCCCGAGGAGATGACAACCGGGCAGCCGATCAACCGAGACTGGGTGACGGGCCGGTGCGTGGTCGAGCGGCGGACCATTCACGTGCATGACCTAGCCGCCGAAGGCGACGAGTATCCGTATGGCCGCGTCCATCAGCAGCGAATTGGCCATCGAACCACGCTGGCCACGCCGCTGCTGCGCGAAGGCGTGGCGATCGGCGCAATCCTGATCCGCCGCATGGAGGTTCGGCCATTCTCGGACAGGCAGATCACGCTGCTCGAGACCTTCGCCGACCAGGCCGTGATCGCCGTCGAGAACGTCCGCCTGTTCCAGGAGCTTCAGCAGAAGAGCCACGAGCTCGAAGTAGCCAGCCAGCACAAATCCGAGTTCCTGGCCAACATGTCCCACGAGCTGAGGACGCCACTCAACGCCGTTATCGGCTTTTCTGAGGTGCTGACCGAACGGATGTTTGGCGAGCTGAACGAGAAGCAGGATGAGTACGTGAGAGACATCTACGCGTCAGGCACGCATCTGCTGTCGCTCATCAACGACATTCTCGATCTCTCGAAGATCGAGGCAGGCCGCATGGAGCTGGAGCTGGCCGACTTCGATTTGCCACAGGCCATCGAGAATGCCCTGGTCCTCGTGCGGGAACGGGCGCTGCGCCGCGGCATCGCACTGGAGCAATCGATCGACTCGCGCCTCGGCGAGATTCAGGGTGACGAGCGGAAGATCAAGCAGGTGCTCCTGAACCTGCTATCGAACGCCATCAAGTTCACGCCGGAAGGTGGGCGAGTCGGGGTTCGAGCGGAGCCCGTGGACGAGCACGTAGAGGTTGCAGTCAGTGACACCGGCATCGGCATCGCTCCGGAGGATCAGGAGGCGGTGTTCGAGGAGTTTCGGCAGGTGGGGACGGCGGAGAAGAAGGCGGAGGGGACGGGTCTTGGACTCGCCTTAGCCCGGAAGTTCATCGAACTGCATGGCGGCAGAATTTGGGTCAAGAGCCAGGTCGGCGCGGGTTCGACGTTTACGTTCACGCTTCCGGTGCTCCGTGGCGAATGAGCTGATCCTCGTCGTTGAGGACCCCGAGAAGAGCCGCAAGCTCGTCCGGGACCTGTTGACGTTCAAGGGCTACGAGATCATCGAGGCCGAGCCTGGGGAAGAGGGTGTCCGCCTCGCCCAAGAGCGCCGCCCGAGCCTAGTCCTAATGGATATTCGACTACCTGGGGTCGATGGAATCGAGGCGCTCGGACGGCTGCGAGCCGAGGTTGCCACTTCGGGGATTCCAGTTATGGCGATGACCGCGTCGGTGATGGCCGGGGACCGGCAGAGGGTGTTGGACGCAGGATTTGACGCTTTCCAGAGCAAGCCGATCAAGATAAAAGACTTCGTGGCCGCAGTGGAACAACTCCTCGAACGTCATCGAAAATGAGGGCGCGGGGTTCGGTGTACCGCGAGCTGGGCATGACGTACTGGCTGGAGCAGGCGGAGGAGGCGATGCGGGAGCTGGGATGACGGTGCGAGATAGCGGCTTGGCTCGGCAGCGTCCCTACCGTCCGGGCATGGACCGCCGCCGCTTCCTGCTCACCTCGGTGGCCGGTGTCCTCGCCGCGCCGCTCGCCGCCGAGGCGCAGCCAGCGAAAGTCGCTCGGATAGGCTATCTATCTCCGCTCTCGGCCTCGGCTGATTCCACCCACAGCGAGGCCTTCCGCCAAGGCCTGCGCGACCTCGGCTACGTCGAGGGGCAGAACGCTGTGATCGAGGCTCGATATGCGGACGGCAAATTTGAAAGGCTTCCCGATCTGGCCGCGGAGATCGTTCGGCTCAAAGTCGAAGTGATTGTCGCCGCGCCGACCCCAGCGGTACGAGCCGCCCAGCAAGCAACTCGGACGATCCCCATCGTCATGGCCTTCAGTGGTGATCCCGTCGGCGAAGGCTTCGTCGCGGGACTGGCGCGCCCAGGTGGGAACATCACCGGGCTGTCGGCCACGGTGGGCGAGATGGCGGCGAAGAGGGTGGAATTTCTCAAGGCGATTGCCCCCGACATTTCTCGAGTCGCGTTCCTTGCCAATGCGGCGACGGTCAGGCAAGCGGTTACCGGGACAGAGGCCGCGGGCCGGGCGTTGGGAGTGCAGGTCAGTACGGTGTTGGTGCGCAACCCCAGCGAGTTGGAGCACGCCTTGTCGACCCTGAAGAAGGCACACGTCGGCGGTCTCATCGTCGATCTCACGCTCCAGGAGCACTGGAGACAGATTGTGGATCTGGCGTTGAAGAGCCGGCTACCGACCGTGTCGGGACCGCGGGAGTTCGTCGAGGCTGGTGGCCTCATGGCCTATGGGCCGCACTTTCCCGATCTCTTCCGCCGCGCGGCGACGTACGTCGACAAGATCCTCAAGGGTGCGCGGCCAGGTGATCTGCCGATGGAGCAGCCGACGAAGTTCGAGCTGGTCATCAACATGAAGACCGCGAAGGCTCTCGGACTCACGCTACCCCGTTCGCTGCTGCTGCAGGCGGATCAGGTGATTGAATGATGGACCGACGGGAGCTTCTGGAAGGCGGGAGGAGGTTTGATGGTCCCCCGGGGCGAAAGCCCAAAGCCGACGTTGCGGTTCCCTGTTGAGACCAGCGGCTCTCGCGCACGGCCGAGTCGGGAAGCCTGAACGTCGTCAAGGTCGGAAAAGCTCCCCGGTGTGGGCTACCTACTGACGGTGTCAGCCGCGCGGCAGAAGTAGGCTGGCGGCCCACACTCGACCAGCCCCTTTGTTCGACCAGCCCGTTATTGACCGTCCCCTACCGACACGCTACCTTTGGCGGACCTGAGCCGCGCCCGGCGCGTGGGAGTGCTCGATGAAATGCCCCCGGTGCCAGCGGGAGAACCCGTCGCACGGCAAGTTCTGTCTTGAGTGTGGTGCGCCCTTCAGGGGCTCCTACGATAGTGACCGGCCAGGGGCGTCGTACACAGACCTGCAGCGCGCCCTGAGCGAGGCCCTGGAGCAACAGACGGCAACGAGCGAGATCGTGGAGGTGATTTCCAGTTCGCCGAGCGATATCCAGCCGGTCTTCAACGCACTCGCTGTCAACGTCGCACGCCTGTGCGAGGCGCAGGACGTCGTCATCCTTCGCGTTGACGGCGACGTCATGCGCCTGGGAGCCGGCGTGGGCCCGGTCAGTACGAGTGTCCCGGCCGACTTCACCGTCCCCCTCACTCGCGATTCGGTCAGCGGACGAGCGATTCTCGACCGGTGCACTCTGCACATCCTCGATCTCGCCGCCGAGCCAGACGACGAATTCCCCGTCGGCAAAGTCCTTGCGCGGCGCTTCGGCCACCGAACCTTCCTCGCCTCGCCCTTGCTGCGTGAGAGCGTGGCGCTCGGGGTCATCTGCGTCTTCAGAGCCGAGGTTCGCCCTTTCGTGGACTCCCAGATCGATCTTCTGAAAACCTTTGCGAATCAAGCCGTCATCGCGCTCGAGAACGTCCGGCTGTTCAACGAGACTAGGGAAGCGCTGGACCAGCAGACCGCGACGGCAGAGATCTTGCGGGTGATCAGCGCCTCGCCCACCAACGTCGAGCCGGTCTTCCGGGCGATCGCGCGGAGTGCGACCAGGCTCTGCGATGCCAGGTTCGGCACGGTGTTCAGGTTCGACGGGGAGCGGATCACCGTCGGGGCCAATCAAGATTTGACGCCAGAAGAGACCGCTGTCACCAATGCCGTGTTTCCGGCCGCCGCGACGCGCGGGACTGCGGCAGGGCGGGCGATCGTTGAACGACGGGTCGTTCACATCACCGACATCCGGAGCGATCCGGACTACGTCGCGAGGGCGCCGGTGAACGCCCTTGGCTATCGCACTGCGCTTGCGGTGCCCATGCTGAGGGAAGGCAGTCCGATTGGCGTGTTCGTCATGTGGCGCCGTGAAGTGCGCCCGTTCACCGACAAGCAGATCGAGCTTGTCAGGACCTTCGCCGACCAGGCCGTCATCGCCATCGAGAACGTGCGGCTGTTCAGGGAGCTGGAGGCCCGCAACACGGATCTCGCGGAGACCCTCGCGCAGCAGACGGCGACGGCAGACATATTGAGGTCGATCGCGGCCTCGCCGACGGACTACCAGCCCGTGTTTGACACCATCGTGCGCAACGCTGGGAGTGTGTGCGGAGCCGTCGATGCCTTGCTCTGGACCGCCGACGGCGACGAGCTCGTGGCCCGCGCCCACCACGGCCCGATCGCGGGGACTATCGGTTCCCGCCAACCCGTGCGGGGCTCGGTGGCGGGGCGCGCGGTGAGCGAGGCGCGCGTCGTCCACGTCGAGGACCTGACAGAGGCCGACGATTTCCCTGTCGGGAGAGATATCGCCCGCCGGCTGGGATGGCGGACGACGCTCAGCGTTCCGCTCCTGCGCGAGGGTGCCGCCGCTGGCGCGATCTTGATCCGCCGAAGCGACGTGCGCCTGTTCACGCCGAAGGAGATCGCGCTCCTCCAGACCTTCGCCGACCAGGCCGTGATCGCCATCGAGAACGTGCGGCTGTTCACCGAGCTCCAGACAAGCAACCGCGAGTTGACGACGGCGCTCGACACGCAGACCGCCACCAGCGACATCCTGCGAGTCATCAGCCGCGCGCAGACGGACGTCCAACCGGTGTTCGACGCGATCCTGGACAGCGCTGTCCGATTGCTGCGAGGGTACTCGGGCCTAGTGACCCGGATCGCGGGCGATCAGATCGAGCTAGCCGCGCTCACGAGCACCGATGGCGCTGGCGATGCTGTCACGAGGGCGGTCTTCCCACAGTCGCATCAATCCGACGGGCCGCACGCCCAGGCCATGCGCGATCGAGCGCCGATCAATATCGCCGACGCCCAGACCGATCCCCGGGTGCCCGAAGCCGTGCGTACCAACGCCCGTGCCCGTGGCAACCGAAGCTGGGTTATTGTGCCGCTGCTCCGTCACGACGAGGCCGTCGGGACCATTGCGGTGACCCGCCGCGAGCCCGGCGGGTTCACCGACGACGAGATCGCGCTCCTCAAGACCTTCGCCGACCAGGCCGTGATTGCGATCGAGAACGCCCGCCTCCTAACCGAGCTGCAGGCGCGGACGCAGGAGCTGACCCGCTCGGTCGAGCAGCTCACGGCCCTCGGTGATGTCGGGCGCGCGGTCAGCTCCTCGCTCGATCTCGACACCGTCCTCACCACGATCGTCAGCCGGGCGGTGCAGCTCTCGGGCACGGACGGGGGGACGATCTTCGAGTACGATGAGGGCGCAGAAGAGTTCTCGCCGCGCGCGACGCTCGATGCGGACGAGAGCCAGTCCGCGATGCTGCGCGCGACGCGACTGCGCCGCGGTGAAGGCGCCGTCGGCCAGATGGCGGTGACGCGGGAGCCGCTCCAGATCCCGGACATCGCGGCGGAAGGCGCCTACGAGAGTCGGCTGCGTGGGGCGTTGCTCGAGGCAGGGACGCGCGCCGTCCTCGCGATTCCCCTGCTCCATGAGGAGCGCATCGTCGGGGGCCTCGTCGTTACTCGTCGCACGCCCGGCGCGTTCACCCCTGAGATCGTCGAGATCCTGGAGACGTTCGCCACCCAGTCCGCGCTCGCGATTCAAAACGCACGGCTGTTCCACGAGATCGAGCGCAAGAGCCGGCAGCTCGAAGTCGCGAGCCAGCACAAGTCCGAGTTCCTCGCCAACATGTCCCACGAGCTGCGCACCC
>JBGQLG010000026.1:0-43043 GCA_041499965.1 Methylomirabilia bacterium
ATCGTCGAGTCGCACCACGCAGTTGGTGACGGGGCGCGTGGCATCGACGAGGAGGTTCCTGACCTGGATCGTACTGTACTTGCCGGCGTCGTCCTGCACGACCACGGCGCGGTGGAATCGGGGGTCGGGCACCTGGCCGGCGCGCACTACCAGCCGAGCCTTCCCGCCAAGCGCCGCCCGCACGGCGGCCACGATCCGGCCCACGCCCATTCGGTCGTCCCCTCCGATGCGGATCGGATCGGCCGACCGACGCTAGCCGCGCGGCCCCCCGCTCGTCAAGGGCGTCGGGCTCCGCCTGTCGCCACGAGCTCAGGCCGGTCGCAGTCTCACCAGCGTGGCGCCCCAGCCGCCTCGATCCGCCGGCGCGTCCGCGTAGCCCGCGACCAGCCGATGAGTGTCGAGCAGTGACCGGACGATGGCGCGCTGCGCGCCGATGCCGCGCCCGTGGATCAGCCGGACCTCGGTGAAGCCGCGCGCGTGGGCGGCGATGAGATATTCGTCGACGACCGAGCGGACATCGGCCGGGCGGAAGGCATGAAGGTCGAGCGCGTCCTCGATCGGGATCTCGACGGGATCGCCGTCGCCGGGCCCGGGACGGTCGATCAGATCACCAGCGCGGGCCGGCGGCCAGGTGCTGGGACCAGTGCTGGACACTCGAGAGATCCTCCCCCGAGAGCTTGCACTGTCAGAAGGTGGCGGCGCGCTCGAAGAACGGCACGTCGATGACCCCGACGTTCTCGGCGCGCGCGGTCTGCGCGACCTTCTGGGTGACCATCTGCCGCACGAACGGGATGGGAATCCGACCCAGGCGGTGCAGCACCTCGTCGGTGCAGCGCAGCCGCGTGCCCGGGAGCAGAGGCCCCTCGGTGGGCGCGTCGTCCGGCTCGTGCTCGCACGTCTCGGGCACGAGCTGCTGCAGGCGGAGCGAGACGTACTCGGTCACCCACGCCTGGATGCTCGCCTTGGCGTCGGCGAGCCCGGCGCCCGAGCGACCGAGCGTGTCGTTCAGCGCGCCCAGCAGCGTCTCCAGCCGGTCCAGGCGCGTCTCGAGTCCGCTCAGTCGCTCGCTCACGTCGCGATCGCTCATCGGATCCCTCCGGCCGGTCATCCTAGCACGGGGCGCCGCGCGTGGAAGTCGGTGAGGCGCTGGAAGGCCTCGGCCACGCGCAGCACGGTGACTTCGTCGAAGGGACGGCCGACGAGCTGCATGCCGATGGGCAGGCCGCCCTCGGTGAAGCCGCAGGGGACGGCACAGGCCGGATGGCCCGAGAAGTTGAACGGCCGCGTGAAACGCAGGAGCGCGGAGCGGACGTCGGCGACGCCGTCGCCCAGCGTCACCTGTCGCTCGTCGAGCGCCGGCGCCGGCATCGGCGTGGCCGGCGCCAGCAGGACGTCGCGGCGGGCCAGGGCGGCGTCGATCTCGTCGCGGACGAGCGCACGCGCCTGCTGGGCGCGCACGTAGTGGAAGCCACTGATGTACGCGCTGACGCGCAGCCGTCGCGCCACGTCGGGATCGTACTCCGCCGCCCGGGTGCGCAGCAGCTCCGCGTGGTACGCCAGCGCCTCGGCGCCGACCACCGCCAGCGAGCCGGCGCCGGCCAGGCCCGTGCGCTCGAGCGCGACCTCGTCGACGACGGCGCCCGCGGCGGACAGCGTCGCGGCCGCCGCTTCCACCGCCGCCTGCACGGCCGGCGCGGCACCGTCGAGAAAGAAGCGGCGCAGCAGCCCCACGCGCAACCCCTTCACGCGGCCGGTCAAGCCGGCCAGGTAATCGGGCACCGGCAGCACGCTGGTGCTCGGGTCGGCCGGATCGTAGCCGGCCATCGCGCCCAGCATGAGCGCGCTGTCGGCAGCGGTGCGGGTCATCGGCCCGACGTGGTCCATCGACCACGCCAGCGGCAGCACACCCGCACGGCTCACGCGCCCGTAGGTCGGCTTGAGCCCGGTGATGCCGCACAGCGAGGCCGGAATGCGGATGGAGCCGCCGGTGTCCGAGCCCAGCGCGCCGGGCGCCAGCCCCGCCGCGACCGCCGCCCCCGAGCCCGACGACGAGCCGCCGGTCAGGCGATGCGTCGCCCCACCCCACGGGTTGCGCGCGTGACCGTAGTGCGGGTTGAGTCCCTCGGGGCCGTAGGCGAACTCGACCATGTTGAGCTTGCCGAGCACGATCGCCCCCGCCTCGGCCAGGCGCCGTACGACCGTGGCGTCGGCCGCCGGCACCCGATCGGCGTAGATGCGCGAGCCGCCGGTCGTCCGCACGCCGGCCGTGTCGTAGAGATCCTTGAGCGCGTACGGCACGCCGTGCAGCGGCCCCAGCGGGCGGCCCGCCATCAGCGCGCCCTCCGCCGCGCGCGCGGCGTCCAGCGCGGCGTCGCCGCAGACCGTGATGTAGGCGCGCAGCGCCGGATCGAGTGCGGCGATGCGGTCCAGGTGAGCGCGAACGACCTCGACCGGCGAGACCGCCTTGGAGGCGATCATCCGCGCCAGCTCGGTCATGGAGGCCCAGAATAGCTCGGCCACGTCAGACCATCCGATAGCGTGTCGCCGGCTCGACGCCGCCGACCTCGACCGTCTCGAGGACGCGCAGCAATCGGAGCGCCGCCTCGACCTGGGGTCGGATCTCCTGGAGCTCGGCGTCGCTCCAGTCAAAGCCGGCCAGCTGGGCGCCGCAGCGGAGGGTGTCGAGATCGATGGGGTCTGTGGTCATGGCGGTGAGGATACCGGCTGTCCCGGGCCACGAGCAAGTTGCTCGCGCGCGCCATGTCTGGGCATGCTGGGACTCGTGACTCGCCGCCGCGTCGTCTGGCTCGTCCTGGCGCTGCTCGTCACCACCGCCGTCCTGCTGGCGGCGGCGGCGACCGCGCTGCTGCCACGCTACGCGCGTCAGCTCGCCGTCTGGCAGCTGCGGTCGCTCACCGGCCGGCCCGTGACCGTCCAGGCCCTCGACCTGAGCCTGACTACCGGCCGCTTCAACGTGAGGGGGCTGCGCGTGACCGATCGCGACGGCGGCCTGCTCGCCGAGCTCGATCGGCTCGAGGGCCGCTTCCATCCGGCCGCCCTGCTGCGTCTGCACCTGTGGATCGAGAGCCTCACGCTGGGCGGTGGTCACCTGCGCATCGTCCGGGTGGCACCCGGCCGCTTCAACGTGTCGGACCTCCTCGACCGGCCGGCCTCGGGGCGGCGGCTGCTCGACGTCTCCGTCGACCGCTTCACGATCGACGGCGGGTGGGTCGCGCTGGAGGATCGGATGCTGAGTCCGCCGCGCACCTGGCGATCGGACGACATCCGGCTCGACGCGCGCAACGTCTCGACCCTGGCACGCCGCGGGACGGCGTTCGGCTCGACGGAGATCGCCGGCGCGCTCGTCACGGTCCGCGTCGAGGACCTGCAGCTCGCGCCCGTCCACCTGCGCGCCACCGTCAACGTCCGCGATCTCGATCTCCGCCTACCGGCGCTCTACCTGCCGAGCCACGGGCCGCTCCGGCTCGAGCGCGGGACGCTCGACGCCGGCGTCGGCATCGCCGTGGATGCCCGGGAGGGCACCACGCTCGACGCCGACGCGGTCGTCACTCGCTTCGCCCTGCACCGGCGGGGGGATCAGGGCGACGCGGTCACGGCGCCGGAGCTGCGGCTGCTGATTCGCGAGCTGCACCAGCGCCCCGGCGCCGTCGCGCTCCGCTACGCGAGCCTGGGTGGTGACGTGACGGTGCTGGATCCCGCCACGACGCCGCCGCGGCCGCTGACCTTCTCCGACCTGACGGTCACCGTCAGCGGCATCGAGGATGCGGCGAAGGGCTCGGCGCGGCTCGCCGTCCACGCCAACGTGCCGGGCGGCGGCGAGGTCGACGTCAGCGGGACCGCCGGGCTGACGCCGCGTCACGCCGACGTGCGGGTGCGGGCCCGCGGGCTCGAGCTGGCGTCGTTCGCGCGCGACCTGCCGATCACGGGTCGCCTGGCCGGCGTCGGCACCGCCGACGGCCGGGTGGTGGCGCGCGACGCCGGGACCTTCTCGCTCGCCGTCACCGGTGACGCTCGGGTCGACCGGCTGGCCGTCGGCGACGGCACCCGTACGCTCGCCGGCGCCGCTCGGGTCGCGCTCACCGGGCTGGCCTACACGTGGCCCGCCCGCGTCACGGTCGACCGCCTCGCGATCACCCAGCCCTCGGCGACGATCGAGCGGGAGGCCACCGGCGGCCTCGGACTCGCCGCGCTCTGGCGCCCGCCGCCCGAGCCGGAGGGTGCCGTCGTCCCGACGCGGATCGAGACGAGCGCGCCGCCGGGCTCGGTGCCCGACGTCCGGATCGCGCGCCTTGAGATCGACGGCGGCCGCGCCACGCTCGCCGACGCGGTCAGCGGCGCTCGCGTGGAGGTGGCTCGCCTGGCCGTCAGCGCGCGCAACCTGACCTGGCCCGGCGACGGCGCCGCCGACGTGACGCTGTCGGCCTCCGTCGCCGGCGCCGCCGTCTCCGCGCGGGGCACCATCGATCCCGCTCGCCGGCGCACCGAGGTCGCGCTGGGCCTGGGCGGCGCCGACCTCGCATGGCTGCAGCCCTGGCTGCCGATCGCGGCGCGCGTACGGGGAACGCTGAGCCGGGCCGATCTGCGGGTGACCGCCAGCCACGACAGGGCGCTCGCACTCACGGTGGCCGGCGACGCCACGCTCGAGCGCCTGGCCGTGTCCGACGGCGGCGCGACCCCGCTCGGCGTCGAACGCGCCAGCGTCAACGGGATCGACTACACGTGGCCCGCCACCCTGCGCGTGGCCGACCTCACGCTCACGCGGCCCTCGCTGCGCCTCGAGCGCGACGCGATGGGGACGCTGAACGTGATGAAGCTGGCGCGTCCCGCGGGGCCGCCAGCGGCCGGCGCCGTCGGCGAGACCGCACCGCGCGCGGCCGCCGATCTCGGGATCGCCCGGCTCAGCATCGACGACGGGCGCGTGAGCCTGACCGACGCGACCGCCGGGGCCACCACGCACGTCACTCGCATCGCGCTCACGGGGAGCGACGTCACCTGGCCAGCGCAAGGCACGTCGCGGCTGCGCCTGACCGCGGACATCGGGGGCGGTCAGGTCACCGCGGGCGGCACCGTCGACGCGGCCCGGCAGCAGGGCGAGATCGCCGCGACCGTGCGCGGCGCCGACCTCGCCACCCTGCAACCGTGGCTGCCGATCGTCGGACGCGTCCAGGGCGCCGCCGAGGCGGACGTGACGGCGACGGTCGGCCTGGCGCCGTTCACGCTGGCGCTGCGCGGCACCATGGCTGTCGCCAAGCTCGCGCTCCTCGACGGCACCCGGCCGCTGCTGACGGTGGCGCGGGTGGACGCCGCCGGGGTCGACTTGCAGTGGCCAGCCAGCCTGGCGATCGATCGCCTGCACGTGAGCACGCCGTGGGCCCAGGTCGACCGCAACCCCCAGGGCGAGCTCTCGCTCCGCGCCCTCTTCCACCGCCGTGGGGACCGGCCGGCGGCGACACTGGCCGAGCCGGTCGCCGCCGGTCCCGTCCCCGGCCTGGAGCTCACGGTGCGCCAGCTGCTCTTTGACAACGGCGGCCTCAACGTCGTCGATGACGCGGTCGAGCCGGCCGCGCGCCTCGAGCTGCGCGGCTCGCGCCTGGAGCTGCACAACCTCACCTGGCCGGCCCGCGGCGCCGCCGCCGTGCAGCTCAGCACGCCGATGCCCGGCGGCGGCACGCTCAAGGCGCGCGGCACCTTCAGCATCGAGCCGACGCGCCTGCAGCTCGACGCCGACCTGGACCAGGTCGATGTGGCGCCCGGCCGCCCCTACTTGCCGTTCGACGTCCGGCTCAACGGCCGCGTCACGAGCCGGCTCACGCTCACCGCGGCCTTCGGCGATGCCGTCACCCTTGTCGTCGACGGCGATGCCGCGATCGATCGCCTCGCCCTCGGCGACGCCGACCGCCGGCTGGCCACCGTGCAGCGCCTGGAGCTGACCGGCCTCCGCTACCAGTACCCGACGAGCCTGCGCCTCAAGGGCGTGGCGCTGCAGAAGCCGTGGGCGTTGATCGAGCGCAACGCCGACGGCTCGCTGCAGCTGGTGTCGCTCATCAGGCGGCGCCAGTCGCCGGTGCCGCCGCTTGCGCCGGTCCCCGCGGGCCGCGCGCCCGCGGCACCGGGACCGAGCACGCGCCTGCGCGTGGCCATCGAGGCGCTCGCGCTGCGGGACGGGTTCCTGCGGTTCGTGGACCGGACCACCGAGCCCGACTACGCCGAGGAGCTATCCGACATCACCCTCACCGCCGAGCGGCTCGGCACCAATCCACGGCGTCACGGCACGCTCACGCTGCGCGGCACGCTGGCCTCCGGCCACCCGCTCACGATCCAGGGACAGGTCGGCGCCCTGACCGGTCCACGCTTCTTTGACCTCACGGTCGCGCTGAAGCAGTTCCCGGTGCCGCGCCTGAATCCGCATCTCGACCGCCTCTCGGCCTGGGTCGCGCGCCAGGGCACGCTGACCGCGTCGCTCCGCTACCAGCTCGCGGGCGACGAGCTGGAGGCGAGCAACGACGTCACCCTGGCCGGCCTCGAGCTGGAGCCGGGTGGCCGCGGTGCCGAGGTGCAGCGCCGGCTCGGGCTGTCGCTGGGCCTGCTCGTCTCGCTGCTCAAGGACCGCGAGGGCAACATCCACCTGAACGTTCCCGTGCGCGGCAGCCTGACCTCGCCCGAGTTCGACTACGGCGAGGCGGCGTGGGCGGCCCTGCGCAACCTCGCCATCCGCCTGGTGGCTGCGCCGTTCAGCCTGATCGGCAAGGTGTTCTTCACCGAGGACTCGCGCATCGAAACGGTCAACGTCGACCCGGTCCCCTTCCAGACGGCGCGGGCGGCGCCCACGCCGGACGGTGCCCGGCAGCTCGAGAAGCTGGCCACGTTCCTGGCGGCCTCGCCGGGCGTTCGCCTGCGCGTGCGCCCGGTGACGACCGTCGCCGACGTCACCGCGCTGCGGCGCGAGGCGCTCGAGAGCACGCTGGCCGGCGCCGACGCCGCCGCGCGCCGCCAGGCCGCCGTGGCCCTGTACGCCGAGCTGTTCCCGCGCCGCCAGCCGCCCCCGGACGACGAGGCGCTGCTGAGCGAGCTGGCGCGCGAGACCCCCACGCCGCCGCGCGTGCTGGGCGCGCTGGCGACCAATCGCGTCGCCGCCGTCCGCGACGCACTGACCCGCGCCGGGATCGTCGCCGAGCGGCTGGAGCCGGCGGAGTCGCGCGCGGCGGTCGAGAGCGAAGGCGCGGCGCGCGTGGAGTTCGAAATCGTCCGCTGAGCCCGTTACAATGGCGCCGCATGGCGGTGCCGCTCACGATCCTGACCGATCCGCGCGGCGCCGAGGCGCGGCGCGAGCTGGCGATCCCGGCGGGCACGACGATCCTGGCCGCCGCCCACGCGGCGGGCATCGACCTCACCGCCACCTGCGGCGGCCGGGGCCGCTGCACCTCGTGCCGTGTGAAGTTCGTCGCCGGCGCCGTGCCGCCGCCCACCATCGGTGACGAGGTCCAGCTCGGCGGCGAGCTCGTGCGCGAGGGCTACCGCCTGGCCTGCCAGTGCGCGCCAACCGAGGCGGTCACCGTGCAGGTGGCGCCGCCGCTCGAGGAGACGGCCTTCCAGATCCTCGGCGCTGGCCGCGGGGTCGCCGGACGCGTGGCCATCGCCTCGGGCGTGGACAAGCAGCTCGTGAAGGTGGCATTGCCGCGCGAGGAGCATCACCAGACCTCCGACGTCGAGGAGCTCGCCGCCGCCCTGGGCGTGGCGGCGACCGACGTGCCGGCCGGGGTGCTGGCCTCGCTGCCCCAGGCACTGCGCGACGATCCCGCCGGCGCCACGGTGACGACGTTCGCCGGACGCATCCTTTCCGTCGAGCGCGGCGACACCACCTCGATGCGCTTCGGCCTGGCCATCGACGTCGGGACGACCAGCGTCGTCACCACCCTGCTGGAGCTGACCTCGGGCGAGCAGCTCGCCTCGGTGTCGAGCCTGAACCCCCAGGCGGTCTTCGGCGGCGACCTCATGTCGCGCATCGCCTTCGCCCAGTTCAACCCGGGCAACCTCCGCAAGTTGCACACCCGGATCATCGGCCTGCTCAACCAGCACGTGGCCGAGGTGTGCCGGACCTCCGGCGTGCTGGCCAAGTGGATCTACAAGGTCGTCGTCGTCGGCAATACCTGCATGCACCACGTCCTGCTCGGCATCGATCCGTCCTGGGTCGGGCTGGCGCCCTACGCGCCGGTGATGCGCCACGCCCTGACGCTGAGCGCTCGCGATCTGTTCCTCAAGATCGCGCCCGAGGCGCGGGTGTGCCTGCTGCCCCTGGTGGCCGGCTTCGTCGGCGCCGACGCGGTGGCGGTGGCGCTGGCCACCCGGATCTACGAGGGCGAGGCGCTGCGCGTCGCGGTCGACATCGGCACCAACGGCGAGGTGCTGCTGGGCTCGGCGGCGCGGCTCTGGGCGTGCTCGGCCCCGGCCGGCCCGGCCTTCGAGGGCGGCCAGATCCGCCACGGCATGCGGGGTGCGCTCGGCGCCATCGACCGGGTGAGTGTGGACGACGACCTGCATGTGCACACGATCGGCGAGACGGACGCGCTCGGCATCTGCGGCTCCGGCCTGCTCGATCTTGTGGCGGGCCTGCTGCACGCCGGCGTGATCGACTGGACCGGGCTGATCCAGGTCGAGCGGCGCGAGGCGCTGCCGCCCCGCCTGCGCGACCGCGTGGTGATGCGCGGCGAGGAGCGCCAGGTGATCGTGCTCCGGCCGGGCGAGGCCGGCGCGACTCGCGAGATCGTCCTCACCCAGGACGACGTCCGCCAACTGCAGCTCGCCAAGGGGGCAATCGCCTCCGGGATCGCGATGCTGCAGCACGTGGCCGGGGTGCCGCTCGAGCGCGTCAGCGAGCTGATGCTGGCCGGCGGCTTCGGCAACTACCTGTCGATCGACAGCGCGGTCCGCATCGGCCTCATCCCCGACCTCGGGCCCGGGCGCGTGCGCTACGTCGGCAACGCCGCCGCGCTGGGCGCCCAGCTCTGCCTGCTCGCCGAGCCCGAGCGGGCGCGGGCCGAGACCATCGCCCGGCGCATCGAGCACGTCTCGCTGGCCGCCCACCCGGACTTCGAGCAGATCTTCGTCGACTGCATGAACTTCCCGCGCGCATGACGCGGCCGCCGGAGGCGATCGCGGCCGATATCGTGGGCGTCGAGATCGAACCGATCACCCACGCGATCGACGCGCGCTGGCTGATGGCGTACGCCGCGGCCCTCGACGAGGACGACCCGCGCTACTTCGACACGCTGGCCGCCGGCGGTCCCCGGGCCCACCCGATGTTCGCCGTGTGCTACGAGTGGCCCGCCGCCCTCGCCTTGCGAGATCGGGCGATCGCCGCCGCGCTGCAGCCGCGCAGTGTCCACGCCACCCATCGCGTCGCCATCCACCGTCCGCCGCGCGCGGGCGACACGCTGCGCACGACCGGCCGCATCGTCGCGGTCGAGGCCCGCCGCGCCGGAACGCGGGTGCTGTCACGCTTCGTCACGGTCGACGCCGCCGGCCATCCGGTCACGACCACCGACTACGGCTCGGTGTACCGCGACGTGCCGCTATCCGGCGCCGGGGCAGCGTCGGGCACCGTACGAACGCCGGCGCCCGCGCCGCCGCCCACCTGGCAGGAGCGCATCGACGTCGCCGCCCAGGCCGCCCGCGTCTATACGGAGTGCGCCCGGATCTACAACCCGATCCACACCGACGTCGCCGTCGCCCGCGGCGCCGGCCTGCCCGCGCCGATCCTGCACGGCACGGCCACGCTGGCCCTCGCCGTCTCCCGCGCGCTGAGGCACGGCGCCGACGGCGACCCCCGTCGCGTCGCCGAGGTGGCCGCCACGTTCACCGGGATGGTGGCGATGCCCTCCACGCTGAGCGTCCGCGGCGCGCCGCGACCACCCGACGGCATGGCCTTCGAGGTGACCGACGGCGCCGGCGCCTCGGTCATCGCCGGCGGCGTCATCCGGCTCGCCGCGCCGTAGTCGCCGGCCCCCGGCCACGCGCTCGCCGCGTGAGTCGCCGAGGCGGCTATCGTCTCTCTCCGGGCCGCGGTAAGGTATGGCGCATGCGACAGATGAGCCGGCGCGAACGCCTGCAGGCCGCGATCAACCGCCAACCCGTCGACCGGACACCGTACGCCGTGTGGCGCCACTTCCCGAGCGTGGATCGCTCGGCCGCGGGGCTCGCCCAGGCGACGCTGCGCTTTCACGACCACTACGGCTCCGACTTCCTGAAGATCACCCCGCACGGCGGCTACGCCGTCGAGGCCTGGGGCTGTGTCGAGGCCGAGGAGGTCTTGCCTGACGGGCACCGCGCGTGCGCCTCGTGTGCGGTGAAGACGGCGGACGACTGGAAGCGGATACGCCCGCTCGATCCGATGAGCGCCGAGGGATACGGGCAGCAGATCGAGACGATCGTGCGCATGGGCTTCGATCGCCGCATCGGCGACGCGCCGGTGCTGCCCACGGTGTTCTCGCCGATGTCGCTCGCCCACAAGCTGTCGGGCGGGCGGCTGGCCACCGACCTGCGCGAGCACCCCGGCCTCGTGCGCGACGCGCTCGACGCGATCACCGAGACGCTGGTCCGCTTCGTCGACGCCGCGCTCACCGAGGGCATGTCGGGCATCTTCTACTCGATCCAGGCCGCCAGCCGCAGCGCCCACGCCGAGGAGGTCTACGCCGAATTCGGCGAGCCCCACGATCGGCGCATCCTCGAGTCGGTCGCCGGCCGCTCGATCCTGACGATCGT
The DNA here is from genome assembly GCA_041499965.1 of Methylomirabilia bacterium. Lineage (GTDB taxonomy): Bacteria > Methylomirabilota > Methylomirabilia > Rokubacteriales > CSP1-6 > AR5. The sequence goes on from JBGQLG010000026.1 coordinate 10,780, forward strand.
CCACTGCCACGGCGACGCGCTGATGTTCGAGCGGCTGGCCCGCCTTCCCGGTCACGCCTGGAACTGGGACGACCGGCGCACCGCACCCACGCTGAGCGAGGCGCAACGGCTGGTGCCGGGCGCGGTGATCGGTGGGCTCGATCAGTGGGCGACGCTCCGGGACGGAACGCCCGAGGCGGCGGCGGCCCAGGCCAGGGACGCGGTGGCTCAGACGGGCGGCACCGGGCTCATCGTCGGCCCGGGCTGCGTGCTCACGATGAACACACCCGACGACAACGTCGCCGCCGTCATCCGGGCGCTCGGGGGCCCGCTCAAGCCCGTGCCCGGGATCAAGCCCGCGTCGTAGCCGGCCGCTGAAACAGGCCCATCTGCTTCGTTGGCGCCCTCGGCCGCACGCTCGACGTACAGGGAGTACGCCTCGCGTGCGGCTGTCGGGCGCCGCCTCGCATCTGGACCTGTTTGAGCGGCCGGCGGGTTTCCCCCCGCCTGCTCAAGCGGCCCGGCGGCGCGCGTCGAACGAGGTCGCGACGTGCCGCCGGCAGCGTGGCAGGACACGGCGGTCCCGCCGCGCCCGCGCCAGCCGCCGGCTCTCGTGACGCTCCCAGGCCACGAGGGCCAGGGCGACGGCCACGACGAGGGCACACGCTGAGGTGATGGCAATCCAGTCGACCATGCTCGTGTGAGGAGCACGGGTCATGCCAGCGACCGCACCGCGATCCGCTTCGTCGACCGGTCACCTACTTCGCGACGTTGAACCTGAAATGACAGATCTCGCCGTCCAGGACCACGTAGTCCTTGCCCTCCAGGCGTAGCTGTCCCTTGGCGCGCAGGTCGGCGAAGGAGCCCGCCGCCGCGATCAGCTCGTCGTAGGCGTTGACCTCGGCGCGTATGAAGCCACGGGCGATGTCGGAATGGACGGCGCCGGCGGCATCCTGGGCGCGCGTCCCACCCGGGATCGGCCACGCCCGGACCTCGTCCTCGCCGGTGGTGAAGAAGGAGATGAGCCCCAGCAGCGCAAAGCAGTCTCGCAGCACGCGATTGATGGCGGGCTCCTCGAGCCCGAGATCGGCCAGGAACGCCTGCTGCTCCTCGCCCTCCAGGCGGGCGATCTCGGCCTCGATCACTGCCGAGACCCAGCCCACCCGGCTGTGCGGGCGACCGGCGACGTCGCCCAGCCCGTAGCGCTCGGTCACCTTGCCCCCCTCGGCGATCGCCGACTCCTCCACGTTGACCACGTGCAGGATCGGCTTCTGCGACAGGAACGTGAAGCCGCGCACCAGCCGCTCCTCGTCGGCCGTGAGCGTCACGGCCCGCAGCGGCGTCTCCGCCTCCAGCGCCGTCTTGAGCCGGCCGAGCAGCTCGTGCTCGCGCACCTCGATCTCCTTGCGCTGCTTCTTGATCGAGGCGTCCAGGCGCTCGACCCGCCGGTCGATGACCTCGAGGTCGGCCAGGACCAGCTCCAGCTCGAGGTCGACGATGTCCCGCCGAGGATCGGGGGTTCCGCGCGCCTCGTCCGGGAAGGCGCGCACCACGTGCAGCAGCGCGTCGGCGTTACGGAACTCCTTGGCCTCCAGCGCCCCCCGCTCGCCCTTCTCGATCCCGGCCAGGTCGACGACCTCGAACGTCGCGTAGGTCGTCTTCTTCGGCTTGAACAGCGCGCTCAGACGGTCCACGCGCGGATCGGGCACTCGCGCGACCCCGGTGTGCAGCTCGGCGCGGCCGGCGTCGTAGCGCGACGTGGCCACGCTGGCGCCGGTCAGCAGATTGAACAGCGTCGTCTTACCGCTCTTGGGCAGTCCCAGCAAACCGATCTTCATGGGATGGATTATAGTGGACGCCGATCCATGACCCCGACGTCGTCGCCCGCCCGCCCCCGCCCCTGAGCCACCCCGCCCGCAACGTCGACGCGCCCGGCGCGGCGCTCGCGTTGCTCGTCTCGGTGTTCTGGGGCGGCAACACGGTGGCGCTCAAGCTCGGCCTGCTCGACGCGCCGCCGCTGCGCCTGGCCTGGCTGCGCCTCCTGCTGGGCGGCACGGTCATCGCGCTGTGGGGCTGGTCCACCGGCCGCCTGACCGGCGTCACGGTCGGTCGGCACGAGTGGCGCCCGCTGCTCGTGCTGGGGCTGATCTTCACCGCCCAGATCGGGCTCATGAACGTGGGCACCTCGCTCACCAGCGCGGCCCACGGCAGCGTGGTGCTGAACCTCTACGCGGTGCACACGGTCGTGCTCGCGCACTTCCTGATCCCGGGGGACCGTCTCACGCCGCGCCGCCTGGCCGGCGCCCTCGTCGCCTACGGCGGCATCGTGCTGCTCTTCGCCGGTGACCGGGCCAGCGCCGGCGCCTCGCTGCTCGGCGACGCGCTGGTGTTCACCTCGGCGTTCCTGCTGGCCGAGCGGCAGGTCTATCTCGCGCGCGCGGTGCAGCGGCTGGAGCCGGTCAAGCTCCTCCTGGCCCAGGCCGCGGTGGGGACGACGATCTTCGTCGCGCTGTCGAGCGTGCTCGAGCCCGAGCCCACGCGCTGGACCCTCCGCCTGGCCGCCTCGCTCGCCTACCAGGGCGCTCTGATCGCCGGCTTCTGCTTCGTGATCAACCTGTGGCTGCTCCGGCGCTACCGGCCGAGCGCGCTGGCCGCGCTGTTTCTCTCCCAGCCGATCTTCGGCGTCGCGGTCGCCGCGCTCGTGGCCGGTGATCCGCTCACCGTCCAGCTCCTGGTGGCCTGCCTGGCCGTCGTCGTCGGCATCGGTCTGAGCAGCCGGTAGTAGGCCGGATCGGTATAATCGGGGCCATGCCCACGCAGCCGTCGACGAGGCTCGAGGCGGTGCCGAATCCGCACCCCGATCGCGACTACGAGGTCGCCATGACGGTGCCGGAATTCACCTGCCTGTGCCCGATGACGGGCCAGCCGGACTTCGCGACCATCCGCCTCCGCTACGTCCCCGACGAGCACCTCGTCGAGCTGAAGTCGCTCAAGCTCTACCTGTGGTCGTACCGGCAGGAGGGCGCCTTCCACGAGGACGTCACCAACCGCATCCTCGACGACCTCGTCCATGCCGTCCGCCCGCGCTGGGCGGAGGTGATCGGCGACTTCAACGTCCGCGGCGGCATCAAGACCGAGGTCCGCGCAACGCACGGCAAGCGCCCCACCCTCGACGGCTGAGGCGGCGCGGAGGGCGCTCTCATGGAATTCGTCAGCCGGATCCTCGACGGCTCGATCTCGTACACCCCGCGCGGCGAGCCCCGCGGCCGCAGCTTCTTCGGCGGCCGCATCAGCCAGGACGACCGCATCGACCGGCTGGAGGAGGTCGGCCTGCTCGACGGCTGCTCGCGCCGGCAGCTGCGGGCGATCGCCCGCATCAGCGAGGTCATCGAGGTGCCCCAGGACACCGTGCTGGCCCGCAGCGGCGCCCCCGGCGAGGAGTTCTTTCTCATCCTCGACGGCAGCGCCCGGGTCGAGGTCTCGCCGCGCAAGCGATCACGGCTGGAGCCGGGCGAGTACTTCGGCGAGATGAGCCTGCTCGACGGCGGCCCGCGCTCGGCCAGCGTCATCGCGGAGACGCCCCTGCGCCTGCTGGTCATCAAGCGCCGCGACTTCGCCACCCTGCTGCGCGAGGCACCCGAGTTGACGCAGAGCCTGCTGGCGACGCTGTCGCGCCGCCTGCGTCACGCCGAGGCGAGCGCGCGGACGGACTGAGCGCGCCTCAGGACGCCAGCGCCAGCAGCACCATCCCGATCAGCATCACCACCGCCCCCCGGGCGGAGTCGCGCACGCGCTGGGCCTCGCCGAAGACCAGCACGCCGATGGCCATCGCCAGCAGGATCTCGACCGGCTTGACCGCCTGTCGTCAGCGCCGCGAAGAGCCCGAGGGCCACGAACTCCTTCCAGTAGCCGGGCCTCCAGTAGCCGGGCCGCCGCCGGAAGTGGCGGGCCGAGGTGCCCAGCGCCACCGGCGTCATGATGGCGCTGGCCGCCAGTACCCGCCCAGCGTGCCCGTCGACGCGTTGGAGGCGAGGATGGCCGGCTTGATCGTGATGACCGACGGCGCGTAGAACAGCGCGGCCAGCATCGTGTCGCGCTGGCCGCGATCGGTGAAGAGCACCGTGAGCGGCGCCCAGAAGTCGATCCGCGCGCGGGTGACGTTGAGCAGGTAGACGCCCGTCGCGCTGAAGAGCACGCCCGCGACGCCGAGCGCGCTCGGATGCTCGCCGATCGTCACCCAGGCCATGCCGAGCAGGACCAGCAGGCTCACCTCCCACAGCGCGGTCACCAGCGAGATCTCCGAGAGTTTGAGCGCCTTGGACAGCGCCAGCGTGGAGAGCGTCTGCGCCACGCCGAACAGCCCGCACCAGGCGAAGAAGCCCGGCTTGAGCGCCGGAACCCCGCCGAGGATGCCGCCGAGCAGCGCGAACGGCAGCAGGAAGGTGAAGCGGCCCCAGACGTTGATGTACTCGTCGAGCGCGTGGCCCAGCCGCTTCATGGCGGTGTTGCGGAGCACCTGGAACAGCGCCGCCGCCAGCGCCAGGGCGAGCCACATGGAGCGCGAGTGTACGCGGGCCGGCTAGTGCGCGGCGAGGAACTCGAGCACGGCGCGGTTGAAGGCCTCCGGCTGATCGTGGGGCGTGGCGTGTCCGGAGGCGGGCACGACGAGCAGCCGGGCGTTGGGCATGGCGGCCGCCAGCGAGGTCTTGGCCGCCAGCGGTACCGAGGTGTCGCGGTCGCCGGCCACGATGAGCGTGGGCTGTCGGATCGCCGCCACCTGACCTCGCGCGTCGAATCGTGCCAGCGCCCGCATGGTCGCGACGTAGGCGCCCCGCGGCGTCGCCGCCAGGCTGGTTACCGCCGCCTCGTAGAGCGCGCGTTGCTCGGGCCACGGGAACAGCCGCCCCGCCACGTGGGCGGCCATCGTCCGCATCGGCGCCGCCCCGAGCAGGAGCAGCCGGACGAGCAGCCGCGCCATGTCGGTGGGCCCGGCCGGGCGCACACAGGCGAATGGGTTGACGAGCGTCAGCGTGCGCACGCGCGCGGGGACGGCGAGCGCGAGCCGGAGCGCGACACAGGCCCCGAGCGAGAGGCCCAGGACGTGGGCCGGCGCCTCGTCGAGGCGCGCCAGCAGCGCGGCCACGTCGTCCGCCATGCTCTCCACGGTCAAGCCTCGCGCGGGCAGCGGCGAGCGGCCGTGTCCCGGCAGATCCACCGCGACGACGCGATAGCGCGTCTGCAGCGCCGCGCGTTGCTCCGGCCAGTCGGTCGAGGAGGAGCCGAGGCCGTGCAGCAGGACGACCGGCGCGCCACGGCCGTGCAGGGTGTAGTGCAGCGGCGCGGCGGGCGGCAGGCTCGCCAGGATACGCGAGCCCGCTGCCACGACTAGACGACGCCGCGCGCGGCGAGTACCCGCAGCTCGTCGCGGCTGAGGCCCAGGCGCCCGCAGTAAATCTCCTCGTTGTGAGCGCCGACCGCCACCGGTCCGACGCTGTCCACCTGTCCGGGGCTGGCCGTGAGCCGCGGCACGACGCCGACCATCGCCAGCACGCCCCCGAGCGGGCTCGGCATCTCGAGGATGTTCGCGCGCGCCTTGACCTGGGGATCCTCGAACAGGTCGCGCGCGCTCGCCACCAGACCGCACGGCACCTCGGCGGCGTCGAGCCGGGCCAGGATCTCGCGCCCCTCGGCAGCGCCGACCCACGTCTGGACGATCGCGTCGAGGTCGGCGCGGCGCGCCAGCCGTGCGGCCATCGTGGGGAACTCGGCGGCCAGGGCCGGCCGCTCCATCGCCGCGGCGAGGCGCTCGAACATCCGGTCGTTCGTGCACGCGATCGCCACCCAGCCTCCGTCGCGGGCCCGATAGTGGTTGTGCGGCACGACGTACTCGGTGCCGGAGCCGATGCGCTCACGAACGTACCCGGTGGCGGCGTAGACGGGAATCAGCTCGTCCAGCATCCGGAGCATCGGCTCGTAGAGCCCGACGTCGACCACCTGCCCCGCGCCCGAGCGATGCCGATGCTCGATCGCGACCAGAGCGCCGAAGGCGCCAAGCGCGCCGGCCAGGTAGTCGGGAATCGTCGGGGTGCCCGGCGTCACCGGAGGCCGATCGGGATACCCCGAGAGATAAGACAGCCCGCCCATCGCGGCCGCGATGCGGCCGAAGCCCGGCCGCTCGCGATAGGGGCCGGTCTGGCCAAAGGCCGAGATGCGGACCATGACCAGACGCGGGTTGACCGAGCGCAGGTCGTCCCAACCGAGGCCCCAGCGCTCCATCGTCCCCGGGCGGAAGTTCTCGGCGAGCACGTCGGCGCCGGCGGCCAGCCGCTTGACGAGCGCCTGCCCGTCGGGCTCACGCAGGTTGCAGGTGATCGACTTCTTGTTGCGAGATTCGACGAGCCACCAGTACGAGAGCCCCTCGCGGACCGGCGTGCCGAGCCGGCGGAGATCGTCGCCGGGCCCGGGCTGCTCGACCTTGATGACCTCGGCGCCGAACTCGCCGAGCAGCGTGCAGCAAAAGGGGGCGGCGACGAAGGTCGCCAGGTCCAGCACGGTGAGGCCGTCGAGCGCGGCAGGCACGAGGCCCACGTCTAGCGCAGATCGACCCCCGAGTTCAAGCGGTACCGGTCAACGAGCCGTCGCCGCCGGCCCGTCGTTCGGCTAGGCCTCGGCGAAGATCCGGAGCTTGTCGGTGCGCGAGGGATGCCGCATGCGCTTGAGCGCCTTGGCCTCGATCTGCCGGATGCGCTCGCGGGTGACCCGGAACTCCTGGCCGACCTCCTCGAGCGTCCAGTCGTAGCCGTCGCCCAGGCCGTAGCGCAGGCGCAGCACGCGCGCCTCCCGCGGCTTCAGCGTCTCGAGCAGGGCCAGCGTACGGGCCCGCCGCTCGGAGCCCAGCGCGGTCTCGACAGGCGAGGCGGTCTGGCGGTCCTCGATGAAGTCGCCGATCGCGCAGTCCTCGTCGTCACCGACCGGCGTCTCCAGCGAGATGGGCTCGACGACGACCGACAGCGCCGCCCGCACCATGTCCACCGCCATCTGGGCGCGCGTGGCGACCTCCTCGACGGAGGGCTCGCGGCCCAGCTCCTGGACGAGCTGCCGCGACGTCTTGAGCAGCCGGTTGATCCGCTCGATCATGTGCACGGGCAGCCGGATCGTCCGGGCCTGGTCGGCGATGGCCCGACTGATCGACTGGCGTACCCACCAGGTGGCGTAGGTCGAGAACTTGTACCCGCGGCGGTACTCGAACTTGTCGACCGCACGGAGCAGGCCGATGTTGCCCTCCTGGACGAGATCGAGCAGGGGCAACCCGCGGTTGATGTGCCGCTTGGCGATCGAGACCACGAGCCGCAGGTTGGCCTCGGCCATCCGGTTCTTGGCCTCGGCGGCGTCGGTGCGGGCCCGCTGGATGCGATCGAGCACCGGCCGCAGCTTGCCGGCGTGGCCGTTGGTCGCGGCGGCGGCCAGCGTTTGGGCCAGGCCCGGGTGCTCGCCCTCGCTGTCGAAGACGTCGTAGCTGACCCGCAGCGTGCGCAGTCGTGTCAGCACCTGCTGCTCCTGTCGCCCCGCCTCGGCTTCCAGACGCGTCCGGCCTCGGGCCCCCGGACGCCTGGCGCGCCGCCGAAGCGCATCGCGCTGATCGAGCAGCTTGAGGACGGTGGTGATGGCCCGGCCGACCCGGCGGGCCAGCGCGCGGCGCTCGGCGTCGTCGATCTCCGGATCCATCAGGTCGACCGCTGCGTCCACGGGAACCTCGTGGCGCGCGAGACGCGCTCCCAGCTCCTTGAGACCGGCCCGTCCCGCCTCGGTGGTGAGCACCGCAAGGATGGCCTGCTCGCGGCCGACCTCGATCCGTCTGGCCAGCTCGACTTCACGCTGGGGCGTGAGCAGAGGCACTTGCCCCATCTGCCGCAGGTAGACGCGAACGGAGTCCTCGATGCCGGGAACGGACGTTTCTTCAATCACGCGCTGGTCTCCCCCTGCCCACCCGCTGGCAAAAGGCGGACCAGACGTCAGATGCTTGGAAAACTGCGATCTCTAACGCGGTGGAATATATGCGAGTGACGCTGGATGACGGCATGTTGACACTCCGTGTCTGTCTGACACTTGCGCCTGAGGCGTCCGAGGCTTATGCTCCGCCCGTAGGTTGGGTGATGAAAGCCCGTGTAATCATGCTCGTCGTGGCAGCGTGTGTGGTCGCGTCGGCGCCGTCGCCGGCCCGCGCTGACGGTCGTCCCGAGCACCGGCGCAGCGAGTTCCCCGCCTCCCGGCGATTCGATCGACATCCGCATCCGGGCTTCCACCACCGGGGTCCGTTGCCGATCTTCGTCGTGCCTTCGATCTACGGACTCCCGGACGTCGAACCCGCGACCGGCTACGCCGCGCCGCCACCGAGCTACGGGCCGCCGGCCGCCTACGCACCGCCCCCGGCCTACGCCGTGCCGACGCAACGGATCATCGAGTTCGCCGCCGGGCGCTACGAGCTTCGTGGCGACGGGATGTACACCCCGTACACCTGGGTGTGGATCCCGAATCCGCCGGTGACGCCTCCCGACCTCTCACCGCCGATCGCGCCTCCGCCGGCGCCGACCTCGGCTCCCGAGCCCGTGCGCCGCCCGCCGGCCTCGCCGGCGAAGGTCTACCGCTGGACTGACGAGCACGGGGTCACGACCTGGACGGACAGCCTGGAGAAGGTGCCCGTGCGCTATCGCGCGCAGGCCGGTCAGCTAACGCCGTAGGTCCGCGACCAGCGTGCGCTGGCCCCACAGCAGCACGACTCCCGCCACCGCCAGCAGGCAGCCGGTCACCAGCACGGGCATCTCGAGCCCGATCCGGTCCGAGGCGGCTCCGATGAGCCACGGCGAGGCTGCGTCGCCGAGCAGGTGCATGAGTCCGGTCGTGAGCGCAAACCCTCGCGCGCGCAGCTCGGCCGGCAGCACGTTGGCCATCGCCGCGTTGAGCGGTCCGATGTTCACGAACAACAGCAAGAGCGTGACGAACATCGCCGGCCAGAAGACCATCGGCTGCGGCGCGAGGACGGCCGGCACCGTGAAGACGATCGAGCCGACCAGCGACCAGCCCGACACCGTGAAGTCGGCGCCCGGCCGGCGCTTGGCCACGCGGCCGGCGATGCGACCGCCGAGCAGCGTCCCGGCGAATCCTGCCACCACCAACAGCGCGCCGAAGGTGGCGGACGCCGTCGCCAGCGGGATGCCTCGGCTGCGCACGAAGTAGGTCGGCATCCACGTCGCCAGCCCGCCCATCGAGAACGTGTAGATGACCTGGGCCGCGGTGTTGACGACGTAGCTGCGACGTTCGAGCAACGCCCGCAGCGATGCCCCGAGCGCCAGCGGCACCGGCGGCGCGCCCCCCGCCGGGTCCATGGCGCCCCGTCGCGGCTCCGTCAAGAGCAACAGCACGAAGGCGAGCACCGCCCCGGGCGCGCCGGCGATGAAGAAGGCGGCCCGCCAACCGTACGCCTCGCCGACCACACCGCCCAGGATGTAGCCGAGGGCGCTACCGACCGGGATGGCCGCGTAGAAGACACCGAGCACGCGGGCCCGTCGCTCAGCCGGATAGCAGTCGGAGAGCAGTGAGGGCGTCACCACGGCGTAGCTCGCCTCGCCGGCGCCGATCACCGCTCGCGCCAGCAGCAACCAGGCGAAGGTCGGGGCCAGGCCGGAGGCCACGGTGGCCGCACTCCACACGAACACGCCGGCGGCGGCCAGCCGCAGGCGGGGCTGGCGGTCACCAACCCAGCCGGCCAGGGGGCAGACCAGCGCGTAGCTGACGATGAAGAGCGATTGGATGAGCCCCCCTTGCGCGTCGGAGATGCCGAGGCCGGTGAGGATCAGCGGCAGCGTGGCCGCGGCCACGTAGCGGTCGACGTAGTTGAGCCCGTTGAGGGCCGTCAGCACGCCGAGTACGGCTGCCGGTGTCCGCGACCAGGGCGCCCGAGCCATCGGTAGTCGATGCCTCCCCGCGGGATTCTAGCGGATAATCACGACATGACGACCCGCGCGGCCGGCTCGCCGTGGCTGTCCGTCGTGATTCCCGTCTACAACGAGCGCGCCACGATCGAGACCCTGCTCAAGCGCGTGCACGCGGTCGCCGTCGACAAGGAGATCATCGTGGTGGATGACGGGTCCACCGACGGCACGCGCGATCTGCTGGTGGGCCTGCAGACGCCCGACGGCCAGGTCCGTGTCCTGCTCCAGGACGACAATCGCGGCAAGGGCGCGGCGCTGCGCCGCGGGTTCGAGGCCGCCCGCGGCGAGGTGGTCCTCGTGCAGGACGCCGATCTCGAGTACGACCCCGCCGACTATGCGCAGCTGCTGGCGCCGATCGAGCGCGGCGAGGCCGATGTCGTCTTCGGCTCGCGCTTCCTCGGCGGACCCCACCGCGTCCTGCTCTTCTGGCACTACGTCGGCAATCGCGTCCTCACGACGCTCTCCAACGTCTTCACCAACCTGAACCTGTCCGACGTGTGGACCTGCTACAAGGTGTTCCGGGCCGAGGTGCTGGGTCAGATCCGCCTGCGCGAGGACCGCTTCGGGTTCGAGGTCGAGATCACGTCCAAGGTCGCGCGCGCCGGCTGGCGCATCTACGAGGTGCCGATCTCCTACCACGGTCGCACGTACGCCGAGGGCAAGAAGATCACCTGGAAGGACGGCGTGCGCGGCGTGTGGTGCACCGTGCGCTACGGCCTGTTCGGCTGACCGGCCCGCCCGGGGTCAGCGGAACAGCACCCGGACGAGCAGCGTGGCCACCGCCGGCTGGCGGCCGAGGGCCACGATGAGATCGCGGTGCCAGTTGAACCGGGCCGTGCGCCGCACCAGGGCGCGGACGTCGTCGGAGGCGAACGCCCGCACGAGTCGGTCGATCTCCGCGTCGCCGCACCGGGTCAGGAGCTGGCGCAGCCAGTCCCCCACGCGCAGCTCGGCCCCGAGCCGCTCCTGCCAGCGCTGCTCGTACCGCCCGAGGAACGCCTCGTCGAACCGGCCGGCGTGGAACGCGTCCACCAACGTCTCGGCGGCGAGCGACGCCGTGAGCAGGCTGTAGAAGATGCCGCCGCCCGTCGTCGGCTTCGTGAAGCCGCCGGCGTCGCCGACGGCCAGCACGCGCTCGGCGTACGTCCGGGCGATCGGCTTGAGCGGCAGCAGGCGCCGGATCGGTGGCCCGGGGTCGCCGAGGAGACCCGCGCGGATCTCCGGACGCTGCAGGAAGGCGCCGAGCCGGGCGCCGGCGTCGCCCGACGCCATCACGCCGATCTTCAGCCGCGCCCGGTCGCCGCGAATGACCGGCACCGTCCACACGAAACCGTCGGGCGCCACCGAGCGCCCGAAGTGCAGGCCGACCCCTTCGCCGGGGATCGCGTCGACCTCGGTCTGGGCCGTGTGCACCGCCTGACCGGGGAGGCCGAGGCCGAGCTGGCGCTGGAAGCGATAGGACACGCCGCAGGCGAGCACGCAGGCGCGGGCCCGCAGCAGGCCCATCGACGTCCGGAGCGTCACGCCGGCGGACGTGACGCCGACCTCGCGCACGGCCGTGCCCGTGCTCACGACGGCACCGGCGGCGATGGCCTGGGCGGCGAGGCTCCGATCGAAGCCCGCGCGATCGATGGCCAGGATCGCGTCGGCGCCCCGGGTCCACTCCTGGCGGGCCTCGGCGCCGCGCGGCCCGTGCAGGTGGGCGTGACGCAGGCGCGCCAGCACCAGCTCGTCCGGGATCTTGGCGAGCTCGGCGGTCTCCAGCGAGACGATCCCGGTGCAGTGCGTGGGCTCGCCGATCCGGGCGTGCTCTTCGAAGAGGGCCACGTCAAGGCCGGCGCCGGCGAGACGGGCGGCCGCCAGCAGCCCGGCGGGGCCTCCGCCGACGATGGCCACGTCGATCACGGCGCGATTATACGGGCCGCTCTCCGCTCGCCGGCCTTTTCTCGGCGCGTCCGCTCAGAATTTCGGGCCGCGCCGCTCCCAGCGGCCGCGCAGGGTGATCCAGACCGAGAGCGCGACGAGCCGCAGGTCGAGCGCGAAGCTGCGCCGGCGGATGTAGAGCAGGTCGTAGCGGAACTTCTGACGGCGCGGCAGGTCGCGATCCGCGTAGACCTGCGCGAGCCCGGTCAGCCCGGGTCGCACGCGGTGGCGCGCCTCGTAGCCGCGAATGCCCGCCAGCGGGACGCTGGCCAGGCCGCCGGCCTCGATCTCCTCCGGCATGAGCGCGCGCGGACCGACGAAGCTCATGTCACCGCACAGGATGTTCCAGAGCTGGGGCAGCTCGTCCATGGCGGTGGCCCGCAGCACGCGTCCCACCCGCGTGACGCGGGCGTCGGCCGCTGTCGCCTGGCGCGGGCCGAACCGCGCGTCGGCGTCGGCGCGCATCGAGCGGAACTTGAGGCTCGAAAACGGCACGCCGCCCCGCCCCACGCGCGGCTGCGCATAGAACACCGGTCCGCCGTCGTCGAGCTTGACGAGCACGGCGATGACGAGCCAGAGCGGCCACGACAGGCCGAGGCCGGCGCCGGCCAGGCCGACGTCGAAGACGCGCTTAGTGGCCGACACCGGCGAGGGACTCGACGATCTCGACGAAGCGCTCGACCATGCGCGACTCCTCGAAGTGCTGCACCGCCCGCCGCCGTCCCGCCTGCCCCAGCTCGGCCCGCAGCGCCGGGTCAGCCAGCAGTCGCCGCAGGGCGTCCGCCAGGGCGCCCGCGTCGCCCGGCGGAACCACGAGACCCGTCACGCCGTGCGCGTTCACCCACGGCACGCCGGTCGGCAGATCGGTGCTGACCACCGGCAGCCCGCAGGCCATCGCCTCCACCTGCACGAGCCCGAACGCCTCGGTGCGCTCGGTCGAGGGCAGCACGAAGACGTCGCACGCCCGGTAGAGCTGGCGGATCGCCTCGTCCGACAGCCCGCCCAGGAACACGACCTGATCGGCCAGGCCGAGAGCGCCCGCCCGTGTGCGCAACGCGCCCGCGAGCGGCCCGTCGCCGGCGATCACTAGGCCGGCGCCGACGGCGACCATCGCCTGCAGGAGCACCGTGAGTCCCTTGTAGTAGACGAGCCGACCGACGAAGAGCACGCGCGGCCGCGGCACCCGGGCGAGCGGCTGCAGGGCGGCGTCGGCCGACGCGGAGGCGGAGAGCAGCGGTGCGAGCGCGACACCGTACGGCACGATCTCGACACGCCGGGCGGCGGCCACGCCGGCGCTCTCGGCCATCGGCGGCGCCGACACGATCACACAGTCGGCGCGCCGGTAGAGCACGCGCTGCACGCGCCCGTAGGTCGCGTTCGCCCAGGCCGGCCGCACGATGTCGCTATGGTGCCACACGATCAGGCGGGGGGCCGGGGTGTGCAGCGCCAACAGCGTGCCGGCCGGCGGATTCGGCTCGTGCAGGACCACGCAGTCGACGCGCTCGCGCCACAGCTCGCGCGCCAGCGCCGGACCGAGCGACACCGACAGCGCCCGGGCGAGTGTTCCCACCCGGACCACCTCGACGCCGTTCCGGCGCTCCCGCGTCGTCCGCCTCCCCGGCTGCGCGACCACGGCGCGGACGCGCCAGCGCCGGGCCGTGCCCTCGCACAGCGCCGCCAGCACGGTCTCGATGCCTCCGCGCACCGGAGGGTAGAACTTCCCGACGTGCAGCACTCTCACCCGCCGCTCCCCGTCAGGCTCGCGTACAGCTCCTGGATGCGCTCGACGTGGCGGTCGATGTCGAACCGTTCGGCGATCCTGACCCGACCCTCGCGCGCCCACCGCCGAGCGGCGTCGGGCTCGGCGAGCGCGCGGGCAATGGCCGCGGCCAGCGCGGCCGGATTTCCGCGCTCGACCCCGAGCGCGGCCAGCCCGGTCGCCCCGACGATCTCGTCGGCACCCCCGCCCCGCGCCCACACCACGGGCCGCGCGCACGCCATCGCCTCGGCGATCACCCGGCCGAACGGCTCGGGCTCGGTCGAGGCGTGCACCACCACGTCGAGCGCCCGCAGGACCTCGGGCACGTCGTCGCGATGGCCCGCGAAGGCGACGACGCCGTCGAGTTCCAGCTCGCGGGCGAGGCGGCGCAGGGCGGCGGCGAAGTCACCGTGGCCGCTCGTCTGATAGATCTCGCCGCCGACGACCACGAAGCGGACGTCGCGGGTGCGACCGGCGATCTCGCGCGCCGCGCGCAGGAACACCTCCTGCCCCTTCCAGCGGGCCAGCACGCCGACCATGCCGACGACGCGCGTCGGCTCCGGCCAGCCGAACGCCGCCCGCAGGTCGGCGCGCGGCCCGTCCGGGTCGAAGCGCGACACGTCGATGCCGTTGGGGATCGCGTGCACCAGCGCGGGCCGCGCGCCGAGGCGCACCAGGTGCGCGGCGACCGCCGACGAGTTGGCGACGAGCGCGGCGACCGCCGCGTTGGCGAGCCGCACCAGGAGCCGCTCCGGGCGACGATCGGGCAGGAAGTCGCGCACGTGCCAGACCACCAGCCTCCCCGCGAGCGCCAGCGGGGCCGACAGCAGGTGTGTCTTGTTGCCGTTGCTGTGCACGAGCGCCGGCGCCAGGCGGCGGGCGGCCCGTCGGATCGCCACGAAGGTCGGCAGCGCCCGGACGGTGCTTCCCAGCAGCCGGGCGACCGCCGTGCGCGAACCGCGCAAGCTCGTCCGCGCAAACGCCGCCGGTGTCGTGACGATCGTGGCGTCCACGCCGCGTCCCAACGCGGCCCCGAGCAGCGGTCCGTCGCCCAGGCACAGCAACCGCGGCTCGTAGCGCCGTCGATCGAGGCCGGCCGCCAGGTCGAGCAGGCTGTGCTCGGCGCCGCCGAGCTGAGCGGTGGGACTCAGGTACAGAACGCGCCGCGGTGGGGTCACCCCGCCGCGGCCTGGGCGAGCACGCGGGACATGCGCTCCGTCACCCGCGACCACGCCAGCTCGTCCAGTGCGCGGCGGCGGCCGGCGCGACCGAGCCGCGCCGCGAGCTCCGGCTCGGCCAGCAGGCGGGTGACCGCGTCGGCGATGTCGGCCGGATCGAGCGGATCGACCAGCATGCCGGTCTCGCCGTCGACGACGGCGTCGGGGATGCCACCTGAGCGGCCGCCGACGACCGGCTTGCCGCGCAGGCTCGCCTCCACGCACGCGATGCCATAGCCCTCGGCCCCGCCGTCGGCGTCGCTCTCGCGCCCGGCCAGGACAAAAACCTCGCAGCGGCGATACCAGGCGTCCACCTCGTCGTCCGACACCTCGCCCACGAAGCGCACGGCGTGCGACACACCGTGCGCGACAGCCAACCGCTCGAGGTAGGCCCGCCGCGGACCGTCGCCGACCACGACGTAGCGCACGCCGGGAAGGCGGGCGAGGATCAGCGGCATCGCCCGGATCACCATGTCGTGGCCCTTGTAGCCGTCGACGAGCCGTCCGACCGTGAGGACGACGCGGCCCGGCGCCGGCTCTCGCGTGCTCGTCGTCGCCGGTGCGCGCTCGACGGCCCCCGGGTGGACGACCACCACCGAGGCCGGCGCGACGCCGTGCGCCTGGACGGCGCGCCGGCCGAACTCGCTGATCGTCACCACGCGGCGGGCCCCGCGCAGCGCGAGCCCGGCGATCGGCCGCAGCCGGGGCGCCCGGATCTCGTACGCGTAGGCCATGGCGACGTACGGCACGCGCAGGAGCACGCTCACCAGCCGACAGAACGGTCCGAGCAGGACGTGGCCGCACACGAGGACGTCCGGACGCCGGCCGAGCAGCGCGACGAGCGCCCGGGCGTGCAGCCCGACCAGCGCCGCCAGACCCCACGCCGCCGGCCACGACCGTCGCACGGCGTAGGCCTGCGCGGCATCCCACCGCTGGTCGCCGGCCGCCGCCGGGGTCACCACGACCACGTCCCACGTCCGCGCCAGGCCCGTGGCCAGCTGCGCCAGGAGTGTCTGCACGCCGCCCCGCCCGGGCGGGAAGTCAATCGTGAGCAGCAGCAGCCGCATCGCCCACGGTGGTGAGCCAGAGCTCCAGGCACAGCAGGGTCCACAGCGCCCGCCCGTGATCGTGACGCCCGCTGCGCTGCTCATGGAGCAGCCGCGCGACCGCCTCGGGCCGCACGAGCCCACGCGAGCGAGCGGACGCGGACGTGAGGCTGTCGTGGAGGAGCTCGCGCAGCTCGCCGCCGAGCCAGCGGCGCAGCGGGACCAGAAAGGCGCGCTTGCGCCGGCGCCGCGTGGCGGCCGGCAGGTCGCGCCCCAGCGCCTGGCGCAGCAGCGCCTTGGTCGCGAGCGTCCCCGCCTTCATCGAGGCCGGCAGGCTCGCGGTGAACTCCATCAGCCGATGATCGAGCAACGGCACGCGCGCCTCGATCGAGGCCGCCATGCTCATGCGATCGGTCTTCACCAGCACGTCGTCCGGCAGCCAGGTCTTCACGTCGGCGTACATCAGGTCGTGAACAGGATCCCCGGTGCCCGATCGGCCCACGAGCTCGCGCACGAGCGCGCCGGCCGCCGTCCGGCCGCCGTCACCGGTCAGGGCGTGCTGGACGTCGCCGCTCAGCGTCGCCACCCAGTCCAGGTGGCGGTCCTCGAGCGCCGCCGGTCCGACGAGCGTGGCGAGCCGCTGCGAGATTCGCCCGCCCGCGACGCCGTGCGGCAGCGATGCCAGCAACGCGCGCGCCGCCGCCCGCAGGCCCGGCCGGCGACGCAGCCGCTCGCCCAGGCGCAGCCAGCCGTACCGTGGATAGCCGCCGAGGAGCTCGTCGCCGCCCTCGCCGGTGAGCACCACCTTCACGGACCCGGCGGCGAGCCGGCAGACGAAGAACGTCGCCACCGTCGCCGGATCGGCGAGGGGCTCGTCCTGCATGCGGACGATCTCCGGCAGGATGTCCGCCAGCCCGGATCCCAGCACGATCTCGTGGTGCTCGGTGTCGAAGTGGCGAGCGACGGTGCGCGCGGCCACCAGCTCGCCCTCGTCCCCGTCGCCGGCCTCGAAGCCGACGGTGAACGTCTTCACGCGCCGGCCGCCGCCGGCCAGGAGCGCGGTGACGGCGGCCGAGTCGATGCCGCCCGACAGCAACACGCCCAACGGCACGTCGCTGATCTGGTGATGCGCGACGGAATCCTCGAGCTGCTCGCGGAATGCCTCGGCGGCGGCCCGCGCGGGAAGCCGGCGCGCGCCCTCGTCGAGCACCAGGTCCCAGTATTGACGGACCTCGACGCGGCCCGCCTGCCACGCCAGCCGATGCCCCGGCGGCAGCTTGCGCACCGCGGTCAGGATCGTCGCCGGGCCGGGCACGTACCCCAGCGTCAGGTAGCGCTGCAGCGCCTCGACGTCGAGCGCGCGGGAGACGCCGGGCACGGCGAGCAGCGCCTTGACCTCGGAGGCGAAGGCCAGCGTCGCCCCCGCCTGCGCGTAGTAGAGCGGCTTGATGCCGAGCCGGTCGCGGACGAGCAGGAGGCGCCGCTGCCGGCGGTCCCAGACCGCGTAGGCGAACATCCCGCGCAGCAGGTGCACGCCGGCGTCGCCGTACTCCTCGTGGGCGTGCACGATCGTCTCGGCGTCGCCCGCCGTGCGGAAGCTGTGACCTCGCTTCTCGAGCTGGGTGCGGAGCCGGCGGTAGTTGTAGATCTCGCCGTTGCAGATCGTCAGAACCTGGCGGTCCTCGCTCCACAGCGGCTGATCGCTGCCGGCGGGGTCGATGATGCTGAGCCGCCGCATCCCCAGCGACACGCCGTCACCGACGAAGAAGCCCTCGCCGTCGGGACCCCGGTGAGCCACCGCCTCCGCCATGCAACGCACGAGCGCGGCATCCTCGACTCCGGCCAACCCGACGATGCCGCACATGAGCGCCTCAGGGCGCCTGGGCCGGCTCCCGGCTCCACTCACCGGGCGGCGGCGGGTGAGGGCCGGCGAGTTGGCCGCGACCGGCCCCCAGCGCGCGCCGCAGCGCGATCGCACTGCCGATCAGGACGATCGCGCTCTGGACCAGCGTGGCCGCCGCGCGCGGAAAGTCGCGCTCGATGCCCCCCGCCGCCAGCAGCGCCAGCGCGGCGATGACGACCGTCTGGCCGCCGGCGGGCAGCCGCTCGCGCCAGCGATCGAGCACGCCCAGCAGCGCGCCCCAGATGCCGCCGCCGAGCGCCACCCACCACCAGCCACCCACGCCGTACAGGTCGCCCGCCATCGACGGCGCGATGTTGGCCTCGGTGTGCTCCTCCTCGCCGTACGACCACAGCGTGACGGAGAAGATCATCGCCCGTCGCGACTCCGGCTTGTCGGGCCAGAGCGCGCGCGGCACGAACCCCTCGAGCAGCAGGTCGAGGAGTGGATTGCGCTCGGTCTCGAAGGGCACGACGTCGGGCACGAGATACGTGTGGAAGACCAGCGAGTCGAACGAGTGGAAGCGACGGAGGACCGCGGTCCACGGCGCGTAGTACGGATCCTTCCGCCAGACCTCGGGATCGAGGTACTCGTTGCTCGAGGTCACGCTCTCGCCGTCCCAGGCCACCTGGCGGTACCAGCTCACGGCCAGCGTGCTCGCGATGGCGAACACCACCACGACGACGAGCAGCGGGCCCAGACGCAGCCGCCGGCCCGCGAACAGCGCGGCCACGAGCGGAATGAGCAGCATCAGGAGCAGCCGCTCGCGGAAGGGCTCCAGGACGAAGCTGACGAGCCCCGGCGCCAGGTACATCCAGCGCCGCACGGCGAGCCGGCGGCGCCCGCTGTCGAGTGCCAGGAACCACGCCGCCGCCGCCGGCAACACCCAGAGCGAGCCGACCAGCGCCAGCGGGCGCACCAGCGCGGCCGGGGTGCGCTCGACGTCGGCACCGAGGACCATCGCCACGACCGCCATCACCGCAAGGGCGTCGAACGCCGGCACCGCCCGCCAGCCGACGACCGGGCCCAGGGACTCCAGCGGATTGAGGCGGGAGTCCGGGACGAGCCGGTACGCGACCAGGACGCTGCCCCAGTACAGGATGCTGAGGAGCAGCGCCTCGTCGATCACCACCGGCGGCATCATCAGCAGGCGCTCGGACATGTCACCGTAGCTGACGGCATCGACCGAGAGCACCCAGAAGCGCCCGACGAAGGCCAGGCCGAACCCGATCCAGGACCAGCCCAGCAGGGAGAGCGGGATGGCGCGCCAGCCGCGCCCGCGGCGGCGGAGCAGGAGCAGCGAGACGAGCCAGAGGGCCGTCATCGCCAGCGCCAGGGCCAGCGTGAAGCGGTCGTAGGCCAGCCCGAGGCCGGGGCCCGACAGCCAGGCGGACACGCTAGGCCGCCGCGAAGACGCGGGCGCTCAGCGTCTCCACCAGTCGCGGGTACGCGAACGGCTCGGCCGCGGCTCTGAGGCGCCCGCCACGCTCGGCCAGGGCGCGACGATCCGGCAGCTCGTCCAGCCGCGCCGCGAGTCGCGCGAAGTAGCCCTCATCCCAGGCCCCATGATAGTCGACGAGCATCTCGTCCGGCAGCAAGGCGGCGGCGGCGCCGACCCGGCTGGCGAGGATGAAGCGGCCCGCCGCCATGTACTGGACGAGCTTGCCGGTGGTGCGCACGCGGCCGACGGTGTCGTTCGTCTGCGTGGACAGCGCGACGTCGACGGCGGCGAGCTGCTGCCACGCCAGCCGGGCGTCGCCGGGCTCCGCCACGATCACGCGCTCACGCACCCCGCGCGCCTCGGCCAGCGCACGGAGCCTCGGCAGGCCGTCGCCACGCACGAGCAGCACGCCCACGACGTCGGTGCGGCGGGCGGCAGCCACCGCTTCGACGACGTCGCGGCCGTAGCACCACCGGCGACGCGCGTTCCAGTGGGCGCTTCCGAGCACGCCGACGACGAGCCGGCCGCCGACCGCCCACCGCTGCCGGTGTCCCTCGCCGCCGCCGCCGTCGACGAGCGCGGGGTCGTAGCCGTCCGGGACCACGATCACGGGACGCTCGACCAGCGAGCGCACGTGGCGGCCCAGCTCCTCGGAGCGGACGACGACCGTCGTGGCCAGCCGGTAGGCGGCGCGCTCGAACGCGGGCGCCGCAAGGGCGCCGAGGAGACCGAGCCGACCGGTGGCCCGCGTCAGCGCCGCGGTGGCGTCGCCGGTGTCGAGGACCACCCGGGCGCCGGATCGGCGCGCCCACGCCGACGCCAGCACGGTGGCGATCGACGTGTCGACCACGTACACGATGCGCGGCCGCGCCCCCTGGACCCGTCCGACGAACGCCGCGACGGCGCGAGCCCGCCCGCCGGTCCGGTAGACGATCGCGGCCGTCGGACCGGCCGCCCGCGCGATCCAGCGCGCGCGCTCCCCGAGCGCGCTGTCCTCGCCGCCGTTCACGAGGATCATGACGCTACCGGCCAAGGCGGGCGCGTCCATCCTCGACCATGTCCGCGAGGATGGCGTCGAGCGAGCGCGTGGGATGGTCGCCGGTCAGCTCCCGGAGCCGGCCGAGATCGGGCACGCGCAGGCGGATGTCCTCGAAGCCCGCGCCATACGCCTGCTCGTAGGGTACGAGCACGATCTGAGAGGCGCTGGCGGTCAGGGCCGTGATGCGCCGGGCCAGGTCCAGCATGGTGACGGGCTCGGCGCCGCCGATGTTGACGATCTGCCCCACGGCCCGGGGCTCGTTCATGAGCGCCCACAGCGCCCGCACGGTGTCGTGCACGTGGGCGAAGACCCGCACCTGCTGGCCGTCGCCGTACACCTGGATCGGCGCCCCGGCCAGCGCCCAGTCGACGAAGCGCGGGATGACCATGCCGTAGGCGCCCGTCTGGCGCGGCCCCACCGTGTTGAACAGGCGGCCGATGACCACCGGCAAGCCCTTGGTCTGGTGATACGCGCGCGCCAGGTACTCGTCGAGCGCCTTCGAGCACGCGTACGACCAGCGCATCGACACGCCCAGCGTCACGTCGTCCGTCTCGCGGAACACGGCGCGGACGTCCGGCGTCCCCTTGCCGTACACCTCGGAGGTCGAGGCCAGGAACACGCGGCGCCCGTGGCGCAGCGCGGCCTCCAGCACGTGCTCCGTCCCTCGCACGTTGCGCTCGATCGTCTCGACCGGCCGCTCGACGACCAGCTTGACGCCGACCGCGGCGGCCAGGTGCACGACGACGTCCGCCTCCGCCACCGCGCGCTGGCAGCGCTCACGGTCGAGCACCGAGCCCAGCTCGAAGCGAAACCCGGGCTGGCCGATCAGGTGCTGGACGTTGCGCAGGCTGCCGGTGCTGAGATCGTCGAGGGCGACGACGGGGTGGCCGTCCTTCAGCAGAGCCTCGACGAGGTGCGAGCCGATGAAGCCGGCCCCGCCCGTCACCAGCACCGACTCCAATCCGTCGCTCATCGGTGCTCGATCAGGAGAAGCCACCCGTTGCCCTGGCGCGGGCGCACCACCCGTCCGAGCAGGGCGCCGGCCACGGTGAGGGGCAGCGCCGCCGCCCGCGCCGCGTGCCGGCGGCGACTCGCCAGATAGAAATCGGCGTCGCACCACCAGGCCGCCAGGCGGCCGAAGGTGGCCCGCGCCCGCCGCACGAGCCAGCCGGTGTCCCTCAGGAGCGCCGAGATCCCGGCCAGCGTGTAGCCCTCCCGCACGTGCTCGCCGCTGCCGTCGGCCAGCATCCGGTCGAGCTCGCGCCGCGTCCACCCGATCGGGTGGCGCTGGGGCGTCGCCGGCACGTGCACGAGCCCGCGGGCGCCCGGCCGCACCACCGCCGCCAGCTCGTCGAGGAACCGGCCGTCGTCGGCCACGTGCTCGAGGACGTCGATGCACAGCAGCGCGTCGAAGGGCGCCGCGTCCTCGACGGCCGCTCGGCAGAACGGACGATTGCGCAGCACGACGCGCGACGCCAGGTCGGGCGGCACACGCGCGAAGCCGGCCACGCCGTCCCGGCCCGCCTGATCGACGCCCACCACGAGCGCGGCGCCCGGGAAGCGCCGCGCGACCCGCAGCACGTATTCACCGCGGCCGCATCCCGCGTCGAGGACGTGGGCCAGCCCCCCCGGCCCCGCCAGGCCGGCCAGCCAGTGGCCGACCAGGTGCCAGCGCAGGATCGCGCCGGCGCCCAGCGTGGGCCGCGGGAGCAGGCCGCTCATCGTCCGGCGCCCCGAGCGAGCCGGGCGGCGCTCCCGACGACGTCGGCCACGATCTCGCGTGCGCGCGCCTCGTAGGTGTGCGGCCCGGCGGCGCGCGCCCCGCCCTCGGCCACCGCCCGCGCCAGCGCCTCGTCCGCCAGGACCCGCTCGGCCTGGGCCCGCAGCGCCTGCGGATCGGCGGCCACCAGACACGCGCGGTCGGCCTCGAAGAACGTCTCGATCTCCTCGCTCGCCTCGGTAAGCATCACCGTGCGGCACGGCGGGATCTCGAACGTGCGCATGTTGTGGGCGGGCAGATTGTCGGCGTGGAGCACGTTCAGCGCGACGCGCGCGCCGCGGTAGACCGCGCCGGCGGCCGCGCCGTGGGCGGCGTCGCCGTGCACGCAGACGCCCGACGCCCGCGCCGTGCGGGATCGCTCCCAGCCGAGCCCCCACACCCCGACGTCGAGCCCGGCGAGTGCCTCCAGCCACGCCTCGCGCTTGTCGTACCGCTGCCCGATGAACGCGATCGCGTGCGCGCGCCCGCAGGCCGGCCGCGCGACGGCGCCCTCGGCGCCGTAGTCGGCGGGATCGTAGCCGAACGGCAGGTACGCCGCCCTGGCCACGCCGTCGGCACGCAGCCGTTCGAGCAGGCGGCGGCTCCAGATGTAGACCCGGTCGCAGGCGGCCAGCACCGCGAGCACGTCGGAGCGCAGCGTGTAGGCGCCGTACGGGCTGTCGGGATAGACCATCGCCACCGGCGCGGCGGCCGCCCGCCTCAGCGCGGCCACCGCGCCGGGGCGGAGAAATGGCGCCTTCGTGGACAGCACCAGGTCGGGCCGTTCGCGTCCGGCGAGCGCCACCACCTCACGGGCCATCAGCGCCCACAGCGCCGGCCGAAGCAGACGCCGGAGCACGCGCGCGCCGGCCAGCGCGCCCCCGCGCGTATAGCCGGCCAGCATGTCGTAGCGCGACGTCTGCCAGCCGAGCGTCTCGAAGGCGCGCGCATAGGACCGCGCGAGGGCGCCGGGGCCGAACTCGCCGATGACCAGCACGCGCCGCCGGCGCGGCGTCACGTGATGGCCGGCGAGCGTGCCACGCCGGCGTCGCCGATGACGGAGCCCGCCGCGACGGCGCGCGCGGCCACATCCCAGGAGAGGTGCTCGCGGAAGACCTGGAGCGCACGGGCGCCCACGACCCGGCGCCGCTCCGCGTCGAGCATCAGCGACGCCGTCGCCGCCGCGAACTCCGCGGGGCCCGCGGCGACGACGACGGCGTCCGCCGGCGCCGGCAGCCCCTCGACGCCCTTGGGCGTCGTGACGACGGCCTTGCCCTGGCTCCAGGCCTCGACGATCTTCAGCCGCGTGCCGCCGCCCTCGAGGAGCGGCGCCAGCACGACGGCCGCGTCACGCAGCGGGCCGGCGATCTCGGCCAGCTGGCCGCACGCTTCCACGCCCGGCGTCGCGGCCGCCAGCGCCGCCAGCGCCGCCGGCATTCGCGCGCCCACGCAACGCAGGGTCGCCGCGGGCACCCGGGCCCGGATCGTGGGCCACACCATGCGCAGCAGCCACTCGGCGCCGCGCGCGTTGGGCCCGTAGCCGAAGTTCGCGACGAGCAGCGCCGTGCCGTCGACGCCGGGCTGCGCGTCCGGCGCGGCGCGGCCTCGATCCATCCCGCTCGGCACGACGAGCACGCGCGCGCGCGGAGCCTGGCGGGCGAGCCGCGCCGCATCCTCGCGGCTGACCGCCCACGCCTCGTCGGCCAGCGGCAGGCACCGCGCGATGATCCGCCTGACGCCGACCAGGTTCGCCCACGGGCCCAGCCGCGCGGCACCGCGGACCGTCGCCAGCAGCTCAGCGGCCAGGTGCACGTCGGAGTCGTGACAGTCGACCACGATCCGCCCGGCCCACACGCGGTGCAGCCCCGGAAGGTCGTGCACGAAGATCGAGCGCATCAGCATGACGTCGGCCGCGTCCCCGGCGAGGCCGGCGATCATGCGCGACACGCCGCGCGGCAGCGACCAGCCGAACGGGTGGATGCGTGGGGCGATCAGGTAGCTCGCCTTGCGCGAGAGCGTCGCCAGCCGCGCCTCGGCCGGCGCCTCGCGCGCCCGGGTGAGGTAGGAGACCTCGGCGCCCAGCGCGCCGCGGCCGGCCGCTTCCTCGGCATCGCTCAGGTCCCAGCGCGGGCGGGCCGAGACGACGTGCACGGTGAAGCCGAGCCGGCGCAGGACGTGGATCTGCTGCAGGTCCCGCCAGGCGTTGCCGCAGCGGGGCGGGCTCGGGATCTCCGGCACCACGACCACGGCTCGACGGTCGCTCACTCGCGTCGCACCCGCTCGTACACAGAGAGCATCTGCTCCAGCACCGCCGCCGGCGCGTGGTTCGTCTCCACCAGCGTACGCCCGGCCTCGCGCAGGCGCCGGCACTGAGCGCCGTCGCCGAGCAGCTCGACGACACGGGCCGCCAGCGCCTCGTCGTCCTCACCCACCCGGCAGTGCACGCCGTCCACGCAGTCGACGCCCTCGATGCCCTCGCCGGTCGTGACCACCGGCACGCCGTAGGCCAGCGCCTCGAGCACCTTGACCTTGACGCCGGTACCCCGGACGGGGGCATAGGCGAGGACGGCGACCTGGGAGAAGAACTCACTCGGGTGGGCGAGGTTCTCGACCAGCCGGATGTCGGGGCCGGCGTAGCGCTCCAGATAGCGACGCGCGTTCCAGCCACCGACCAGCAGCCGGGCGCGCGGCAGCTGCCGCTTCACGCGCGGCCAGATCCGCGTGATGAGGCGCTCGGCCGCCGCCCGCGAGGGCAGCCAGTGCATCGAGCCCAGCAGTCCGACCACCGGCTCCCGCACCAGCGGCTGCACGGGATAGAGCGAGACGTCGAGCGCGAACGGCACGCAGGCCTGGTCCGCGGCGGGATTCAGCGCGCGTGTCCGCTCCAGCAATGGCCGGCTGACGACGCGGATGTGCCGCGAGCCCCGGACGATGCGCCGCGTGGCCCGCCGCATCTGCAGCAGTGCCTTGCGCTCGGCCAGGCCGAGCCCTCGCCGCTGCTCCCAGTCGATCACCTCGAGCTGGTAGACGTTGAGGAGCACGCGCCGGCGGTCGAGACCGACCCAGCCGCTCCAGAGCTGGTCCAGGTGCAGCACGTCGTAGCCGGCGGCGGCCTGACGCTCGAGTGCGGCGCCGAATCCCTCGGCGTGCAGCGTCTCGCTGAACGGACGACGCAGGCTGCGCAGCTTGCGCAGCACGACGGGCCGCCGCCGCGGCGTGAACACCGCCAGCTCCAGCCGCTCGGCGCCCGGGGCGCCGGCCAGCCGCTCGCGCGCCCGCTGCACGCTCGCCGCGTCCTCCTCCGTCACCACGAGGCAGCTCACGTGGATCCCGCGGGCCAGGAGCCCGCCGACGAGCGTATCGAGTCCGCGGGCCGCGGTCTCCCCGAAGGGCTGCGGCATCGCCGGGGTGACGACGACGACCTTCACGCCGGCACCGGCTGCGTCGCCGGCGGCCGAACGCCGCCGGTGTGACTCGCTCGGTGATAGACGCTCAGGTATCGGGGCACCACCCGCTCCCAGCGATGCGCCTCGGCCCGGCGGCGGCCCCGCTCCACGAGCGTCGCCGCGTAGGGGCGGTCGGTCAGCACGCGCTCCAGCGCCAGGGCCAGCGCTGGGGCGTCGCCGACGGGGAAGACCGGCGCGGCGCCGCCGGCGGTCTCGGCCAGCGCGCCCCCGCTGGAGACGATCACCGGCACTCCCGCCGCCATCGCCTCGACGGCCGGCAGCCCGAACCCCTCGTAGCGCGAGGGACACACCACCGCGCGGGCCGCCGCGTAGAGAACCGGCAGCTCGGCGTCGTCGACGAAGTCGAGCGCACGCACCCGCGGGGCGATCCCGGACGCCGCGATCGCGCGCGCGATCGACTCGCGCCACGGGCCCAGGGCGCCCACCAGCACGAGCCCCACGTCGGGCACGGGGCAGGCGGCCATGGCGGCGATCAACGTCGGAACGTCTTTCCGCGGCTCGAAGCCCCCGACGTAGAGGACGAACGCGGGGGGAAGTCCGTGGCGCTGGCGCAGCCGCTCCACCTCCGCCGTGGCGACGCCGGAAAAGAACCGCGACTCGATCCCCTCGCCCGCGACGACCGTGCGACTGGCGCACCCCGGCCAGTGCCGGGCGATGTCCGCGCGCGACGTCTCCGACACGGTGACCACGATCGTGGCCCGGCGCATGGCGATCTCGTCCGCGTACCGCGTGCGCAGCCGGCTCCGCAGCGAGGCCCGGGGCTCGCTCGGGAACATCCGCTCGATGACGTCGTGGCGGGTCACGACGGTCGGGCACGGCGCCCAGATCGGCAGTCCTCGGTTGGCCGGCGCGTGCAGCACGGCGGCGCCGTGACGCGCCAGCAGACGCGGCAGCTCGATCTGCTCACGGGCGATCTCGCGCCGCGCGATCAAGCGGGCGCCCCGGCCGAGGGCGCGCGCCCCGCGGGCCCCGGCCGGATCGTGAGTCACCAGATCGAGGTCAACGGCTCCCGATTCGAGCAGCGCGCCGCACAGTCCGCGCGTGTAGCGCGCCAGCCCGCGCGGCGGCACGTCGTCCATGGCATCGGCCAGCAAGCAGACGCGCACGCGGCTCACGCGACGGCCGCGTTCACCAGGCGGCCGAGCAGGGCGCGAGCCTCACCGCCGGGGAACAGCCGGAGGAACCCGTAGACGAGCAGGAGCGCCACGAGACCGACCCCGGCGAGCAATCCCCACGGCCCCGGAACCAGCCGGCCACCGGCGAGCACCGCGGCGGCCACGCCGATCACGACCATCTCGCCGACCGGCCGTACCAGCTCGCGCCAGAGCCGCGCGGCAGGGAATCCGGACACGCGGTACCAGGCGATCACGGTCACGACGCCACTGGCGATCATCCAGGCCGCGACCGCGCCGGCGACGGCCCAGAGCCGCTCTCCGTGGAGCGCCAGCGCGACGAACACGAGCGCGGCGACGGCCAGGCTCCCCGCGGCCGCCAGCGCGGTGATGCGCGGGTGGCCCCAGCCCTCCAGGCATCCGGCCTCGACCGAGGCCACGGACATGATCCAGTACCCGAGCGCCAGCGCGCGCAGGAACCCGGCCCCCGAGGCCGCCAGCTCCGCCCCGACCCACGAGTGCAGGAGCAGCGGCGCCCAGACCAGCACCGTGATGGCCGGCGCGGCCGTGCAGAGGTGCACGACGCGCGCGGTCCGGAAGTAGCTCTCCAGGAAGTCGCCGCGCGACTGGCTGCGCGCCGCCGCCACCGGCACGACCGCCGTCACCGCCGCCGAGCCCAGGAAGTTCAATTTCTGCGCGACACCGAAGGGCACGACGTAGGCCGGCAGCCCGGCGACGCCGGCCACGCGAGCGGCCAGCACCTTGTCGCCCTGGAGCATGGCGACCTGGGCGAGGCGGCTCACGAAGCTCCACAGCGAGAAGCCGAGCATGCCGCGCAACTGCCGGACCGCCGCGGCCAGGCCCGGCGGGCGCGAGCCCGTCCCGAGGAGATCGCGCAGCGTCACCACGCCCATCGCGCTCGCGGCCAGCGCGCCGACCACCTGGCACAGCGCCGCGGCCCGCAGCCCGTGCCCCCACGTCACCACGAGCGCGCCGCCGCCCACGCCGAGGAGCAGCGCGGTGCCGGCGACGACGGCGGCGGCGCGGTGACGGTCCACGCCCCGCAGGACACCGACCAGGATGCCGTTGACGCCGGCCAGCGCAAACCAGCCACCGGCGATGGGGAGCACGGCGGCGATGCGCGCCGCGTCGCTGCCGCGGGCGGCCGTGAGCCAGCCACTGAGCGGGCCGGCCACGGCCACGAGCAGCCCCGCCACCGCGCAGCCGATCACCACCTGGTAGAGGACGAGCGATCTCAGGATAACGGCGATGGCCTCGCGGTCACGGCGCGCGTGGGCGTCAGCAGCGTACTTCATCCCCGCCCAGCCGAAGCCGAGGTCGAAGAACGCGCCGTAGCCGGCGACGGTGAAGGCGATCGTGTAGGCCCCGTAGTCGGCGTAGCCAAGGCCCGCGACCATGACGGGGACGGAGACGAAACCGAGCGCCACGCCCAGGGCGGACAGCGCGAGCGACGACAGCCCCGAGCGCAGCATGGAGGGAGACGCGGGCCCGGCCTGGGCGGCGCCCGGGTTGTCGCTGCCGAGGAGCACCGCCACGAGTGCAGGCTCAGGTCGTGGCTGAGGCGCCGGCTCTCACGTCCGCGTCCACCATCATCTCGACGAGGTTGCGGAAGCTGACCTTCGGACTCCAGCCGAGGACCCGCCGGGCCTTGCCGGCGTCGCCGATCAGATAGTCGACCTCGGCCGGGCGCACGTGCGTCTTGTCGACCACGACGTGCTTCTCCCAGTCGAGCCCGACCCGCGCGAAGGCCACCTCGCACACCTCGCGCACGCTGTGGGTCTCGCCGGTCGCGATGACGTAGTCGTCGGGCGTGGGCTGCTGGAGCATCAGCCACATCGCCTCCACGTAGTCGCCGGCGAATCCCCAGTCGCGCTTGGCTTCAAGATTGCCGAGCCGCAGGTCGCTGGCCAGACCGAGCGTGATGCGGGCGGCGCCGTGGGTGATCTTGCGGGTGACGAACTGCCGTCCGCGACGCGGGGACTCGTGGTTGAAGAGAATCCCCGACGCGGCGAACAGCCCGTACGACTCCCGGTAGTTCACGGTGAGGTAGTGGCCGTAGACCTTGGCGACGCCGTAGGGGCTGCGCGGGTAGAACGGCGTCTTCTCGTTCTGGGGGCTCTCGCGGACCTTGCCGAACATCTCCGAGGAGGACGCCTGGTAGAACTTGATGCTGCGGTCGACGACGCGGATGGCTTCCAGCATGCGCGTCACGCCGAGTGCCGTCGCCTCGCTGGTGAGGATCGGCTGCTCCCACGACGTCGGCACGAAGGACTGGGCGGCGAGGTTGTAGACCTCATGGGGCTCGGTATTGTGCAGCAGCGTGATCAGCGAGAGCTGGTCGAGGAGGTCGCCCTCACGCAGGTGCACCCGTTCTTGGAGGTGGGCGATCCGCTCGAAGTGATCACTGGAGGCCCGGCGCACCATGCCGTAGACCGCGTAGCCCTTCTCGAGCAGGAACTCTGCGAGGTAGGAGCCGTCCTGGCCGGTGATGCCGGTGATGAGAGCCCGCCGCTGCGTCACGACCCACTGATTCTAGCCGAGCGCGGGCCGGCCGGACAATTCTTTGCGCCGCGCCTCACGAGGCGTCGTGGCTGCGCGCCCACGCCACGGTCTCGGCCAGGCCTCGCTCCAGCGGCATCGCCGGCGCCCACTCGAGCAGCTGCCGCGCCCGGTCCCAGGCCAGCGCGCTGCGCCGCTGCTCTCCCGGCCGGGCCGGGCCGTGCTCGGCCGCCCGCTCCACGCCGGCCGCCCGGGCGAGCCCGCGGTAGATCTCGTTCACGGTCGTCTCCCGCGAGGTGCCGACATTGATCGGGCCCGTCGCCGCCGGTCGCGCCAGCGCCCGGGCGACGGCGTTGGCGACGTCGCCCACGTAGACGTAGTCGCGCGTCTGCTCGCCGTCGCCGTTGATCGTGCACCCGCGCCCGCTCAGCAGCCGGCGCGTGAAGATCGCCACGACGCCGGCCTCCCCCTCGGGATTCTGGCGCGGCCCGTACACGTTGGCCAGGCGCAGCGACACGCCGCGGGCGCCGTGCAGCCCGGCCCAGCAGTCGAGGTACAGCTCGGCCGTCACCTTGGACACCCCGTAGGGCGAGGCCGGCCGCGGCACGTGCGTCTCTGGCGTCGGCACCACCTCGGTATCGCCGTAGGCGGCGCCCCCCGTGGAGATGTAGACGACGTCGCGGACGCCGGCCGCCCGGCACGCCTGCAGGAGATTGAGCATGCCGAGGATGTTGACCGAGGCGTCGAAGACCGGATCGGCGACCGAGCGCGACACCGCCGCCTGCGCGGCCAGATGGATCACCGCCCCCGGCCTGATCGCGTCGATGATCCGCCCGAGCTCCGGCGCTCGTAGATCGACCACGTGGAGCCGGGCGGCCGGGTTCACGTTCTCGCGCCGGCCCGTGCTGAGGTCGTCGAGGGCGGTCACCTCGTGCCCGTCCTGCACCATGCGATCCACCACGTGGGAGCCGATGAAGCCGGCGCCTCCGGTCACGACGATTCTCACCGCGGGTTCCTTTCCTGGGGCATCAGCGACTCGAGGTCGCCCGCACCGCCACCTTGATGGCGTCGGGCTGCGCGTGGGCGGCGAAGGCCTCGCCGAGGGCCTCGAGCCCGAAGCGATGGGTGACGAGCGGACGCGTGCGCACGGTGCCGGCGGCGATCAGCCGCATGGCCTCGGGGAACTCGTCCTGGTAGATCATCGAGCCCACGATCGTCACCTCGCGCCGCACGACGGAGAAGAACGCCACCGGCGTCGGCTCGTGGGGCAGCCCGGTCAGCACGACGCGCCCACCCGGGCGGACGAGCCGGAGCGCATGGGCCACCGCCTCCGGGGTGCCGGCGGTCTCGACGACCACGCCGACGCCCTCGCGGCCGGAGAACGCCCGAGCGGCGGCGTCGAGCGGGCCGTCGGCCGGCGTGTGCGTGGCCGCGGCGCCCAGCTCGCGGGCCAGTGCGAAGCGACGCGCCGTGCGACTCACGACCAGGACGCGGGCGCCGGCGCCGAGCAGCACTTGCAGCGCGAGCAGCCCCAGCGTGCCGCCACCCACGACCGCCACGCTCTCGCCGGCACGCACGGCGGCGCGTGCGACCGCCCGGACAACGACGGCCAGCGGCTCGGTCATCAACAGATCCTCGTCGGCCACGCTCGCCGGCGCCGGCCAGCAGCAGCGCTCGGGCACCCGGGTGATCTCCGCGAAGCAGCCGTCCACGTCGATGCCGATCGCGGTGCGGGCCAGGCACAGGTTGCGGTTGCCCTCGCGGCAGAGCGGGCAGGCGCCGCACGAGAAGTTGGGCTCGACCACCACCCGGTCGCCCATGCGCACCCGGCTGACGCCCGGCCCGACCGCCTCCACGTGTCCAACGAACTCGTGGCCGAGCACCCGGGGATAGCCCACCGGTCGCTCGCCCGTCCAGATCCCGTAGTCGGTCCCGCACAGGCCCGCCATGGCGACGCGGACGAGCACGTCGCCCGGCCCAGGCTGGGGGCTGGGCGTCGTCTCGAACCGGAGGTCGCGCGGGCCGTGGAGCACTGCGGCGTGCACCTGAAAAATCTACCCCACTCGCTCGATCGTTGACGCGAAAAGCCCGACACGGCGTCGGCGTCTCCTCGCGCCACCATTGGATCGCTGCAAATTATCAGCTACTTGAGATCCATCGGTGCGCATACGCCTTGATGCAGATCCGGCTACGCGACGGTGTGCCCGCCGTCGAGAAAGATCGTCTGTCCCGTCATGAACTCCGAGCCCGGGGCCGCCAGGTAGACGGCCAGCGGACCGATCTCCTCGAGCCGACCGGTGCGCCTGGCCGGGATGTCTCGGGTCAGGCGCTCGTGGATGCGGGGATCGGCAAAAGCCGCCTCGTTCATCTCCGTCACGAACCAGCCGGGCGCGATGGCGTTGACCTGGATGTTGTGGCGCGCCCATTCGACGGCGAGCGTGCGGGTGAGCGAGATGACCGCGCCCTTGGTCGCCGAGTACATCGTGTACCCGGGCAGCGCCACCGCGGCGAGGACCGAGGACAGGTTGATGACCTTGCCCGCCTGCTGGCGGATCAGATAGGGCGCCGCCGCGCGACACCCGAAGAAGACGCCGGAGAGGTTGACGTCGAGGATCGTCTGCCAGTCCTCCAGCGAGGCCTCGGCCAGCGGGGCGACCTTGGCGATGCCGGCATTGTTGACGACGATGTCGAGCCGGCCCAGCCCTTCCACCGTCCGGGCCATCAACTGCTCGACCGCCGCGTAGCTGGCGACGTCGGTGGTGAGCGCGAGCGTCCGCGCGCCGTGTTGCTCGGCCTGGTGCGCGGTCTCCTCCAGCGCCGCCTTCGCGCGCGCCGCCACCGCCACGTCGGCGCCCGCCGCGGCCAGCGCGACCGCGATCGCCCGCCCGAGGCCGCGGCTGGCCCCGGTGACGACCGCGACCTTGCCGTCCAGCGGCCGGGTCACCCCGCCGTCAGCCGTAGAGGCCCTCCAACTCCTTCTTGTACTTGTCGGAGACGACCTTGCGCTTGACCTTCAGCGTCGGCGTCAGCTCCCCACCCTCCGGCGTGAAGTCGACGGGCAGGATCGCGAACTTCTTGATCTTGGCGTACGACTGCAGATTCGTGTTCTTCTC
>JBGQLG010000027.1:0-42659 GCA_041499965.1 Methylomirabilia bacterium
GAGCGGCGGCTGCTGGAGCGACTCGCCGAGGCGCCGCGCGCGCTGGTGATCGTCTCCGACGTCGAGAGCGCCGCGCGCTGGGCGCAGCGGCTGGCGCGGCGCGGGACCGCGGTCCGACTGGACTCCGGCGTCGACGAGGCCGAGCGCGTGCAGGCGTGGACGCGGCTGGGTGACGGCACCGCGCGCGTGGCCATCGGCACGCGCTCGGCGCTCCTCGCGCCCTTGCCGCCGGGCGCGCTGCTGGCGCTGGTCGACGAGCACGAGGCCGCCCACAAGCCGCCGGGGCCGCCCCGGCTGCACTCGCGCGAGGTCGTGCTGGAGCGGGGCCGCCGCGAGCGACTGGCCGTGATCCTCACGACCGCCACGCCGAGCGTCGAGCTCTGGTGGCGCGCCACCGACCGCGCCGGGATCGCGATGGCCCCACCGGCCCCCGGGCCGTGGCCCGCCGTCACGGTCACCGACACGCGCGGCATCCTGCGCCGCGAGCCGTTGACGCCGCCGCTGGCCCGCGCTGTGCGCGAGACGCTGGCGGCCGGACGGCGCGTGCTGCTGCTGGTGAGCCGGCTGGCGGCCTCGCTGGCGTGCGACGAGTGCGGCGAGATCATGCGCTGCCCCGAGTGCGCGCTGGCCCTCGCCTATGCGCGCGCCGGTGGCACGCTGAGCTGCCGGCTGTGCGGCACGGCCGTGCCCGCGCTTCAGACGTGTCCTCGCTGCGGCGGCCACCGGCTGTCGCCGTTCGGCTGGGGGCTCGAGCGCGTCGAGCACGCCGTGCGCCGCCGCTTCCCCAAGGCACACGTGGCCCGCTGGGATCCCGAAGCCTCGCGCGGGGCCAAGGGCGAGGCGCAGCGCTCAGCGGCGGCCGCGGCGGAGATCGTCATCGGCACGCGGGGCGCGCTGCGCCTGTTCGGTCCCGCCTCCATCGGCCTGGCCGGCTTCGTCTCGCCCGACCAGCTCCTGCGCCTGCCCGACTTCCGGGCCGGCGAGCGAATGTTCGCGCTGATGTGGGCGGCGGCCGAGCGTGTGGGCGCGCAGGGCGTGATGGTGATCCAGTCGCAGAACCCGACCCACTACGCGCTGGAGGCGGTCGCGCACCAGGAGATGGGCGCCTTCTACCGTCCCGAGCTGAAGTTCCGCGCGGAGCTGGGATACCCGCCTTTCCGCCGACTGGCGGTGGTGACCCTGAGCGGCGCCGCCGACACCCGCCGGCTGGCCGACGAGGTGGCGGCGGCGCTGCGCGCCTCCCCCCGACTGACCGTCTACCCTCCGGTGGCCGAGCGCCGCCAGCGGGCCTGGCGCATCGTCGTGAAGGGCGAGGCCGAGTTGCCGGTGGTCCTGGCCGCAGCCCTGGAGGACTTCAGAGGTCCCCGCCCGCGGAGCCGCGGTATCATTGACGTGGAGGTGGATCCGGTCGAATGGCCGTCCTGAAAGTTCGTCGTTACGGCGATCCCATACTGCGGCGTCGCGCCAACCCCGTCGAGACGATGACCCCCCAGGTGCGCAAGCTCGTCGATGACATGATCGAGACCATGTACGACGAGGTCGGCATCGGGCTGGCCGCTCCGCAGGTCGGCGCCTCCGTACGCCTGCTCGTCGTCGGCGACGAGGAAGGGCGCGGCGCCCAGGCGCTGGTCAATCCCGCCATCACCGCCGAGGGCGGCAAGGTCACCGCCGAGGAGGGCTGCCTGTCGCTGCCCGGCATCTTCGCCCAGGTCACGCGCTCGGAGTGGGTGACGCTGGAGGCGCAGGACCTCGAGGGCCGGCCGATCGCCATCACGGCCCGCGGCCTGCGGGCCCGCGTCTTCCAGCACGAGATCGATCACCTCGACGGCGTGCTGTTCATCGATCGGCTGGAGCCGATGGTCCGCGACCGCATCAAGCGCCGGATCAAGAAGGACGGCTTCAGCGAGGACACCGCCCACCGCGCCTTCGCGCTGTAGTCCGCTGAAGGTCCTGTTCTACGGCACGCCGTCGTTCGCGCTGCCGGCGTTCGAAGCCGTCCACCGCCACCACACGATCGTCACCGTCGTCACCCAGCCGGACCGTCCCGCCCACCGCGGCCAGAAGCTGACGCCACCCCCGGTGAAGATTGCGGCGCTGGCGACCGGTCTGCCCGTGCTCCAGCCCGCCCGGCTGCGCGATCCCGAGTGGCCGGAGCGGCTGCGCGCGCTCGGCGCCAACGTCGCCGTCGTGGTCGCCTTCGGCCAGATCCTGCCGCAGGCCGTCCTCGACGCGCCCGCGCGCGGCTCGATCAACATCCATGGCTCGATCCTGCCGCGCTACCGCGGCGCGGCCCCAATCCAGTGGGCGATCATCCGCGGCGAGACCGTCACCGGCATCACGACCTTCCAGATGGACGCCGGCATGGACACGGGCGCCGTGCTGCTGACCGCCCAGACGCCGATTGGTCCCGAGGAGACGGCGGCCGAGCTGGCCGAGCGACTCTCGATCCTCGGCGCCGACGTCATCCTCGACACGCTGGCGCGGCTCGACACGGTGACGCCGCAGCCGCAGCGCCACGAGGCGGCGACGCTGGCGCCGCGCCTGAAGAAGACCGACGGCGCGCTCGACTGGGGGCGCCCCGCCCGCGATCTCGTGAACCTGATCCGCGGCTGTAACGCGTGGCCGGGCGCCACGACCACGGCGGCCGGCGGCGCATTGACCGTGTGGCGGGCGCGGGCGGTGGCCGGCTCGGCCGAGCCCGGCACGCTCGTCCCGCACGAGCGCACGCTGGCGGTGGCGGCCGGCGAGAGCGCGGTGCTGCCGGTCGAGGTTCAGCCGGAGAGCCGTCGGGCGGTGAGCTGGAGCGAGTTCCTCCGCGGCGCTCGCCTGACCGCCGGCCAGCGGCTCGTCACGCCGTGAGCGCGGCGTCCGGCAAGCGGCCGGACCGGCCTCGGCGCGCGGCGGGACAGGCCTCGCCGGCCCGCGCGGTCGCCGCGCGGGTGCTGGAGCGCGTGGAGAGTGACGGCGCCTTCGCCGACCTGGCGCTCGACGCCGAGCTGCGGCGTCGTCCGCTGGCCGCGCGAGACGTCGCCCTGGCCACCGAGCTGATCTTCGGCACGCTGCGCTGGCAGCGCTACCTCGACTGGATCCTGTCGCCGCACTCGCGCCGGCGGCTGCCCACGCTCGACCCGCCGGTGCGCGTGTTGCTGCGATTGACCGCCTACCAGATCGCGTTTCTCGAACGCGTCCCGGCGTTCGCGGCCGTCAACGACGCGGTCACGCTGGCCCGCGGCGCGCCGGGCGTGGCCGAGTACGTCAACGCCGTCCTGCGCGCGTTCGCCCGGCGCGGGGTCGCCGAGCGCGAGCCGGCGCCGCCGCGCGATCCGCTGGAGGCGCTGGCCACGCGCTGCTCGTTTCCGACCTGGCTGGCCGTGCGGTGGGTCGCCCGATATGGCGCCGAGGAGGCGGAAGCCCTGATGCGCGCGCTGAACGCCCGCGCTCCGCTCACCGTCCGCACCAACACGCTGCGCACGACGCGTGACGCCCTGGCGGCGCGGCTGCGCGACGAGGAGGAGGCGACCGTGCGCGTCACTCCCCTGGCGCCCGAGGGCCTCGTGGTCGAGGGCGGTGGCGATCCCGGGCGCTGGCGGGCGTTCCTCGAGGGCGCCTGCGTCCTGCAGGACGAGGCGTCGATGCTCGTGGCCCGGCTGCTCGAGCCGGCCGCCGGGATGACGATCGCCGACGTCTGCGCGGCGCCGGGCACCAAGACGACGCACCTCGCCCAGCTCATGGAGGATCGCGGGCGCGTGCTCGCGTTCGACCCGCAGGCGGCGCGACTGGCCCGCGTCGGCGAGACGGCGGCGCGGCTGGGCGTGACGATCGCCGAGCCCGTCGAGGGCCCGGTGGAGGACCTGGCGCCGCGCTGGGCCGGCGTCTGCGACGGCGTGCTGGTCGACGCGCCGTGCTCGAACCTGGGCGTGCTGCGCCGCAACCCCGAGGCGAAGTGGCGGCGGCAGCCTGGCGACGTCGTCGCCGCCGGCGAGCGCCAGCGTGGCATCCTGGCGGCGGCGGCCACGCTCGTGCGGCCGGGCGGGCGTCTCGTCTACGCGACGTGCTCGCTCGAGCCCGAGGAGAACGACGAGGTGGCGCGCGCCTTCCTCGCCGCCCAGCCGGCGTTCACGGTGGACGCGCCGACCGCGTGCCCCGTCGCGCCCGACGCGGCCGGCTTCGTGCGCTGCCTGCCGCACCGCCACGGCACCGACGGTTTCACGGCCATCCGCTTCCGCCGCGCCTGAGCCGTTTGCGGTATAACAAGGGCGTGATCCGCATCGCGCCCTCGATCCTCTCCGCCGACTTCGGCATCCTCGCCGAGGAGATCGCCAAGGTGGAGGCGGCGGGCGCCGACCAGCTCCACATCGACGTCATGGACGGCTGCTTCGTGCCCAACATCTCCATGGGCTTTCCCATCCTCGACGCGATCCGCAAGCGCACGCGGCTGCCGCTCGACCTGCACCTGATGATCGTCGAGCCGGGGAAATACCTCGCCGAGTTCGCCGCCCGGGGCGCCGACATGTTGACGGTGCACGTCGAGGCGTGTCCGCACCTGCAGCGCACGCTCGTGAGCATCCGTGAGCTGGCCGCCCGGCGGGGCGCGCCGGTGAAGGCCGGGGCCGCGCTGAACCCGGCCACCCCGCCGTCCGCGCTCGACTACGTGCTCGACGACCTCGACCTCGTGCTGGTGATGTCGGTCAACCCCGGCTTCGGCGGTCAGAAGTTCATCCCGGCCGTGTATCCGAAGATCCGCCAGATCCGCTCGCAGCTCGGCGACCGCCCGGTGGACGTCTCCATCGACGGCGGTGTCAAGGTCGAGCACGCGCGGCCACTGGCCGAGCACGGCGCCTCGGTCCTGGTGGCGGGCTCGGCCGTGTTCGAGGCCAAGGACCCGGCGGCGGTCATCAAGCAGATGCGGAGCGCGGCAGGCTAGTCAGACCATCCGCAGCCCGGGCGCGCGCGGCGGCGGCTCGCGGCGTGGGCGGCGGGGCGACGCGGTGGGGCGACAGGGTCCCCTTCGGTTCCGCGTGAGACGACCGGGTGCGCGAAGGGGTGGTCGGAGCCTGGTCCTACGCGTGGCCTTACACGATCGAAGCCAACGGAACCTCCGGGGACCCTGTCGCCCCACCGCGTCGCCCCGCCGCCCCCGCCGCGAGCCGGGACGCTCTCTGCCAAGCCGCCGAATCTCAGGGCTCGGGCACCAGCTCAGCAGTTCGACCCCCGCTGAATCCCTGGAGGTCGGGCCCGTGTCCCAACCGGGTGAGACCCGATGTGAGCGGGGCCGGATCTACGACGGGGATGCGGGTGGCGGAGCTTTGGCGCTATCCGGTCAAATCGTTGGGTGGTGAGCGGCTCGAGCGCGCGGTGGTGTCGGCGAACGGCATTGCGGGGGACCGGATCGTGCACGTGCAAAACGGGCGGGGGCGAGTGATGACGGCGCGGACGCACCCGCGGCTGCTGGGCCTTCACGCCAGGCTCGGGGACGACGGCGAGCCGCTGATCGACGGGCGGCCGTGGACGGCGGCGGAGTCGGCGGCGGCGGTGCGGGCGGCGGCCGGGCCCGAGGCCACCCTGGCGCGCTACGACGGTCCGGAGCGCTTCGACGTGCTGCCGCTACTGGTGGCGACCGACGGGGCCATCGCCGCGCTCGGCGTCGATGGTCGGCGGCTGCGGCCCAACATCGTGATTGCGGGCGTGCCCGGCGTGCTGGAACGGCAGTGGCCCGGCCGGCGGCTGCGCATCGGCGAGGTGGTCATCGCGCTCGAGAAGCTGCGCGGGCGCTGCGTGATGACGACCTACGATCCCGACACGCAGGTGCAGGATCTCTCCGTGCTGCAGCGCATCGTCGACGACTTCGACGGGCGGATGGCGCTCGACAGCGCGGTGCTGGCCGGCGGGACGATCGCCGTCGGCGATCCGGTGGAGGTGGTCGCCTAGCGAGGAGTTGAAATCTTCCGCGTAGTTGCGTAAACTTTGTGTTTCCCATGTTGGACTCCCTCTCAACGAAACTGCAGGCGATCTTCGACCGGCTGGGCGGCCGCGGCCGGCTGAGCGAGGACAACATCCAGGAAGCGCTGCGCGAGGTGCGCGTGGCCCTGCTGGAAGCCGACGTCAACTTCAAGGTCGTGCGCGGCTTCATGGAGCGTGTGCGCGAGAAGGCCGTCGGCCAGGACGTCCTCAGGTCGCTCACGCCCGCCCAGCAGGTGGTGAAGGTCGTCCACGACGAGTTGATCGAGCTGCTCGGCGGCAGCGGCCATCGCCTGGCGGCGGCCTCGCATCCGCCGACGGTGATCATGCTGATCGGCCTGCAGGGCTCGGGCAAGACCACGACCGCCGCCAAGCTGGCGCGCATGTACGGCAAGCAGGGCCAGCATCCGCTCATGGCCGCCGCCGACACCTACCGCCCCGCCGCCCAGGAGCAACTCCGCACGCTGGGCGGCCAGATCGGCGTGCCCGTCGTGGGCGGGCCCGGGCAGACGCCGCTCGAGATCTGCCGGGCGGCGCGCGACGAGGCGGCGGCGCGCGGGCTGACGCCGCTCATCCTCGACACCGCCGGACGCCTGCACATCGACGAGGGCATGCTCGACGAGCTGAAGGCCATCAAGCGCGAGGTGGGGCCGCACCACGTCCTGCTCGTCGTCGACGCCATGACCGGCCAGGACGCCGTGACGGTCTCCGAGCGCTTCAACGCGGCCGTCGGTATCGACGCGGTGATCCTCACCAAGATGGACGGCGACTCCCGCGGTGGCGCCGCG
The DNA here is from genome assembly GCA_041499965.1 of Methylomirabilia bacterium. Taxonomy (GTDB): domain Bacteria; phylum Methylomirabilota; class Methylomirabilia; order Rokubacteriales; family CSP1-6; genus AR5. The sequence goes on from JBGQLG010000027.1 coordinate 6,747, forward strand.
CTGTCGGTGCGTCACGTCACCGGCCGGCCCATCGCCTTCGTGGGCATGGGCGAGAAGACCGACGCGCTCGAGCCCTTCCATCCCGATCGGCTCGCCTCGCGCATCCTCGGGATGGGCGACGTGCTGTCGCTGGTCGAGAAGGCCCAGGAGACGATCGATCAGGACAAGGCCCAGGAGCTGGCGCGCAAGCTGCGCGAGGACAGCTTCTCGCTCGACGATTTCCGCGAGCAGCTGCAGCAGCTGCGCAAGATGGGACCGCTCGACCAGGTCATGGGCATGCTGCCGTTCGGCAAGATGTTCAAGGGCGCCGCCCCGGCCGAGCTGAACGGCGAGCAGGCCGACCTGGGCCGCTTCGACGCGATCATCACCTCGATGACGCCCTCCGAGCGGAGCCATCCCGAGATCATCAACGGCAGCCGCCGGCAGCGCATCGCGCGCGGCAGCGGCACCAGCGTGCAGGACGTGAACCGGCTGCTCAAGCAGTACGCGCAGCTCAGGAAGATGATGAAGCAGTTCAAAGGCATGGAAGGCAAGCTGGGCAAGCTCAAGGGGCTGCCGGGCTTCCCGACCCTGAGGGGGTGACGACGTGTCGGTGACGATTCGACTGCGACGTGAAGGCTCGAGCAAGCGGCCGCGCTACCGCGTGGTGGTGGCGGATTCCCGCTCCCCGCGCGACGGCCGGTTCATCGAAGTGATCGGCCACTACAACCCGGTGACGCAGCCGCCCACGGTGAAGATCGACCGGGAGCGGGCGACCGCGTGGATCAGCAAGGGGGCCCAGCCCTCCAACACGGTGAAGAAGCTGATCGCGGTGGTCGCCAAGTTGAGCGCGTAGGACAGCCGCCGCCGGTGGTGTCGTCGGGCGATCTCGTCGTCATCGGCGAGGTGACGCGACCCCACGGGCTGCGGGGTGAGATGCGGGTGACGCCGCACACCGACCGGCCCGAGCGGTTCGACGGGCTGAGCGAGTGCGTGCTGTGGGACGAGGCCAGCGACGCCCGCGCGGTGCATCGCATCACGGGCACGCGCCGGCAGGGCGACGCCGTGCTGCTCTCGCTGGCCGGCTGCGAGTCGGTCGAGGCGGCGCGGGCGCTGGTGGGACGGCTGGTGGCGCTGCCCCGCGAGCAGGCGCTGCCGGCCCCGCCCGGCCACGTGTACCCGTGGCAGCTCGTGGGCTGCCGCGTGGTGACGGACGACGGTCGCGCGGTCGGCGAGGTGAGCGGCATCGAGCCGTCGCCGGCTCACGACCTCTGGGTCGTGCGCGGCGCCGGCCGCGAGCACCTGATCCCGGCCGTCGCCGAGATCGTGGTGGAGGTGGACGTCGACGCGCGCCGGGTCGTCATCCGGCCGCCGGAGGGACTGCTCGAGCTGTAGGGCGATGCGCATCGACATCGTGACGCTGTTTCCGGGAATCGTGGAGCCGGCGGTCTCGGAGTCGATCCTGGGGCGCGCGCGGGCCCGTGGGCTCGTTGACATCCGGGTGGTGAATCTCCGAGACTACGCGGAGGGCAAGCACCGGGTCACCGACGACTACCAGTTCGGCGGGGGCGGCGGGATGGTGCTGAAGCCGGAGCCCCTCTTCGCGGCGGTCGATGCGCTGCGAACGCCGCAGGCCCGGGTGGTGCTGCTCGATCCACGGGGCCGGCGGTTCACCCAGGACGTCGCGGCCGAGCTGGCGCGCGCGTCGCACCTGATCCTCCTGGCCGGGCGCTACGAGGGCGTGGACGAGCGCGTGGGTGCCGGGCTGGCCGACGACGCGATCTCGATCGGCGACTACGTGCTGACCGGCGGCGAGCTGCCGGCGCTGGTCGTCACCGACGCGGTGACGCGCCTGCTGCCGGGTGCGCTGGGGTCGGAGGGGGCGGCCGAGCGCGAGTCATTCGCGAGCGGGCTGCTGGAGCCGCCGCAGTACACGCGGCCCGAGGAGTTCCGCGGCGCCAGGGTGCCGGCGGTGCTGCTGTCGGGCGACCACGCGCGCATCGCGCGCTGGCGCCGGACCCAGGCGCTATGGCTGACGTGGCAGCGCCGGCCGGATCTGCTGGAGCGGGCGAAGCTGGACACGGACGATCGTCGCTGGATCGAGCGATTCGAGGCTGGAGACACACCGCCGGACGGCGACGGGCGCTGAGCCGGGTCGCATCGAGAGAGAGGGAGAGCAGGGTCATGGACGCCATTCAGCTGATCGAGGCCGCGCAACTGAAGAAGGACCGCCAGGAATTTCAGCCCGGCGATCTGGTGCGCGTGCAGGTGAAGGTCATCGAGGGTGAGAAGGAGCGGCTGCAGGTGTTCGAGGGCACGGTCATCCGCCGCCGGGGTGCGGGCGCGCGGGCGTCGTTCACGGTGCGACGCATCTCCTACGGCGTGGGCGTGGAGCGCACCTTCCCGGTGCACTCGCCGCGCATCGACCGGGTGGAGATCGTGCGGCGCGGCCGCGTGCGGCGCTCGAAGCTCTACTACCTGCGCGCGCTGGCCGGCAAGGCGGCGCGCCTGAAGGAAAAGCGCACCGTCGTCGTGCCCGCCACCGCCGCCCCCAACGAGTAGCCGGCCACCCCGCCCGGCGTGACGCGGCCCGCGGCGCCGTACCGGTTCGAAGCCCAGGCCTGGCGAACGGGCCTGACGCGCGTCGCCGGCGTCGACGAGGCCGGGCGGGGGCCGCTGGCCGGGCCGGTCGTCGCCGCCGCGGTCGTCGTCGCGCCCGACCGTCGCATCCGCGGCGTCAACGACAGCAAGGTGCTGCCGCCCGGGCGCCGCGAGGAGCTGTTCGCGCTCATCCACGAGCGCGCCGTCGCCATCGGCGTCGGCATCGTCGATCACCTCACGATCGACCGGATCAACATCCTGGAGGCGACGCGGCTGGCCATGGACCAGGCGCTGGCGGCGCTGAGCGTGGTCCCCGAGCTGATCATCACCGACTTCGTCGAGCTCCGCGCCTGCCCCTGCCCCCAGCGCAACCTGGTCGACGGCGACGCGCGCTGCGCCAGCGTGGCCGCCGCGTCCATCGTCGCCAAGGTCACGCGCGACCGGCTCATGCGCGAGCTCGACGCCGAGTTCCCGGTCTACGGCTTCGCCAGGCACAAGGGTTACGCCACCCCCGAGCACATCGCAGCCATCGATCGTCACGGCCTGTGCCCGCTGCACCGCCGCTCGTTCGTCAGCGAGTGGCGGCAGCAAGCGCTGTTCGCGCTTCCGCCCGACGCCTGAGTCGCCACGCCGCCGCGGTGGTAGTGTCTCCGTCTGAATCAGGCCACTCGGCTCGGCCCGCGCGCCGAACATGCGATACTCCCGGCATGAACCCCAAGGCGAGTGCGATCATCCGCGAGATGAGGCGGCATCTCGCCGAGATGCGCCAGCGCGGTCAGCTCGAGCGCCAGCTCGCACGCCTGCGGCTCACCACTGCTGAGACGCCAATCAGGAAGGGCCGTCGCGCCTGAGCGCTCGAAGCGCCCCCGCGCGTCGAGAGTGGAACTGAGACACGACCCCGCGGTGCGCTCTGTCTGAATCATTGGACATTGTTCCGGCGCGCGCCCCGCGCGACGCTGCGCCATGGCGGACAAGCGGCAAGTGCTGGGGCGGGCGGCCGAGGACGCGGCGGCGCGGCACCTGGAGGCCGCCGGCCTGACCGTCGTCGAGCGCAACGTCCGGTTCGCCGCGGGGGAGATCGACCTTGTGTGCCGCGACGACGGCGCCGTCGTGTTCGTGGAGGTGAAGTGCCGGCGCGCCGGCTGGGACGAGACGCCGGCCGCCGCGGTGTCGTGGCACAAGCAGCGCCGCCTCACGCAGCTCGCCCAGCTCTATCTCAAGTGGCGCCGGCTCGACGGCGTGCGCTGCCGCTTCGACGTGGTCTCCGTCACGCAGGACGACCGCGGCGCCCTCGCCGTCCGCCACGTCCGCTCCGCCTTCGACGCCGTGGGCTGACTCTCGTCGCGCGCTTGACGGCGCGCCTGCCGCACCGCATCCTGCTCTGCCATGGCTCGCGAATACGCCTTCGTGCAGGTCGACGTCTTCACCGACCGGGTGTTCGGCGGCAACCCGCTCGCGGTGTTCCTCGACGGCCGCGGGCTGGCCGACGGCGAGATGCAGGCGATCGCGCGCGAGATGAACCTGTCGGAGACGACCTTCGTGCTGCCGGCGACGCGCCCCGACTGCGTGGCCCGCGTGCGCATCTTCACGCCGGCCCGCGAGGTGCCGTTCGCCGGCCATCCGACCGTCGGCACGACGTGGGTGCTGGCCACGCAGCGCCGGCTGGGCGGCGCGCCGGCCGCCGCGCTCGAGGAGGGCATCGGGCCGGTGGCCGTCGCGCTGGAGGGCGATCCCCTGCAGCCCAGCTTCGTGTGGATGCGCCACCGCGACGCCAGCTTCGGCCCCGAAGTGCCCGAGCGTGCTGGCGTCGCCGCCGCGCTCGGGCTCGAGGAGAGCGACCTGCAGCCGCGGGCGCCGATCTGCACGGGCACCACGGGCTCGCTGTTCCTCTACGTGCCGCTGCGCGACCGCGCCACCGTCGATCGCGCCGCGCTGGACGTGGGCGCGATGCGCCGCGCGTTGGGCGAGGCGCCGCTGCCCGGCGTGTTCATCTTCACCGCCGAGCGGCCGGACGGCGCCTACGCGCGCATGTTCGCGCCCCACACCTCCGGCATTCCGGAGGACCCGGCTACCGGCTCGGCCAGCGGCCCGCTCGGCGCTTACCTGGTGCTGAACGGCCTCGTGGCGCCCGGCGAGACCGTGCGGCTCGTCAGCGAGCAGGGCACGAAGATGGGCCGGCCGAGCTTCGTGCACATCCGCCTGCGCGGACAGGACGGCGTCGCGACGGACATCAGCGTGGGCGGCAGCGTGGTGCCCGTGCTGGAGGGGCGCCTGCGGGTGCCCTGAGGTACAATTCCCTCCCCATGACGGTCCGCTGGGACACCTACCGTAGCGCGCTGTCGTCGATCGCCGAGGCCGTGGGACGCACGCCGCTGGTGAAACTCAATCGCGTCACGGCTGGCGTCCGGCCCGTCGTCTATCTGAAGGTCGAGTGGTTCGGGCCGAGCGGCAGCCTCAAGGACCGCATCTACCTCTGGATGTTCGAGCGCGCCGAGGCGCGGGGCGATCTCAAGCCGGGCATGCGCGTGCTGGAGTGCTCGACCGGCAACGCCGGCATCGCCTGCGCGTTCGTGGCGGCGGTGAAGGGCTATCCCTGCACGGTCGTGATGCCGGAGGGGATGAGCGAGGAGCGCAAGAAGATCATGCGCGCCTACGGCGCCGACCTCGTCTTCACCCGGGGCGGCGAGAGCGACGTCGATCTCTCGCTCCAGCGCCTGGCCGAGATCCGCGCCGGCGACCCGGCCGGCTACTGGGTGCCCGGCCAGTTCGACAACACCGACAACGTCGAGGCGCACTACCGGTCGACCGGCCCCGAGATCTGGGAGCAGACGGGCGGCGTCATCGGCGCCTTCGTCGCCTCCCAGGGCAGCGGCGGCACGCTGACCGGCGCCGGCCGCTTCCTGCGCGAGCGCGACGCCCGCGTGCGCCTGTACGCCGTCGAGCCGGAGGAGTGCGCGCTGCTGGCCCGCCGCGAGTGGGGTCCGCACGGCATCGAGGGCATCGGCGACGGCTTCATCCCCGACAACCTCGACGTCTCCCAGATCTCCGGCGTCATCACCACGACGACCGACGAGAGCCTGGTGATGGCCCGCCGCCTGGCCGCCGAGGAGGGCCTCTTCTGCGGCATCTCCACCGGCTGCAACGTGGCCGCCGCGCTCAAGCTGGCCGCCCGCCATCCGGAACTGGCCTCGATCGTGACGATGGCCAACGACACCGGCCAGCGGTACTTCACCACCGCGCTGTGCGGCGAGGACAAGAAGGTCGACGTCCCCGTGCGGGAGCATCCGATGGATCCCAAGACGCAGCGCGAGCTCGACCGCTACCAGTCCGGCTGGGAGATCTTGCGCTGAACCCGATCGAGTACGACTTCGTCGCCGCCCGCCGAAGGCTGGAGGCCAAGGCGAAGTCCGCGGGCGACAAGCTCACCAGCCTGGACGACGCCGCCGGCCGCGTGAAGGACGGCGACACCGTCGTGGCCGGCGGCTGCCTCTTCACGCGCACGCCGCTGGCCCTGGTGCGCGAGGTCCTCCGGCAGCGCCGCACCGGCCTCACGCTCTGCCGCAACCTCATGTGCACCGAGGGCGAGCTGATGATGGCTGCCGGCGCCGCCCAGCGCGTCGTCACCGCGTGGATGTCGATCGGCCTGCCGTGGGGCGTGTCCAAGGTGATGCGCCACTACGTGGAGACCGGCAATGTGGCGATGGAGGAGTGGAGCCACCTGGCCTTCGGCCTGCGCTTCCGCGCGGCCGGGATGGGCGTGCCCTTCCTGCCCGCGCTGACGATGCTGGGCTCGGACCTCATGGCCGTGGGCGGCATGAAGACGATCCAGGACCCGTACACGGGCGAGACGCTGGCCGCCGTCCCGGCGCTCTTCCCCGACGTGGCGCTGCTGCACGTGAGCCGGGCCGACCGCTTCGGCAATTGTCAGATCGACGGCTACCCGCACATGGATGCCGACATGGCGCGCGCGGCGACGACGGTGATCGTGACGACCGAGGAGCTGGTGACCGAGGACGAGATCCGGCGCCGGCCGGACCGCACGGTCATCCCCGGCTTCGTCGTGGACGCGCTGGTGCTGCAGCCCTTCGGTGCCTACCCGCACGAGATGTGGGGGCGCTACCACGCGGACTTCGAGCACTTCGCGGAGTACACGGCCGACATCGACGCGCGCGGCGTGGAGACGGCAGTCGGCGACTATCTCGCCCGCTACGTCCACGCGCCGGCGACGTTTGAGGACTACCTGGAGCTGTTCGGCGGCGAGCGCCTCAAGGCCGCCCAGGACGCCGCGAAGGAGCTGGTGCCCGGGCTATGAGCCCCGGCGTCACGCCCTCGGAGCTGCTCGCGGTGATGGGCTCGCGGCAGCTCAAGGACGACACGACCGTGTTCGCCGGTGTCGGCGTGCCGCTGCTGGCGGCGGCGCTGGCCCAGCAGCGGCACGCGCCGAAGCTGACGATGGTGATCGAGGGCGGGATCATCGGGCCGCAGATCCGGCCGGGGCGGCTGCCGGTGTCGACCAACGAGATGCGCGCGGCCCACCGCGCGCAGATGCTGCCCGGCATCACCGACACGTTCCTGTTCGCCCAGCGCGGCTTCCTCGACTACGGCTTCATGGGCGGCGCCCAGATCGACCAGTACGGCAACATCAACACCAGCGTGGTCGGCAGCGACTACTGGAAGCCCAAGGTGCGGCTGCCCGGCACCGGCGGAGCGAACGACATCGCGTCGCTGTGCCGCGAGGTCATCATCCTGACGGCGCACGAGAAGCGGCGGTTCGTGCCGCGCGTGGACTTCGTGACCAGCCCGGCCTGGCTGGACGGTGACGGCGCCCGGCGGCGCGCCGGCCTGCTCTTCGGCGGCGTCTCGCGGGTGGTGACGACGCTGGGCGTCTTCGGCTTCGAGCCCGACACGCGCCGCATGCGCATCGAGGCGACGCACCCCGGCGTCAGCACCCAGCAGATCCGCGATCACACCGGCTTCGAGCTCGGCGAAGCTTCCACCATCGCTGTGACCGAGCCGCCGAGCGACGACGAGCTGTCGATGCTGCGCGCGCTCGATCCCGAGCGCCGCTTCCTCGGCTGACCTGTACTCACGAGGAGACCCGTGACCCACTTCGGCCTGGCCATCAAGAACTTCGTCGGCCCCAGCGAGACGCCCGACATCGACGAGCTGTACCGCTACGCCGCTCGGGCCGAGGAGCTGGGCTTCGAGTCGCTGTGGGCGTGGGACCACGTGATCCTCGGCGTCGAGCCGTCGTTCCCGATCCTCGACGCCGTCGGCACGCTAACCGCCCTCGCCGCGCGCACGTCGCGGATCAAGCTGGGCACCGGCGTGCTGGTGCTGCCGCTGCGCAACCCCACGGTGGCCGCCAAGGCCATCGGCACGCTCGACGTCATCAGCAAGGGCCGACTGATCCTGGGCGTGGCCGCCGGCTGGTACGCGCGAGAGTTCGACGCCGTCGGCGTACCGTTCAAGCAGCGTGGCCGCCTGTTCGAGCGCAACTTCGAGATCCTCACGCGGCTCTGGACCGAAGACCGCGTGACGCTGCAGGCCGACGAGTTCAACCTGCGCGAGGCGGTCATGCGCCCGCGGCCGGTCCAGCGTCCGCGCCCGCCCATCCTCATCGGCGGCTACGTCGACGCCGTCCTCAAGCGCGTGGCCACCAAGGCCGACGGCTGGCTGACGTACTTCTACACGCCGGAGAGCTACCGCCGCGGGTGGGAGAAGATCATCGGCTTCGCCCGCGAGGCCGGGCGGGATCCCAAGACGCTGACCGGCACCAACCAGCTCGCCATCCTGGTCGGCGCCTCGCGCGCCGAGACCGAGACGCCGATGCGCCAGTGGCTGCAGACCGAGTGGGACGTGGCCGCGTGGAGCGAGTCGACCATCGAGCACGCGATCCGCGGTAGCGCCAAGGAGTGCGTCGAGCAGCTGCGGGCGCACGTCGCGTCGGGGGTCGATCGGATCATCTTGATTCCGTACCGGTACCAGGCCGAGCAGGTCGAGATCATCGCCAGGGAGATCTTGCCCGTCCTGCGCTGACGACACTTGCCGTCGCCTAGCCGAGACCTCGCTATTTCCATACCCGAGACCTGCCTAACGCGACGCCTCGCAGCCATGCCAAGCTGCAAGTTCGCGTCGGTGGGTCGCTTCCCGCTGGCTGATCGCCCGCGCGCTCTTGTTAGCTTGCGAAAGTGCCCGCGCTATCCAGTTCCACAACTGAGCGTTAGATCGCTGTGTTGAATCCCGACACTCTCCAGCTGCCAGAGCCGAGGACACCGCTCTACCTGCTGATTCAGCAGCGGGTGGCGGAGACGGCGCGTCCCTTGGCCGAGCGACTAGGAGCTTGGCGAATGATGAATTCGCGGAGAGCGCTGAAAACCACTTACTTGAGCGGAAAGGCCATCAGCTATCAGGGCGCTGTCGTCTTCGACGGGGCTCCCCGCCTCGTCTTTGGGGGGGACTTCTTCGAGCCGTTCATGGTCGACGTGGCCCGACAATCCTTGGAGTCGGTGATTCAGATCTGTCGCGATCGTCACCTTGACGCGAGCGAGTACCTGTCTGAGGCGATGGCCCTCCTGGATCTGTTAGTCGCCGAGGCCTATGCAGAGATGGCCAGAACGGATCAGATCCTTCGAGGTGGGGGATACCCCGACTCCGTGAGCCCTGTGAAGATCGCGTCCAAGGTCGAGGTGATGAGCAAAGGAATTGCCGATCTCGCCGTGGCCTTGACCCATCAAGGCCGTGCGGCACCGGCGGAGCACGAGGTCTTGAATCTACGACCTGGGCTCTGGGGCATCACGATCGACCTGAAAGCCCTGTGGCGTCGCTGGTTCAAGCGTGCGATCTAACTACAGGATGAACCTGACGGCGCTTCGCGCCGCACGTTATCCTGAGCGTTCGGCATACGTTCCAAAGGAAACAGGCGAGATGCAGAGCAGTGCTGCGCAACATATCTTTGTCACAGGGGCATGCGGCGCTGGTAAGTCGACGCTGGCAAAGGCGCTGTCTCACCAGTTGCATGTTCCGTTGCATCGACTCGATGACGATCCAGACTTCCGGCAGATGCTGCCGGACGAACCGTGGCTCCACAGGGTGACGGATCCACAGCGGTATGCCCGGTGGCAAGCCCTCCGTCGGCATGTGGTCGAGGAGGCGGTCAAGCTCCACCAGCCGTACATCATCGAGGGCACCCACATCCTGACTGCCCCCGAGTTGACCAATGGGCACAGACGAATCTTGGTCGATACGTCCTTCCATCAGATTATCCGGCAATCTCTGGCGCGGGATCGCGCCAAGTACGCCGAGGACCCCGCACGGTACGCCGATCGTGATGCAGGTGCGCCCGGCTCAGTGGCTGCCCGCCAGCGCGCGGTACGCGCCCGGCAGATCTACGAAAGCCTACGCCCAGAGCTCGACGCCTTCCGGCACCTCCCTGGAGTCGAAATTGTGCCAAGCCGTACATTCATAACCTGGCTGCCACAGCAGGGGAGCGGGAAAGGTAGCGGGTCAGGTCTTGCATCGTAAATCAGGAGCTGGGCCGAACAACGGCGTGCAGGCGACGGCGTACAGAGTCCGCTGCGCTCCCGCTTCCCGTCGCGCCTGACGCCCAGCGTTAGCCACCGTGGCGAGAAAGCACACATTGCCAGCATTTCTGAAGGACGTCGTCACGCCGGACGCCTACGAACGCTGGTTACGGCGGAAGGCGATGGCTCACCTGAAGCGTGATCGAAAGCGCGGACGCACGTGTGCCGTGGCGTTGTACAAGGAGGCAATCCACGGGGCCGTCGTCCTGTCCGACGGCAAGGACGCGTACACCGGGGAAGCGCTCAGTTGGGAGCTCATCAGCACGTACAGGAATGAGGACTCCAAGGCCGGACGCCATGGGTACAAGGCTGGGTTTGCGCTGCTGCCGACGATCGACCACGTGACGCCGGAAGCATTGGAAGGAAGCTTCCGGGTCTGTGGGTGGAGAACGAACGATGCGAAGAACGACTTGTCTCTGGCAGCGTTTCTTGAGCTCTGCCAGAGGGCACTGACCCATGCAGGATACAGGATCGAGAGAAGTGGCTAACAATACGTTGAACCGGACCGCTGGCTCGCATTCGCTCGCCGCGGCCGGTCAACGTGCGCGTTGGACCGCGGGAAGAGGCAAGGGATGACCGACGTTCGGGATCAGTGGGCGGCGGGGTCAACCTACGAGGACTTCATGGGCCGGTGGAGCCGCCGCCTCGCGCCTCAGTTCGTGTCCTGGTTGCGGATCCCCCGTGGTGTTCACTGGCTGGATGTTGGGTGTGGTACGGGATCGCTGGCCCACGCGATCTGCAGCCACGCCGACCCGGCGTCTGTCGTGGGCTGCGATCCAGCCATTCCCCTCGTCGAATTCGCTCGAGAACATAGCCGTGATGCCCGGGTATCCTTCGTCGCCGCTGGAGTTGGAAGCCTCCCTCGCCGTCCTGGGGGATACGGCAGCGTGACCTCGTTGCTCGCGTTGAATTTCTTCCCTGACTCCGAAGCCGCCGTTCACGAAATGCGGTCCGTCGCTGCGCCACAGGCCACCGTGGCCGCGTGCGTGTGGGACTACGGTGACGGAATGCAGTTCCTGCGCTACTTCTGGGATGCCGCTGCCGCGGTGGATCCCGCGGCCCGAGACCTCGACGAAGGCAACCGATTCCCTCTCTGCCGCCGCGACGCACTGACGGTACTGTTCCGCGGCGGCGGCCTTGGCGACGTACGCTGCGAGCCGATCGAGATCCCCACGACATTCGCCAGCTTCGATGACTACTGGCGCCCTCTTCTTGGAGGAACGGGTCCCGTTCCGTCATACGTTGCGTCGCTTGACGCTGATCGTCGCGCGATCCTGGCGCGGCAGCTTGAAGCGACGTTGCGGCGAGGACTCGATGGAACGATCGCCCTCACCGCTCGAGCCTGGGCGGTTCGTGGAACGGTGAGCTGACGATCGCGCTGCCTGACATCCGGCACGAGGGCCGCCCGGTGATGCCACAGCAAGAGGTCTACGTTGCGGGAACCATGTTGCGGGAACCCGCGGGAACATGGGCGAAGACCCATTGGCCGAGTGGCCGATCGGGTATAGAGTCTGCCGCGAAGCACGGTAGCCCCGGGCCGGCCGAACCGCGCTTCGTGACGTTCCGGACGGGCCGCGACGTACGGCGCGTCCTCACGACGTAGCCACCCACGTCATCCGGAACCTCCTCGGCCGCTCACGGGCGTCCTGCGTCCGCGCCGCCCGGGGAGGCGGCTGAGAGGCCCGGCGCGCGAGGCGATGGAGCCAGCCATGGACCCGATCAGGAAGTTCGTCACGCACTTCGTCTCGGCGCGGTGCGAAGACCTCTCGCCGCAGGTGGTCGAGGCGGTGAAGATGACCGTGCTCGACACCGCGGGTGCCGCGCTCGCCGGCAGCTCCAGCGAGGCCGGGCGCGGGATCGCGCGGATCGCGCAGCGGTACGGCGGCGGCACGGGCAGCACGCTGCTGGCCCACGGTGGTCGGGTGGCGACCCCGATGGCGGCGCTCGCCAACGGGGTGATGGCCCGCTGCTGCGAGCTGGACGGCACGCACGAGAGTGGCGGCGGCCACGTCGGCGTCTGCATGGTGCCCGCCGCACTCGCGCTCGCCGAGGGCGCGCCGGTGAGCGGGCGCGAGCTGGCGCTCGGCATCGCGCTGGGCGTGGACATGCTCTGCCGCCTCCGGATGGGCGCCGGCAAGTCCAAGGCGATCGGATGGATGGCCGAGACGCTGGCCCCCATGAGCGTGGCGGCCATGGGCTCGCGGCTCCTCGGGCTCGACGAGGAGCGAATGCTCGACGCCATCGGCCTGGCCTACGCGTCGTGCAGCGGCAACGTGCAGCCGACGGTCGAGGGCGCGTGGAGCCTGTGGACCCCGGCCGGCAACGCGGCGGCGGCCGGCATCTTGGCCATCGACATGGCGCGCGAGGGATTCCAGGGGCCGCGCAATCCGCTGCTAGGCGAGTTCGGGCTCTATCGGCTCTATTTCCGGGGCGACTACGACGAGGAGGCGCTGCTGGGTGATCTCGGCGAGCGGAACGAGATCGTCAACAACAGCCTCAAGCCCTACCCGACCTGCAAGTCCACGCATCACGCGATCGCCACGACGCTCGAGCTGGTCCAGGCGCACGGCATCATGCCCGAGCAGGTGCGGCGCGTGACGGTGGCGACCAACACGATGGGCGCCACCCAGTGCGGCTTCGACGCGACGGGCGCCCCGAAGACGGCGCCGGCGACGCCGGGGGCGGCGAAGTTCAGCATCCCGTTCACGGTGGCCGCGGCCATCGCCCGGCGGCAGGTAACGCTGGAGGAGTTCACGGACGAGGCGATCCGCGACGCCGGGCTGCTGGCGCTGGCCGCCCGGGTGGAGACGCGCATCGACCCGGCCAAGGACGCGCTGCCGATGCTCTACCCGCCCATGGACGTGCGGATCGAGACCACCGACGGGCGGGTGATCGCGGGGTGCGAGCCCTTCGTGAAGGGCCATCCGAGCAAGCCCTTCACGCTGGGCGACTGCGTCGAGCGCTTCGTGACGGCGGCGGGCGCCGCCGTGCGGCCGCTCACCCGCGAGCGCCTCGAGCGCTTCGTGTCGATGGTGGAAGATCTGGAATATGTGACGGACGCGGGCAAGATGGCGCCGCTGCTCGCCTGAGCGGCGACACCACCTGATCGGAGACCACGCGATGAGCGAGCGGGCGCGGATCGGTTTCATCGGCCTCGGCGTCATGGGCGGTCGCATGGCCGGGACCTTGGCGCGTGCGGGTCACTCCCTCGCCGTGCACGACGTCGACCGGGCCAAGGTCGGCGCGCTGGCCGCCGCCGGCGCTGCCGCCTGCGCCACGCCGAAGGAGGTGGCGCAGCGGAGCGACGTCGTCTTCACGAGCCTGCCGCTGCCGGCAACGGTGCGGTCGGTCTACCTCGGGCCCGACGGCGTGCTCGAGGGCGTGCGGCCGGGCGTGGTCCTCGTGGACACGAGCACGGTGGACCCGGAGACGAGCCGCGCGGTCGGCGCGGCCGCCGAGGCTCGCGGTGTCCAGTACCTCGACGCGCCGGTGAGCGGTGGCTGGCGAGAGGCGGAGACCGGCGCGCTCGTCATCATCGTCGGTGGCGACCGCGAGGCGTTCGACCGGGTCAGGGATGTGCTGGCCGTGCTGGGCCCGTCCATTCACTACGCGGGGCCTTCCGGCGCCGGCAGCGTCGTCAAGCTGGTCAACAACGTCATGTCGATGGGCAACGTGCTGGTCGCCGCCGAGGCGTTCGTGCTCGGCGTCCGGGCGGGGATGGAGCCGCAGCGGCTGTTCGAGATCCTCCGTACGAGCGCCGGCCGCTCGTACCACTTCGAGAAGCGGTTCCCCAACATCCTGGCGCGCAACTTTGCGCCCGGCTTCACGGTGGATCTCGCTCGCAAGGACCTCGGCCTGGCCGTGGACATGGCCCGCAGCCACGACGTCCCGGTGCCGGCGACGAGCCTGCTGCACCAGCTCTACAACGCCTGCGCCGCGCTGGGCGAGGGCCAGAGCGACTTCGCGGCCATCATCAAGCTGTACGAGTCGTGGGCGCGGACGGAGGTCAAGGGGACATGACCCATCGCGGCGACCGCGTTCGTGGTTCCGGTCACCGTCGGCTATTTCCTGTCTCTTCGCACAGCGGAGCTCGAGGCCAAGAAACCCTACCTCGAGAAGCAGCTGGTGGCATGTATCGGCGCCGTGGAAGCCGCCGCCCGCGTGGTCACGGCTGAATCGAAGGACCTTCCGGCCGCGATCAACGCGCTGGATCGCGTGTTTTGGGGGTCTCTGGCGATCTTCGACAACCGCGACGTCGCGAATGCCGTTGCGAAGCTCAGAGCGGCGGTCGAGGAGCAACCGAGACCCGATCTCAGACCCTTGTCCGAAGCCATCGCTCATCGCTGCAAGGACTTGACGAGAGCCTCGTGGAAGATTCGTTAGGTCGCCCGGCGCGCCACGCGGCCTGGCCCGTGGCGGTATCCTGAACCCTCGCGCCGGCCTCGGGCCGGCGACTTCGCGCGCCGGAGGAACGAGATCGTGTCGAGCGAGCCGTTGAGGCATGAGACGTACACGCACGGGCATGCGCCCGCCACGGTCCGCCAGCACGGGCGGCGGACCGCCGAGGAGGCGGCGGCGTTCCTCCTGCCCGAGCTGCGGCCCGGGATGCGCCTGGTCGACGTCGGCTGCGGCCCGGGCAGCATCACCCGCGGGCTCGCGGAGCGCCTGGCCCCCGGCGAGGTGGTCGGCGTCGACCTCTCCGGCGAGACGCTGGCCGCGGCGCGCGCCGAGGCGGTAGCCCGGGGGCTGGGCAACCTCCGGTACGAGGAGGGCAGCGTGTACGAGCTGCCGTTCCCCGACGGGTCGTTCGACGTCGCCTACGCGCACCAGGTCGTCCAGCACCTGCGCGAGCCGGCCGCGGCGCTGGGCGAGATGCTCCGCGTGGTGCGGCCCGGCGGCCTCGTGGCCGTGCGCGACGTCGACTGGGGCACCGTCTCCTACTGGCCGCCCGACCCGTGGCTCGACCGGTTCGTCGAGACTCACTTCAAGACCTGGTACCGGAACGGCGGCGAGCCCCGCATGGGGCGCCACCTCCGGGCGCTCTTCAACGCCGCGGGCGTCGCCGACCTGCAGGTCACGGCCTCCGTGTGGTGCTACGCCACGCCCGGCGAGACGATCGAGTGGGGAGAGTCCTACGCCGAGCGCCTCCTGACCTCGCCCATGGGCGGCCGCGCGGTCGAGTACGGGTTCGCCACCCGCGAGGATCTCGAGGCCATGGCGGCGGCCTTCCGGGCCTGGGCGGTGCATCCCGACGCGTTCTGGGCGTTCACGCACGTCGCGGCCCTGGCCCGAAAGCCCGGCTGAGGGGACAACAGCGACTTCTCCTTGCCCGGCGAGGCGGCGGCCGGGTATCGTGGTCATCCGCCCGGCGGCGACGAGCGCCGGGCGACACCTCAAGGAGGCCGGGGATGAAGAAGAAGAGCACGAAGGGCAAGAAGAAGACTCGGGATCTCGCGGTGAAGTCGGTCAAGGGCGGCTCGGTGAAGGGTGGGATGAGCGCCATCAAGATGCGGGCGTGACGATGTAAGGTCAGGCGCCACCCGTGCCGTCCGGCCGTGTGACGCCTGACCCCCTCGTGCTGGCGCGCGCCCTCGAGGCCATGCGGCACGATCTGACCGGTGTCCTCACCATCGGCGTCACTGGGACCAAGGGCAAGACCTCCACCACCGAATTCATCGGGCAGCTGATGGCCGCCCGCGGCCTGCGCACGGCCGTCTCCAGCAGTGAATCCGCCCGGATCGGCACGCGGTCGGTGGCCGTGTGCGAGCACTTCGCGGACTTCGCCGCCTTCGTGCGCCGGTGCCGTCGGGCCGGCATCGAATGCTTGGTGGTGGAGCTGTGCTCCTTTGCGCTGCGCTGGAACGTGCACCGCGGGCTCGACCTCGACGCCTCCGTGCTGACGAACATCGGCACCGACCACATCTCCGATCACGGCAACGTCCGCAACTACGTGGCGGTAAAGCGACGCATGTTCCGCGATCTCCGCGCGCGACCGGCGAGTCCCGCGCCGGTGGCGATCGTGAACGCGGACGACGCCCGCGCCGGCGATTTCCAGCGTGGCCTTGGGCCAGGGGTGCGCGCGACGCCGTACAGTCTCCGCGCTCGGACCGGGACCGGACCATCCCGGGTGTGGGCCACCGGCGTGAGGCACGCTGATCGCGGCACGTCGTTCACGGTCCACGGGCTGGCCGGGCGTTCCCTGCCCTGCCGTACGCGCTTGCACGGCGACTTCAACGTGGCCAACGTCCTGGCCGCGCTCGCCTGCGCCGTCGCCCTCGGCGGCGACCCCCGCCGCACCGTGGCGGCGGCCGGCGCGCTGGTGCCGCCGCCGGGACGATTCACGATCGTCGGCATGGGGCCGGCCGGCCGGCCCGCGGTCGTGGTCGACTACGCCCACACGCCGGAGAGCGTCGGCGCCGCGCTGGCCGCGGCGCGTGACCTGCGCCCGCGCGGCCGCGTTCACGCGGTCTTCGGCTGTGGCGGTGACTGCTACAAGGGCAAGCGGCCGCTCATGGGCGCCGCGGCCGCGCGCCGGGCCGACTCGATCATCGTGACCAGCGACAACCCGCGCACCGAGGATCCCCGGTCGATCGCCCGGGCCATCCTCCGCGGCATTCCCGCATCGCGTCGTCGCAACGTCCGCGTCGAGCTCGACCGGGCGCGGGCCATCCACGAGGCGATCGGCGAGGCCGCCGCCGGCGACGTCGTGGTGCTGCTGGGCAAGGGAGCCGAGCGGACGCAGGAGATCGCCGGCAAGACGTCGCGCTTCTCCGACCTGCGGGTGGCCCGCCGGGCCCTCGACGCTTCCACGCGCCTCTGCTAGGATTCCGGCATTGCAGGACACGCGGGCCTGCGCTCACTCCCCGGCACGGTCGGACTCTCGGGCCGACGTCAGACGACCACACGTGGAGGGTGCCATGGCTGAGACCCGCTCGGAAGTCCCGCTCCTCATCGCGTTCGTCGACCTCACCCGCTTCGCCGCCCAGAGCCAGCGCTCGGACGATCTCGAGCTGGCCGAGGCCATCGACGCCTTCTACGAGCACGTGGCCGCGGCGGTCGAGGCCGGCGGAGGCACCGTGGTCAAGTTCGTGGGCGATGCGGCGCTGCTCGCCTTCCCCGCCAGTGCGGTCGATCGCGGGGTCGAGACGCTCCTGGCCCTCAAGGACTCCGTCGACGAGCTCATGGCTCGGCGGGGCTGGGAATGTCGCCCGATCGTCAAGGCCCACTTCGGCACCGTCGTCGCGGGGCCGTTCGGCGCGGCGGGCGACAAGCACCCGGACGTCATCGGCAAGACCGTCAACGTCGCGGCCGGGCTCGACGCGTCCGGGGTCACGCTCTCCGTCGAGGCGTTTCGCAAGCTCGGGCCCGAGATGCGCACACGCTTCAAGAAGCACACGCCGCCGATCACGTACATCCGCACCCAGGACCCCCGGCGATTCCGCACGGCGGCGCACGGCTGAGAGCCCGCGGCTCGCCCGATGACCGACCTGACGTATCGATCGCCGAAGACCGAGGTGCGGGACAGCCCCATCCAGGGCCGGGGCCTGTTCGCACGGCAGCCGATTGCCCGCGGCGAGATCGTGGCGGTCAAGGGCGGCCACGTGCTCACCGCCGCCCAGTGGGCCACGCTGGAGCCGGAGCTCGGCCCGGCCGAGATCCAGATCGCCGAGGACCTGGTCATCGCCCCCGTGCGGACCGAACAGCGGCACGGTGGCATGCTGTACACGAACCACTCCTGCGATCCCAACCTGGCGATCCAGGGCCAGATCGTCCTGATGGCGATGCGGGACGGCGCCGCCGGCGAGGAGCTGACGATCGACTGGGCGACGACCGACGACGGGGACTACACGCTGGACTGCCGCTGCGGGAGCCCGCGCTGCCGCGGCACCGTGACCGGCAAGGACTGGATGAAACCGGATCTACAAGAACGCTACCGCGGCTGGTTCTGCTGGTTCCTGCAGCGCAAGATCGACGCGTTGCGCTGACCCGCCCCGCTGGCTATGCTGCGTCGATCAATCGCGGGGAGGTGCCACATACGTCGGGTGACACGGGCGGAGCCCCTTCACGCCCGGCGACCGTTTCTCACCGCCGAGTGGCGCTATCTCGTGATGCTGAACTACGAGGCCGACATCTCGGCACTCGCCCCGCTCGTTCCCCGCGGCACCACACTCGATCTGTGGCACGGCCGGGCGCTCGTCAGCGTCGTCGGCTTTCGCTTCCTCGACACGCGGCTACGCGGCGTGGCCGTCCCGTTCCACCGGAGCTTCGAGGAGGTGAACCTGCGCTTCTACGTCCGGCGCGAGGTGCCCGACGGACCCGCCCGCCGGGGCGTGGTCTTCGTGCGCGAGCTGGTGCCGCGCGCGGCCATCGCCAGCTTGGCCCGCTGGGCGTACAACGAGCCGTACCAAGCGGTTCCGATGCGCAGCATCGCCCCCGCGGCGCCGGTCGACGCCCCGGGGCGGATCACCTACGAGTGGCGCACGCACGCGACCTGGCAGCGCCTGGCGGCCACGGCGGCCGGCGCGCCGGCCGTTCCGGCGCCGGGTTCGGAGGCGGCGTTCATCACCGAGCACTACTGGGGCTACACGCGCCAGCGCGATGGCTCGACGATCGAGTACGAGGTCACCCATCCGGTGTGGCGCGTGTGGGCGGTGGAGGATCCGCTCCTCGCTGCCGACGTCGTCGAGCTGTACGGCGCGGCGTTCGCCGGGGCGCTGGCGCGACCGCCGGTCTCCGCCTCGATCGCCGAGGGCTCGGCCGTGGCCGTGTATCCGCCGCGCCGGGTCGCGTGAGGTGAATCGCCGCGCGCGCGGACTCATGGCCGCGGCGGTGGTCGGCGCCGCCCTCGTCGCGGCCGGCGCCTCGGCTCAGTCCACGGTCCAGGTCCCGTGGCGTGCCGGCACGTCGGCACCGCCGTGGTCGACAGCTTCGCTCCGCGGGGCGTGGACCAGGTCTGCACCAGCGGCGTCGCGGCGTGGGCGGTCCGGCGCGCCGACGACGCCTACAGCGCGCGGGCCTGGCTGGCGACGCAGCCCTGGGCCGACGGCCGGCGCGTGGCCGTCATGGGGATGTCCAACGGCGGCCGCACGGTGCTGGCCGCGCTGCGCACCACGCTCAGCCATCCCGAGCCGTTCGTGGCGGGGATCGCACTCTACCCAGACTGCCAGTCTGACGTCGCCAGCACGTTCTATGCGCCCCTGCTCGTGCTCAGCGGGAACGCCGACACGGTGTCCCCCGCCCGGTTCTGCGAGCAGATAAAAGCCGCGCCGCCGGGCTCGGCGCCGGAGCTGAAGCTGATCGTGTACCCGAAAGGTCCGCACACGTTCGACATGCGCCTGCCCGACCGCACGCTACTCGGCATGCGGCTCGGCTACGACGCGGATGCCACCGCCGACGCCCGCCGCCAGGTCATCGCGTTCCTCGTCGCGCACGGGCTGATCCCGGAGACGCTGCCCGGTGAGCGTGGCGTCCCGCGTGCGGCTGGTCGCGCCGTCGGCGCGGTGGGAGCCGGCGTTCCTCGCGGCCGTCCATCGCAGTCGCCGGCTCCACACGCCGTGGGTCTCGCCCCCCGCGACGACGGCCGCCTACCGCGCCCACCTGCGGCGGCTGCGGCGGCCGACGCACGTCGGCTACCTCGTCTGCCGCCGCGGCTCGCGGGAGCTGGTCGGCGTCGTGAACGTCAGCGAGATCGTCCGTGGCACGTTCCGTAGCGCCTATCTCGGCTACTATGCGTTCACGCCGCACGCGCGGCAGGGCCTCATGACCGAGGGCGTGGCGCTCGTCGTCGCCATGGCTTTCCGCCGGCTCGGCCTGCATCGGCTGGAGGCGAATGTGCAGCCCGGCAACCTCGCGTCACGCCGGCTGGTCCGGCGCCTCGGCTTCCGCCGCGAGGGATACTCGCCGCGATACCTCAAGATCCGAGGCCGCTGGCGCGATCACGAGCGCTGGGCGATCCTCGCCGACGGAGGCCGGTCCGGACGATGACCATGCACGAGCTCGGCGCGGCATCGCTGGTGGCGTTCGCGACGACGACGTTCCTGATGAACATCACGCCGGGACCGGCCGTGATGCAGGTGATCGGGCACTCGATGAGCAACGGCTGGAGGGCCTCGCAGGCCAGCATCGTGGGCATCTTCGCGGCCAACGCGATGTACTGCGCGCTGTCCGTCCTGGGCCTGGGCGCGGTCATCCTGGTCGCGCCCTCGCTGTTCGAGGTCATCAAGTGGTGCGGGGTCTCCTACCTGGGCTGGCTCGGCCTCAAGGCGCTGCGCTCGGCGTTCCGGGCCGGCGCCCCGCGGCCGGCGCCGACGCTGCGGGCCCGATCGCTCACGCTCTTCCGCCAGGGCTTCGTGCTGCAGGGCGCCAATCCGAAGTCGGTCCTCTACTTCTGCACGCTGCTGCCGGTGTTCGCGGGCAACGCGGAGGGGGCGCCGCTGCGGATCGCCGTGCTGGGGCTCGTGGCGACGTCGATGGAGTATCCGGTGCTGCTCGGCTACTCGCTCCTGGCCTCCCAGGCCAGCCGGTGGTTCCGCGGCACCGTGGGCAGCCGCGTCCTCGACGGCGCCTCCGGTACCGCACTGCTGGCCGCCGCGGGTTCCGTCGCCACGGCGACGCTGCGCCACCGGTGATCGCCTCGACCAGGTAACGATGGCGCGCAACGTCGAGATCAAGGCCGCCGTGCCGGACTTTGCGGCGATCGACGCCGCACTGGCGGCGCTCTCGCCCGCCGCGCCCGTGCGGCTGGCGCAGGAGGACACGTTCTTCCGCTGCGCCCACGGACGCCTGAAGCTGCGCAAGCTCTCGGCGACCGCGGGCGAGCTGATCCACTACGAGCGGCCGGACGCCGCCGGTCCCAGGACCTCCCACTACGTGCTGGTGCCGACCGCCGAGCCCGATCGCCTGCGCGACGCCCTGGGCGCGGCGTGCGGGATCATCGGGATCGTGCGCAAGCGCCGGACCGTCCGGATGGTGGACCGCACGCGCGTGCACCTGGACGAAGTCGAGGGGCTGGGTGCGTTCGTCGAGCTGGAGGTCGTGCTGCGCGACGGCGAGCCCGCCGAGGACGGCGTGGCCGAGGCGCACCGCCTGATGGCCGCGCTCGGCATCGGGCAGAGCCAGCTCGTGAGCCGCGCGTACGTCGACCTGCTGCAGGACGCCGGGGTGGCGGCGGCACGATGATTGATCGCGCGGACACCCTGGCCCGCGTGCTCCGCCTGGAGCCCGGTCGCACCGCCCTGCTGATCGTCGACATGCAGCGCGGCTTCGTCGAGCCTGGCCAGGCGATGGAGGTGCCGCCGGCCCGCGAGATCGTGCCGGCGATCCGCACGCTGCTCGAGGCCTTCCGCGCCCGGCGCCTGCCCGTCGCGTTCACCGAGCTCACCTACTCGCCGAACGTGCCCATCCTGGTCGGCGAGCTGCGTCCCGAGCACCGACCCGCGATGCCGGGCGCGCCGCGCGGTGCTGGCTTGCCGTCCTCGTCGTGCCTGGAGGGCGATGCGAGCGCACGCACGATCGACGCGCTCACGCCGCGCTCGGACGAGCTGGTCGTCCGCAAGCGCTGGTACGACGCGTTCGCCGGCACCGAGCTGGACGGTGCCCTGCGAGCCCGCGGGGTGACGTCCCTGGTGATCACCGGCACCATGACCGACATCTGCGTACTCTCGACCGTGGTCGGCGCCTTCAACCGCGAGTATCGGATCAGCGTCGTGGAGGACGGCGTGGCGACGCTGTGGCCGGACATCCAGCGGGCCACGCTGGACATCGTGAGCCGGGCCTTCGGCCGCGTCGTACAATCCAAGGAAGTCCTGGAGACCATCTCGACCTGGTAGAGGAGACGACGATGCGCGAGCCGCTGCGGTTCTCAGGTGTGATGCCGGCCAACATCCTGCCGTTCAGGGCCGATCTGTCCATCGATGAGCCGGCCTATCGCCGGCACCTGCGCTGGCTGGCCGACACCCGCGGCGTCACCGGCCTCGTCGTCAACGGCCACGCCGGCGAGGTGTCCTCGCTCAGCCGTGAGGAGCGCCGGCGCTCGCTGGCCGTGGCGCTCGACGAGATCGCCGGCCGCTGCCCCGTCGTGGCCGGGGTCTACTCGGACGGCACCGCCGAGGCCGTCGAGCTGACGCATGACGCCAAGGCCGCGGGCGCCGCCGGCGTGCTGGTCTTCCCGCCGACGCTGTTCATGTGGGGCGCGCAGCTCAAGCCCGACATGGCCGTGCGCCACTTCACCGAGGTGGCGACGGTGGGGCTGCCGATCATCGTGTTCGAGTATCCGCCGGCCTCGGGCATCGGCTACGCGCCCCAGACGCTGGCCCGGCTGGCCGAGATCCCCCAGGTGGCCGGCGTGAAGGACTGGTCCAACGAGATCGTGGCCTTCGAGCGCAACCTGCGCGCGCTCCGCGCCACCGGGCGGCCCGTCGCGGTGCTGTCGTCGTTCACGATGTCGCTGATGGCCAGCTTCCTGCTGGGCGCCGACGGCGCCATTTCGGGGATGGGCAGCGTCGCCGCCGATCTGCAGGCCGAGCTGTTCGAGGCGTGCAGCAAGGGCGACCTCGACGGCGCCCGGCGGATCAACGACCGGCTCGACCCGCTGGTGCGCGTGTTCTACGCCCCGCCCTTCGTGGACATGCACAACCGGATGAAGGAAGCGCTCGTGCTGCTCGGCCGCATCCCGGCCGCCCACGTGCGCCCGCCCCTCACCCCGGTGCCGGCCGCCGAGCGTGAGGCCATCCGGCGCGCCCTGGTCGAGTCCGGACTGCTGCCCCGCTAAGACCTCCACCTGGAGCGGCCTTGCCGGGGCCCCGACCGGCAAAGCGCCGTATGAGCAACGCTTGCATGGTCTGACCAGTTGGTGATAAGTAGGGGCACCCTTTTCTCCCCGACCCTGCCCGATTCGCGGGCAACGCAGGAGGTCATTCATGACTGAACGGTGGCAGGACGAAGCCTGGACAAGGACCCTGTGGTGGAGCGGCAAGACGACGCGCCGGAGCTTCCTCGGCCTCGGCGCGGCGGCGGCCGGCGCGCTCGGCGCGACGATGCTGGTCCCGGCGCCCTGGCGCGCGGCGTTCGGGCAAGCCAAGCCGTACAAGCTCGGCGTGATGCAGCCGCTGACCGGCACCGCCGCGGCCGGCGGCAAGACGGCGCTGGTGGGCACGATGATGGCGGTCGATCGCATCAACAAGAGCGGCGGCGTCAACGGCCGGCCGCTCGAGCCGATCGTCGTCGACTACGAATCCAAGCCCGACATCGGGCGCCGCAAGGCCGAGAAGCTCACGCTCGAGGACAAGGTCGACATCGTGGAGGGCGGCTACCTCTCCAACGTGTGCCTGGCCTGCATGCCCGTCTTCGAGGAGGCCAAGACCGTCTACATGATCGGCGTGTGCCTGGACACGACGATCACCCAGTCCAAGTGCAGCCGCTACGTGTTCCGGCCGTTCGACTACGCCCCGGCCCAGGCGGTGGCGGCGGCCCCGTACCTGGTCAACAAGATGGGCAAGAAGTGGTTCATCTCCTACGCCGACTACGCCTGGGGCCAGTCCACCAAGGACGCGTTCACGGCCGAGATCAAGAAGAACGGCGGCGAGGTCGTCGGCACCCTCGGCATCCCGCTCGGCACCACCGAGCTGACGCCGTTCCTGTCGAAGATCACCGGCCAGTTCGACGCCATCTTCGGCATCTTCTTCGGCCCCCAGGGCATCGCGTTCGTGACGCAGAGCTTCGATCTCGGGCTGTCGAAGAAGTACAAGATGGCCGGTGACGGCGCGATCGCGGTGTCCACCAACCTGCCGGCGATGGGGGCCAAGGCCGAGGGGTTCGTGGGCATCGACCGTTACATCCCCATCCTCGAGGGCGTCCTGAACACGCCGCACCACAAGCACTTCCTCGAGGAGGCCAGCAAGCGGCTGAAGGAGATCGACCCCACGGGCCCGCTCCCGGACCGCTACGTGCAGTCGAACTACGAGGCGGTGAACGCCCTCAGGATCGGAATGACGAAGTCCGGCTTCCGCGGCAAGGAAGACACCCTGAAGCTCATCGAGGCCCTCGAAGGGCTGGAGATGAAGGAGGGTGACGACTTCCCGCAGGGCGACAAGACGCTCCGCAAGGAAGACCACCAGGCCTTCCTGCGCGAGTTCATGTTCCAGATCCAGGGCGGCAAGTACAAGATCGTCGACGTCATCCCCAAGGACAAGACGGTCGTGCCACCGGTCGGCTGCAAGTTCGCCTGAGCGTGTCCGCGGTCGCCATCTCCGGCGGCGCTCCCGTCACCGATGACGGGGGCGCCGCCGCTCCCATCCTCCGCACCGAGGGGCTGACGGTCCGCTTCGGCGGCCTCACCGCGCTCAACGGGGTCACCCTGGCCGTGGCGCGCGGCGAGATCCGCGCCGTCATCGGTCCCAACGGCGCCGGGAAGTCGACCTTCTTCAACTGCCTGACCGGCGTGATCCGCCCGAGCAGCGGCCGCATCGTCTTCGACGGCGAGGACATCACCGGCCTGCCGCCCGATCGCATCTCCCGCAAGTCGCTGGCCCGCTCCTACCAGATCACCAACATCCTGCCGGGCGCCACCGTGCTGGAGAACGTGCGCATCGCCGCCCAGTCGCGCCGCCACGCCTGGAGCCTGCTCCGTCACCATCGGGCCTACACCGACGTGATGGACCGGGCCCGCGCCGTGCTAGCCTCGGTCGGCCTGGCCGACAAGGAGGAGGAGCTGGCCGCCAACCTCTCGCACGGCGAGCAGCGCAACCTCGAGATCGGCATCGCGCTGGCCACCGAGCCCAAGCTGCTGTGCCTGGACGAGCCCACCGCCGGCATGAGCGTGGCGGAGACGCACGCCACCGTCGAGCTGGTGCGCCGCATCGCCACCGACCTCACCATCCTGATCGTCGAGCACGACATGGAGGTGGTGATGGGGCTGGCGCGGACGATCACCGTGCTGCACTACGGCGAGGTCCTGGCCGAGGGCACGCCGGCCGAGATCCAGGCCAACCCGCGGGTGCAGGAGGTCTACCTCAAGACCTGATGCTGAGCCTCAGCGACGTCCACGCCTACTACGGCAAGTCGCACATCCTGCACGGGGTGAGCCTGCAGGTCGGGCCCGGCGAGGTGGTCGGCCTGCTCGGTCGCAACGGCGTGGGCAAGTCGACGACGCTCAAGAGCGTGATGGGCCTGGCCCGGCCGGAGCGCGGACGGGTGACGTTCGACGGGCGCGACATCACGGGGCTGGCGCCCCACCGCCTGGCCCGGCTCGGCATCGCCTGGGTGCCGGAGGACCGGCGCATCTTCCGCCTGCTCACGGTGCTGGAGAATCTCCGGACGGGTCTCGACCGCGCCGGCATGGACGACGCGCGCCGCCAGAAGCTGCTCGACAAGGTCTACGGCGCCTTCCCGGTGCTGCGCGAGCGGCGCCACCAGGCCGGCGGCACGCTGTCGGGCGGCGAGCAGCAGATGCTGGCCATCGCCCGGGCCATGATGCTGGAGCCCAGGATCATCCTGCTCGACGAGCCCACCGAGGGGCTGATGCCGCGCATGGTCTCGCAGATCCGCGACATCATCGGCGTGCTCCACCACGAGGGGGTGGCCATCCTCCTCGTCGAGCAGAACGTGCCGCTCACGCTCGCGGTCAGCGCCCGGATCTACATCATGGAGAAGGGGGTGGTGCGACACCACGCCCCGGCCGCCGACCTCCGGACCGACCCCGCGATGATCCACCAGTACCTGGGAGTGTGAGCGTGGCCTTCGAGCAGATCCTCGTGCAGACGGTGAACGGGCTCGTCAACGGCATGATCCTGGCGCTGGTCGCCTCCGGGCTCACGCTGATCTTCGGCATCATGGACGTCGTCAACTTCGCCCACGGCGACCTCGTGATGCTGGGGGGCTTCGTCGGCGCCAGCACCATGGCGACCACCGGCAACTTCTGGATCGCTCTGCTGACCGCCGCCGTCGTCGTCGCCGTCTTCGGCGCGGCGCTGCAGATCAGCACGCTGCGCCCGCTGCTGGGGCGCGATCCGCTCACGACGATCCTGGCGACCTTCGGCGTGTCGCTGGTGCTGCAGAAGTACGCGCTGTGGCAGTGGGGGCCGTCGGCCCGCAATCTCCAGGAGCCGATCACCGGCCACTTCGATCTGTTCTACCTGCAGTACCCGTGGTACCGGGTCGCCACCGCGGTCCTGGCCGGCGCCATGATCGGGGCGCTGTGGCTCTTCCTCAAGCGCGGAACCTACGGGATCTGGATCCGTGCGACGACGCAGGACCGGGTCATGGCGGCCGCGATGGGCATCCCCGTCCCCTGGGTGCACACGACGGTGTTCGCGATCGGCGCCGCCATGGCCGCGGCCAGCGGCGTGCTGTTCGGGCCGCTCGGCGGGGTGACCCAGACCATGGGGTCGGACTTCACGCTGCGCGCGTTCATCGTCGTGGTCGTGGGCGGGATGGGCAACCTGGGCGGCTCGATCCTGGCCTCGATCTTCATCAGCCTGCTGGAGGCCTACGCCTCGCTGTTCGTCAGCCCGGCCCAGGCCGTGATCGTCTCCTTCGTCGCGCTGATCCTGACGCTGCTCTTCCGCCCCACCGGCCTGTTCGTTCCGACCCCCAAATGACGGCGACCGCCGCTGGCTTGGACCGGCCGTACTGGATCGGCGTCGCGATCGTCGGGGGATTGCTCGTGGCCGCCCCGCTGGTGCTGCCGCCGTTCTGGCTGCGCTTCGCCACCGAGATCCTGATCTGGGGCCTGCTGGCGATGTCGTCGGACATCCTCATCGGCTACACGGGGATGCTCTCGTTCGGACACTCCGCGTTCTTCGGCGTCGGCATGTACGGCGCCGCCGCCGCCCTGCTGACCGTGCGGCCACCCAGCCTGGGCCTGGCCATCCTCTACGGCCTGGTGGGCGCCGGGCTGGTCGCGGCCTTCGTCGCCTACTTCTCCACGCGGCTGCGCGACATCTACTTCTCCATCACGACGCTCGTGTTCTCGCAGATCTTCTACGTGATCATCTTCACCTGGACGGCGGTCACCGGCGGGGAGAACGGCCTCACCTTCCGCCAGCCCCCCCTGGGGCTGCCCGGCCTCGGCGCGGTCGACTTCACGCCGGCGCGGCTGCACTGGTTCGTCGTGGCGGTGGTGGCGCTGTCGTACCTGCTGCTGCGCCGGATCACCCGCTCGCCCTTCGGGATGGTGCTGCAATCGATCCGCGAGAACGAGCCGCGCACCCGGGCCATCGGCTACGCGGTCGAGCGCTACAAGATCGTGGCGGTCATGCTCTCCGGGCTCTTCGCCGGCCTGGCCGGCGTGCTCTACGCGATTCAGAACAAGTTTGCCGCCCCCGACTTCGTGTTCTTCCTCGTCTCGGGCGAGGTCGTGATCTTCAACGTCATGGGCGGGGTGGGAACCCTGGTGGGGCCGATCGTGGGCGCCGCCTTCTTCCTGGTCCTGCGCGAGGGGCTGTCGCGCTACTTCGAGTACTACCTGATTCCGGTCGGCATCATCTTCACGCTGATGGTCATCTTCCTGCCCCAGGGATTCCTGGGCTTCCTTCGCCGGCGCCTGAACCAGTAGCGCCGGCGGCGGCGCTCAGCCGCCGAGCATCTCGTGCACCCGGTGGACGAGGGCGTCGACGGTGAACGGCTTGTGCAGGTAGGCCCGCCCGGCCGGCAGCCCGCGCGCCTCCTCGACGGTGTCCTCCAGGTCGCCGGAGAGGTAGATGACGCGGGCCCCCACGCGGTCCGGCCCCAGGCGCTGCAGGAACCCGTCGGCGCTCACACCCGGCGACAGCAGATCGGCGATGACCAGGGCGACCGGGCCCTCATGACGCACGCTCACGGCCAGCGCCTCGTCGAGATCGCGTGCGCTCAGGACGTGGTAGCCGTGGATCTCGAGGATCTCGCCGATGAGCTCGCGGACGCCCGCCTCCGGCTCCACGACCAGCACGGTCGTGGCCCCGGCCGGCGCCGGCGGGGCCGTCTCGCCCGCGTCGTCCGCACGCGGCAGGTAGATCGTGACGGTGGATCCCCGGCCGACCTCGCTGGTGGCCTCGACGTGGCCGCCGCTCTGGGTGATGAAGGCAAACACCGTGGCCAGGCCCAGCCCGGTCCCCCGGCCGGGCGGCTTCGTCGTGAAGTAGGGCTCGAACGCGCGCGACAGCGTGGCGGCGTCCATCCCGCAGCCGGTGTCGGTCACGCGCACGACGACCGCCCGCCGCGGGCCCGTCGGATGCGAGTCGAGCGTGGCGTTGGTGGTCTCGATCGTCACCCGGCCGCCGCCGGGCATCGCGTCGCGCGCGTTGAGGATCAGGTTCATCAGCGCCTGCTCGAGCTGGCCGCCGTTGACGGTCACCCGCCCGAGCTGTGGCTCCGGGCGCAGCACGACGTCGATGCGATCACCGAGCAGGGGCTGCAGCGTACGGACCACGCTGGCCGCGACGCTGTTGAGATCCAGGGTGCTCGGGGCCGGCGCCACCGCCCGGCTGGAGGTGAGCATGTGCTGGGTGAGGTTGAGACCCCACACGGCCGCCTTGCGGATCGACTCCGCGCCCGTCCGGAGGGGATCGGTCGGGTCCATCCGCTTGAGCATCAGCTCGCTATAGCCCGTGATGACCGCCAGGATGTTGCTGAAGTCGTGGGCCACGCCGCCGGCCAGGCGGCCCACCGCCTCCAGCCGCCGGGCGTCCCGCAGCTCCTCCTCGAGCCGGCGGCCCCGCACGCGCTCCTGCTCGAGCTCGTGGCTGAGGCGTTGGGCCTCGGCCAGCGCCTCGGGGAGACTCACGTGCTGGTTCGTCACGCGCGCATACCCGCCGGAGAGAGCGACGTCACCGAAGGTCGTCGCCATGCCGGCCCGGCTCGGCCGGGAGATCGGGGAAGAGCGGCAGCACGATGCGGAAGACGGTGCCGCCGGCGGCGGCGGCGCGGAAGTCGATGCTCCCGCCGTGATCCTCGACGATCTTGTGCGTCAGGGCCAGGCCCAGACCGGTGCCACCGTCCTTGGTGGTGAAGAACGGATTGAACACGCGATCGGCGTCGGAGGGCGGGATGCCCACCCCGGCGTCCTCGATCTCGACGCGCACGCGGCGGGCCCCCATGGCCGGCCGTCGGCTGGGCCGCACGACGTGGTCGTCGTCGCTCCAGCCCGCCCGCAGCGTCAGCCGCCCGCCCGACGGCATCGCGTCGAGCGCGTTGCGCACGAGGTTCACCAGGGCCTGGTACAGCGACTCGGAGTCGCCCCACACCACCGGGAGGTCGCGCACGTACTCGCGGGCGACCACCACGCCGCGGGTCTCCATCTCCTGGGCGTACAGCTCCACGGCCCGCTCGAGGAGGGCCGGCAGCCGGACCGCCGTGAAGTTCAGCCGCGTGGGGCGGGCCAGCTCCAGCAGCCGCTCCACGATGCCGTTGATCCGCTCCAGCTCGCGCGGCACCACCGACTGGAACTTCGCCCGGAACTGCACGTCCTCGAAGCGCCGGGGCAGGTGGCGGCTGAAGGTGAGCAGCGAGGTCAGCGGGTTCTTGATCTCGTGGGCGAGGCCCGCGGCGAGGCTGCCGAGCGCCGCGAGCCGGTCGGAGCGGCGCAGCCGGTTCTCGAGCTCGCGGACCACGGTGATGTCACGGATGGCCGCGATCACGCCGAGGTCCTTGCCCTCGCCGCCCTTGAGCGGCGCCGCGCTGATCTCGACCGGCAGCGTCCGCCCGTTGCGCCGGCGCAGCTGGGCGGCGATGCCGGGGGTGGCGGCCCGGCTGGCGATCGTCTCCATCAGGATCTCGCCGAGCTCGGGCGTCTGCTCGAACACCTCGGTGCAGTAGCGGCCGATCACCTCGCCGGCGAAGAAGCCGGTCATCAGCTCGGCGGCCGGGTTGAGCGTCACGACGCAGCCGTCGAGATCGACGGTGACGATGCCGTTGGTCAGCGAGGCCAGGATGTTGTCGGTGTAGCTCTTGAGGTCGGCCAGCTCGATGAGCCGCTGGCGCAGCTCGACGTTGGCCCCCTCCAGCGCGGTGCGCTGCTGGCGGAGCTGGGCCGCCATGTGGTTGAAGGCGACGGCCAGCCGCCCGATCTCGTCGTCGGTGGTGGGCTCCACCCGAAGGTCGAGATCGCCCCGGGAGATGGCGGCCGCCCCCTCGGCCAGCTGCTGGATCGGCCGCGAGATCCGCCGAGCCACCAGGGCGGCCGCGCCGCCGCCGAGCAGGAGCGTGGCGATCGTCAGCGCGCCCAGCTCCCAGCGCGTGCGGCGAATGAGCGCGCTCGTCCGCTGGCGAGACAGGCCGACGCGCACGGTGCCCCACTTCTGGGTCCCCTCCACGATGACCGCCGCGTAGTCGTCGATGACCTCACCGGTCTCCGTCCGCGCCTCCTGCACGAGCGAGTCGAGCGTGGCGGCGGCGCGACGATCGACCTCGCCCGGCAGCACCTGACCGACGGACTCGGCGCGCGAGCTGTGCGCCGCCACGCGGCCCTCGCCGTCGAGGACGATCGCATAGCGGACGTCGTCCTCCAGGGCCAGGCGCCGGGCGTGCTGCTCGAGCGCCGTGAACTGATAGAGGAGCAACGGCGTGTGGGAGGCGGCCGCGAGGTCGCGCGCGACGACCTCGCCGCGGCGGCGCGCCTCCTCGATGACGGCGGTGCGCTGCCGCTGCTCGACGACCACGATCACCGCCGCCATCACCAGGCAGATCACGAGCAGCGTGCCCCACAACAGCCTGGCCTGCAGCGATCGCGCGTCGACGAGCGCCGGGCTCACCGCTCGCTCTCCAGCCAGATCTTGCGGAACGGGATGTAGGGATCGCCGAGCCCGCTGACCTCGATGCTCTTCACGTAGGGCTGGAAGACGCGCTCGTACGTGTAGTGAAAGAACGGGATCACGACGGCGTCGTCCAGGACCATCTGCTCGGCCCGGCGGTACAGGTCGACGCGACGCCGGTCGTCGGTCTCGTTGCGGGCGCGCAGCAGGATGTCGTCGAGCTGGGCGTTGGCGTAGCCCGTGTAGTTACGGGGGCTGCGGGAGTGGAACAGCTTGTTGAGGAAGTTGTCGGGCTCGGGGACGTCGGCGAACCACGCGTACTGAAAGCTCGGGCACTGCCCCTCGGCCAGCATCCGGGCGAACTGCGGCCAATCGGGCACGTACTTGAACTCCGCACGGACGCCGACGAGGGCGAGGTGGCGGACGATCAGCGCATGCTCGGGGTCGAGCTTCACCGTCGCGCAGATGCTCAGCGGCACCAGACCGCGCCCTTCGGGGAAGCCGGCCTGGGCCAGCAGCTCCCGCGCGCGCGGTGGATCGTAGGCGTAGCCGTTGAGCCGCGGATTGTAGCCGAGCGTCCCGGGCGGCAGGATGCCGCGGGCCAGCACGAAGCGGCCACGCGTCGCCTCCTGCACGATCGCCTCCCGATCGATCCCGTAGATCAGCGCCTGGCGCACGTGCGGATCCGACCACGGCTTGACGCGCGTGTTCAGCCCGAGGAAGCGCACGCTGAACATCGGCCGCTTGACGTACGTCCAGGCCTTGGTGGTCAGGAGCTGGGGGTAGTCCTGCATCGGCACCGGGCTGTCTTCCAGTCGCCCACGCCGGAACTCGTCGAACATCGCCCCGGCGCCCTCGTCGGGGAAGATGCGGTACACGATGCGTCCCAGGCGCGGGGGGCCGGCGAAGTAATCCGGGTTGGCGACCAGGACGATCTCCTTGTGCCGCTCCCACCGCTCGAAGCGGAACGGGCCGGTCCCGACCGGCGCGCTTCCGAACGCGTCGCCCTGCTGCGTGACGAGATCGCGGGGCAGGATCTTGGCGTGGCCGATCGCCAGCAGCGAGACGAACGGCACCTGCGCTTCGTCGAGCACGACCCGCACCGTCGAGGCGTCGAGCGCCGTGATACCCCGGACCGACGACGCGCGACCGTCGCGAAAGCTCGGGGCGCCCTGGATGGTCATGAACAGATCGGCCGCCGTGGACTTCACCTTGGGATCGACGAGACGGGTGAGTGAGAAGACCACGTCGTCGGCCGTGACCTCGCGGCCGTTGTGGAAGCGAACGCCCTTGCGCAGGGTGAATGTCCACGTGAGTCCGTCGCGCGAGGCCTTCCAGTACTGGGCGAGCGCCGGCACGATCGTCAGCGTCTGATCGAACTCCACGAGGCCGTCGAAGATCTGCTGGGCGACCGAGCGACCGTAGATGTCAGCGATGCGGGCGGGATCGAGCGTCGCCGGCTCGGTGCCGAGCGGGCGGCGGTACACGGCACCCGTGGAGCCCGACACCCGTGCCTGCGCGAAGACCGGGGTCACCGCCGTGGCGAGTACCAACAGCAGCGCGCCGACGAGGACAGGGGGGCGTGTGCCCCCCTTCCTCGCCGCGAATCGGGAAGTGGCGTCCCCGATCACGGTGTCGGCGATCCAGGTTCGGACTAGTACCCTCCGCCACCACCGTCGGCCGTGCCGATGGCCTGGAACAGCTGGGTCGAGCCCGAGGTGCCGGACTCGAGGATGGGCAGGGCGAACAGGAACGACGCGAGCAACAGGGCGGCGGCGAGGATCTTGGTCATGGGTCTCCCCTTTTAGGAGTTTGGAAGCCCTCACCATGAGGGCTCCGATACGGGGAGGCTGAGAGCAAACCGATCGCCATTCCGTTCGCGCGCGGGTCATGATCGCAACTCCTCGATTCTTCGCCCTTCTCGGGCGGGGCATCACGGGATGATGGGACGGCCGATGCCCTGCGACTGGGCGACGATTGGGGTCGGGGTGCGTCGAAACGTGTTGATTCCGCGGGCCGTTCGAACGGATTGGCCAACCACGGGGCGGGGTGTCCTGCTACTGGGCGCCGGGGCCGCTCACGTCGCGCGCGCGAATTTTCCAGCGGTCGAGCTTGGCCTTGAGCGAGTTGCGGTGCAGGCCGAGCACCCGCGCGGCCTCGCTGACGTTGCCCTCGACGCGATCGAGTGTGCGCAGCACGATCTGGCGCTCGAAGCGGTCGCTGGCCTCGTTGAGCGGCAGCAGGTCCGTCTCGGCCGTGCCGACGGCGCCGAGCGACAGCTCGAGCGGCAGGTCATCCACGCCGATCGTCGGGCCATCGACCAGCACCACCGAGCGCTCGATCACGTTCTGCAGCTCGCGGACGTTGCCGGGCCACCGGTAGGCCCGCAGGGCGTCGGCGGCTTCGGCCGTCAGACCCTCGATGCGCTTGCCGAACTCGTGGTTGTAGCGGCGGATGAAGTGGGCGACCAGCAGCGCGATGTCGTCGGCCCGCTCACGCAGCGGCGGCACCGTGAGGTGCACCACGTTGAGCCGGTAGTACAGGTCCTCCCGAAAGGAGCCGGCAGCGACGGCGGCGGCCACGTCGGCGTTGGTGGCGGCGATGATGCGGGCATCGATCTTGATCAACTGCCCGCTGCCCACGCGCTCGATCTCGCGCTCCTGCAGCACGCGCAGCAGCTTGGCCTGCAGCTCGGGCTTGAGGTTGGCGATCTCGTCGAGGAAGAGCGTGCCCCCCTGGGCCAGCTCGAACTTGCCGAGCTTGCGCTGGTAGGCGCCGGTGAAGGCGCCCCGCTCGTGACCGAACAGCTCGGATTCCATCAGCGTCTCGGCGATGGCCGCGGGGTTCACCGCAACGAACGGCTTGTCATGGCGCGGACCCTGGCGGTGGATGGCCCGTGCGATCAGCTCCTTGCCGGTGCCGCTCTCACCGGTGACCAGCACCGTCGTCGTCGTACGGGCGACCTGGGCCACGAGCCGGTAGAGGCGCTGCATCTCGGGGTGCTGGCCGACGAGCTCCCAGGCGTGCCGCCGCTCCAGCTCGGAGCGGAGGTAGACGACCTCGCGCTCGAGCGAGCGCCGCTCCAGCGCGCGACGCACGATCGAGAGCAGCTCGTCATCCTCGAAAGGCTTGGTCAGGTAGTCGAAGGCGCCGAGCTTCATGGCCGCCACCGCGGTGCGCACGGTCCGGACGGCCGTGACCAGCACCACCTCCACGCCCTCGTCGATGCCCTTGATGCGCTCGAGCACCTCGATGCCGTCCATCCCGGGCAGCCGGATGTCGAGCAGCACGAGATCGACCTGGGCCGAGCGCACCACGTCGAGCGCGGCGGCACCGTCGGCGACGTCGATGACCTCGAAGTCCTCGTCCAGGATGAGCCGGAAGGATTCGCGCACGCCGGGCTCGTCATCGACCACGAGGATGACGGGACGGAGGCCCCGGGGGCCGTCGGGGGGTTCCGACGGCCGCGCCTGCACTGTCATGGTCGCCCGACTGTACCATTTCGCCGCGAACATTGACTCATGGGCGGGCGCCGACCGAGAATCGCCCCATGGCTCACGCCCGCTCGGCCCGACGGTGGCGCCTCCCGCTCGCGCTTGCGCTGCTTGCGCTGCCGGCCACGGCCGCCGGCCAGGTCTCGCCGACCGCCCCGGCCCACCCCGGGCTGCCGTGGGGTATCGGCGTCGCGACGCCGCAGGGACAGCTGATTCGCTACATCTTCGTGCCGCCGCAGGCGGTGACACTGGACTACCTCATGACCGGCGCGCTCGAGAACGCGCCGCCCGCCGAGGAGCCCACGCCGCCGGGGCCCGAAGGTGAGCCGAAGGCCGAGGCCAAGCTTCCCAAGCCTCCGGAGGACACCACCAAGGACACCACGCCTCGCGAGAGTACGCCGGTGTTGCCGCAGATCGTGCGTCAGCAGGTCGTCGTGCCGGGCTACTACGTGCGCGAGACCACGGCGGGCTATCACTATCCCGACCGGTGGACCATCGAGCAGATCGGACCGAACGCCTACCGCTGGCGTCAGCTCCCCGCCCAGTTCGTCCCCAAGTAAGCCACGCGCCGTATCTGATTCACGGCATTGACGCTCGGCGCGCGGCGCCGGAACAATGCCGCTCGTGCTCGCCCACGTCTTGTCGGCTGCGCTCCACGGCGTCGAGGCCGCCCTCGTGCGCGTCGAGGTCGACGTCAGCGCGGGGCTGCCCGCGTTCACCACCGTCGGCTTGCCGGACTCCGCCGTGCGCGAGAGCCGCGAGCGCGTGCGCACGGCGATCCGCAACGCCGGCTTCCCCTTCCCGTCCGACCGCATCACGGTCAACCTGGCGCCGGCCGGTCTGCGCAAGGAGGGGGCCTCGTTCGACCTGCCGATCGCGCTCGGCATCCTGGCGGCCACCGGCTCGCTGCGGGAGGGCGGGCTCGGCCCTTTCGCCGTCGTCGGGGAGCTCGCGCTGGACGGCCAGATCCAGCCGGTCCGCGGCACCCTGGCCGTCGGACTCACCTGCCGGCGCCACGGCATCGGCACGCTGCTCGTGCCACGCGACAACTGCCGCGAGGCGGCCGCGGTCGACGGGCTCCGCGTGCTGCCGGCCGCGACGCTGCGCGACGCCGTCGCGCTGCTCAACGGCGAGATCGCGCCGGGGCCGGCCCCCGCCGCCGAACCGGCGCCAACGACGGGCGACGAGCTCGACTTCGCCGACGTGCGCGGCCAGGTCTACGCCAAGCGGGCGCTGGAGATCGCCGCCGCGGGCGGCCACAACGTGCTAATGGTGGGGCCACCCGGGGCCGGCAAGACGATGCTGGCCCGGCGGCTGGGGGCCATCCTGCCGCCCCTGGGCGGCGACGAGGTCATCGAGGTGTCGACCATCTGGTCGGTCGCCGGCCTGCTGCCGCCCCGCGGTGGCCTCGTGCGCGAGCGGCCGTTCCGCGCGCCCCACCACACGATCTCCGTCTCGGGGCTCATCGGCGGCGGCAGTCCGCCCCATCCCGGTGAGGTGACGCTGGCCCACGGGGGCGTGCTGTTCCTGGAC
>JBGQLG010000028.1:0-42654 GCA_041499965.1 Methylomirabilia bacterium
CACGCGCTCGAGGATCGGCATGACCTCCATGATCTTGGCGGCGGACGCGTTGATCTGGATGTGCCAGCCGAGATCGTTGACGCGCTTGGAGAGCGGCTCCATCATCTCGGGCGTCGTGGCGCCCGCCTGGGCCAGGTTGAAACGGATGCCGCGCACGCCCAGCGCGTGCATGCGCTTGAGCTCCTCGGTCGACACGCTGTCGTTGACGACCGCGACCATGCGGGCGGTGGGCCCGAATGCCGCCAGCGCCTCGAGGTGGGCCCGGTTGTCGATGCCATACGTCGACGGCTGCACGAGCACGTTGCGCGTCGTCCCGATGCGCTTCTGCAGCGTGCGATAGTCGTCCACCAGCGCGTCGGCCGGCCGCAGCGTCGCCGTGGGATCGACCGGGTACTTCGCGTTGTAGACGTGGTGGTGGCAGTCGGTGGCGTTGGCCGGCGCCTTCAGCTTGGGCGCCTCGGTGCCCGCCGACCATTTCACGCCCTGGGCGGCGGCCGGCCGGGCGTGCCCGGCCAGCAGGCCGGCCGCGGCGGTGAGGGAGAGCGTGGTCAGCACCTGGCGCCGATTCCACTGCGTGTGCATCGTTGCATCCTCCTCGTGGCGGCGTCGGTGCCGCCCGTCCCGCGGAGACTAGCACGCTCTCGCCCCGGGCGCCGGAACCGGCGCCCGGAGCCGCGTGCTATCTTCGGCGTCGTGACGCTGCCGGCGTCGGTGACGTGGACGCTCCTGTTCCTGCTCGCCACCATGGCGTCGGCCCAGTCGCCCGTCGACTCCGGGTGGCCCACCTACGGCAACGACCCCGGCGGCGCGCGCTCCTCGCCGCTGGCCCAGATCGACCGCTCGAACGTCGCCCGGCTGCGCATCGCGTGGACCTACCGGACGGGCGCGCTGCAGCCGGAGACCGCGCTCAACCGCAAGTCGGCGTTCGAGGCGACGCCCATCCTGGTGGACGGCGCGTTGTTCCTCAGCACGCCGTTCAACCAGGTGATCGCGCTCGAGGCGCGCAGTGGCGCCCGGCGCTGGGAGTACGACCCGGCGATCGATCGCACGCGCAACTACTCGGAGGTGACGTCCCGTGGCGTCTCGGCCTGGCGCGACCCGACGTCCGCGCCTGGCCAGCGCTGCGCCCTTCGCATCTTCGCCGCCACGCTCGATGCCCGGCTGATCGCCCTCGACGGTGATACCGGCCGGCCGTGTCCCGACTTCGGCGTGAACGGGCAGGTCGACCTCACGCGCGGCGTCGACCTGCGCGACCTCGGCCAGTACCAGGTCACCTCGGCGCCGGCCATGGCCGGTGATGTCGTGATCACCGGCTCGTCGATCGGCGACAACCGCGCCATCGACGTCGAGCGCGGCATCGTGCGCGCCTTCGACGCGCGCACCGGGGCGCTGCGCTGGTCGTGGGATCCGATCCCCTGGGCCGGCCAGACCACGCCGCGGACCGGCGCCGGCAACGCGTGGTCGACCCTGTCGGTCGACGTCGAGCGCGGGCTCGTCTTCGTGCCGACGGGCAGCGCGAGCCCGGACCACTTCGGCGGCTGGCGCCGCGGCGACAACAAGTGGGCGAACTCGGTCGTGGCCCTGCGGGACGCCACCGGCGAGCTGGTCTGGGGGTTTCAGGTCGTGCACCACGATCTGTGGGACTACGACGTCGCCGCCCAGCCGACCCTGTTCACCTGGAAGGACGGCACGCCCGCGCTCGCCATTGCCACGAAGATGGGCCGCGTGTTCGTGCTGAATCGGCAGACCGGTGCGCCGCTGATCCCGGTCGAGGAGCGGGCCGTCCCGAAGAGCGACGTGCCCGGCGAGGACGCGGCACCGACGCAGCCCTTCTCCCCCATTGCCGTCGTGCCGGAGCGGCTCGCCGCGGCCGACGCCTGGGGCGCCACGCCGGAGGACCTCGCGTGGTGCCGGGAGAAGATCGCAGCGTCGCGCTCCGAGGGGATCTTCACCCCGCCGAGCGTGCGGGGGACCATCGTGTTCCCCGGCTTCGTCGGCGGCGTGAACTGGGGCAGCGCGGCCTACGACCCCCAGCGACATCTGCTCTACATGAACACCAACCGGCTGGCGTTCCTGCTGCGGCTCATTCCGCGCGAGAAGCTCGCCGAGGAAGCCGCGCGGGCAGGCCAGGCCTCGGGCGTTCTCGCCGAGCTGGCCGCGCAGCGCGGGACGGCGTACGGCATGTCGCGCGCGCCGCTGCTGGCCCCGAGCGGCCGGCCGTGCAACGCGCCGCCGTGGGGCACGCTCGCCGCCGTGGATCTCTTCTCGGGTGACACGCGATGGGACGTGCCGCTGGGCCAGGCCGTGCCCGGCCTCGCCACCGGCACGCTGAACCTCGGCGGGCCGATCGTCACCGCGGGCGGCCTGGTCTTCACCGCGGCGGCCATGGACAACCGGCTCCGCGCGTTCGACTCGGAGACGGGCAAGGAGCTCTGGGCGTTCGAGCTACCGGCGGGCGGTCAGGCGACTCCGATGACCTACAGCCTCGACGGCAGGCAATACTTGGTGATCGCCGCCGGCGGCCACGGCAAGCTGGGCACCAAGCTCGGCGACTACGTGCTGGGCTTCACCCTGCCGTAGGAGGCCGGCCGTCCGGCCGGCGCGGGGTTCATCGGGCGATCGACGCCGCGAGGCCCCGGGTCAGGTACCGCCGCAGCACGAGGCCGAGCAGCGCCGGCGGGATGATCGCGAGGGTCACGCAGGCGGCGAGGAGCGCGTGGCTCACGGCGGGGTTCGTCGCCACGGCGGCCAGCAGCACGGGCATGGTCTGGGCGGCGATGGTCTGGGTGAGCAGGAGCGCGAAGAGGAACTCGTTGTAGGCCGTCATGAACGCGAAGGCGGCAGCGGCGACGAGGCCGGGGGCCGCGCACGGCACCACCACCCGCAGGAGCGTCTGAAACCGCGAGCAGCCGTCGAGCAGCGCCGCCTCTTCCACCTCCGCGGGCAGGTAGCGGAAGTAGACCGAGAGGAAATAGATCGTGAAGGGGAACGTGAACGCGAGGTAGACGAGGATGAGCGCCCGGTACGTATCGAGGAGGTCGAGCTGCTGGACGATCGCGTAGAACGGGATGGCGACGGCCACGGCCGGCATCAGGCGGCTGATCAGGATGAAGGCGTAGCTGGAGCGCCGGCCGTGGAACCGCAGGCGGGCAAAGGTGTAGGCGGCCAGCCCGCCGAACACGACGTTGGCGGCCATCACCGACACCGCCACGATGAAGCTGTTGCGGAGCGCCGGCAGCAGCAACCGGACCTCCTGGGACGTCTGCCACACGAAGATCCCGTGCCGCGCCGGGTCTTGCGGGAGCCGGCCGGTGAAGATGAAGGTGTAGTTGGCCAGCGTCGGCGGCGTCGGCACGAAGACCGGGGGCCGGCGCGTCAGCTCGGCTTCCCCGGCGACGCTGCAGATGAGCATCCAGACGAACGGCGCCAGGATGAAGAACGCCACGCCGAGGCACGCGACATTCAGCGCCGCCCGCTCGAGCCGCCGGGCTCGCCGGCCCGTCACGTGGCGTCCTCCGCGCGGAAGGCCCGCAGGTAGATCATCACGAGGCCCAGGAGCATCACGCCCAGGATGAGCGCGAGGGCGGCCCCGTGGCCGAGGTTGAGGAAGCGGAAGATCTCGGTGTAGGCGTACCAGCCGATGATCGCGGTGGCGTCGGCGGGGCCGCCGCCCGTCATCACGTAGACGAGGTCGAAGGTCGCGATCGCGACGATCGTCTCGTAGATGAGGACCAGCCCGAGCGTCGGCTTGAGATAGGGCAGCGTGACGAAGCGAAAGGCCCTCCAGCGGCCGGCGCCGTCGATGTGGGCGGCGTCGTACAGCGCGGGCGGGATCACCTGGAGCGCCGCCACCAGGAACACCGACGCCAGCGGCCCTTGCTTCCACACGTGCGCGACGACCATGCACAGGCGCGCGGTGAAGGGCTGGCTCATCCACGGCACGTAGCGCTTCACCACGCCGGTGACGAGCAGCAGGCCGTTGAGGACCCCGTAGTCGCCGTCGAAGATCCACCGCCAGATGATGCCGCTGATGACGGTGGGGATGGCCCAGGGCAGGAGCACCACGACGTTGAGCAGCGCGCTGCCCAGCAGGGCCTGGTTCAGGAGCAGCGCCGTCCCGAGCCCGTAGAGCGCGACCGCCGCCACCGCCATCGCCGCGAAGACGGCGGTCGACCACAGCGACCGCCAGAAGTAGTAGCCGGTGACGACCTCGCGAAAGTTCTGCAGGCCGACGAAGTCGTGGTCGAGCGGACGGGTGAGGACGTTCTCGTGGACGCTGAGGTGCGCGCTGTAGAGCAGCGGGTAGACGGTGAAGAGCGCCACCACCACGAGGACGGGCAGGACGGTCGCGTAGGGGTAGCAGCGCTCCGGGGTCATTTCTCCTTGGCTTTGAGCTCCTCCCACTTCCGCGCCATGTTCGCCAGGGTCTCGGCGGGCTTCTGCTGCCCGAGATAGGCCTTGTGCAGCTCGGCGCGGCTGTAGACGTCCCAGGTGCCGTAGTACGGCGTCATCCCGTCCTTGGCGCGGGCGAGCTGGGCCTGCTTCTGGAGCATGTCGACGTCGGCCCACTTGCCGAACGCGGCGCGGATCTCCTTGTCGGCGAAGAGCGCGGTCTGGGCGAAGCCCAGCCCCTTGTCCAGGGACCAGCGCTTGGTGATGCGGTACTCGCCGTCGATCTTCCCCCCGAAGTAGTCGAGGAAGCTCCAGGCGGCCGTCATGGCGTCCTTGCCGCGGCGCGGGACCTGGGCGCTGATCGCGTAGAACCGGATGAAGCCCACGGTGGCCCGCGTCTCGCCGGGCATCAGCGCGATCTTGAACTTGCCGGCCAGCTGCGTCTGGCCGGGATCGTTCAGCACCGCGAGCGTGTACGACGGCACGATCCCGAACGTCGCGGCGCCGGACTGCAGGGAGCGGATCTGGTCCAGGTTCGCCGCCTGCAGCGAGGTCGGGCTCATGATCTTCTTCCCGCCGAGGGCGTCGGCGGCCCAGGTCACGACCTTGTCGGCGGCGCTGCCCGGGGTCTTGAAGACCGGATTGAAGTCCTTGTCGAAGAGCGAGCCGTTGCGCTGGGCGAAGACGAGGCTCGTGAAGCTCTCGATCGAGAACGGATCCTGCTGGCCCCATCCGAGCACGATGGGAAACTCGGCGATCCCCTTGGCCTTGATCGCCTCCGCCTGGCGGGTCAATTCCTCCAGCGTGGATGGCGGCGCGCTGATACCGGCCCGCTGCAGGTGGTCGGCGTTGTACACGAAGATGAAGGTGTCGGCGTAGTACGGCGTGCCATAGATCCGTCCCTTGTAGGTGAGCGCTTCGCGCACGAACGGCGAGTACTCCGCCAGATATTGCCGGACCTGCGGGAACGGCTCGTCGATCGGAATGATCCATCCGGCCGCGGCCCATTCCTGGAGCCAGTGGTCCGACGCGTAGAGCACGTCGGTCGGCGTCCGGCCGACGAAGCGCGCGACCATGGCGTCGTGATACGTCCCCCAGGAGAAGTCACTGTAGTTCACCGTGACGCCGGGATAGCGCTGCTGGAACTTGGCGACGTTGTCACGCACGATCTCGACGCCGTAGCTCCACGACACGAGGTTGAGCGTGACCGGGCCGCCCTGCGCATGGGCGGGCGGCGGGTCGCCGGCCAGCAGGAGCGTGAGGGCGAGCGCGAGGACGGAGAGCCGGCGGGCGCGCGTCAGGTGGATCATGTGGTCTCCTTGGGCCAGAGCGGCTTGGGAATCGTCCACGTCGGCCGCTGACCCCAGCGCTCGACGAACGTGACGTCGTGCGCGGACCGCCGGGGCGCCACGCCCCAGCGTCCGGTCGGGTACCCCAGCGCCACGAGGCTCGCGAGCATCCAGCCGTCGTTCGCCGGCACGCCGAGGCGCGGAAAGACGTCGTCCTGGTGGCGGGCCAGGCTGCCGACCGGCACGCTGCCCACCCCGCACGCGCGGGCCGCGAGCTGCAGGCTCCACACCGCCGGGTAGATGGACCCACCGGGCCAGATCGCGTTCTCGCCCGACTGGATGAGCGCGGCGACGAAGACCGGCACCTCGGCGAGGTGATCCGCGAGGTGAAGCATGGAGCGCATGAAGCCGGCGTGCGCGTCGAGCCGCTCGCTGCGCTCGCCGCGGGCGATCGCCTCCTCGAGCGGACGATAGCGGCCCTGGCGGGCGGCGGCGACGTCGCCGTGGAACAGCGTGGCGAGGGAGGCCTTCACCGCGGCGTCCCGGATCACGATGAAGGCCCAGTTCTGAAAGCCGCCGCCGCTCGGGGCCCGGATCGCCGCGTCCAGGATGCGCTGGATCACGTCATCGGGGACGTCGCGCGCCTGCATCCGCCGCATGGCGCGCGTGGTGTAGAGCGCTTCGAAGACGTCCATCCCAAGACCTCGCTAGCCCTTCGGCAGCCCCAGGACGCGCTCGCCGAGGATGTTGCGCTGGATCTCGCTCGTCCCCGCCGAGATCGTGTACTGGCGCGCGGCAACGAGGCGATTGAACCAGCGCGGGGCGTCGGGCACCAGCTCGCTGCCCCGATTGACCAGCGCGTGCATGCCCAGCAGCTCGCCGGCCGCATCGGCGATGCGCACGCCCAGCTCGGAGCCGGACAGCTTGAGGATCGAGCCCTCGGGGCCCGGGGCCTCGCCGCGGATCTGGCGCGTGAGGGCGCGGAAGCGCGTGTACTTCATCGCCTCGCAGTCGACGTAGAGCTGCGACAGCCGCTGGCGGATGCGCGGATCGTCCCAGGCGGTGCCGCCGTCCAGCGGCAGCCGGCGGGCGGCCGCGATGAGGTCCCGCACCTGGCCGATCGGGTTGCGGGCGCCGGAGGCGTGGCGCTCGTACATGAGCGTGGTCGTCGAGACCTTCCAGCCCTGGTTGACCGGCCCCAGCAGCTGCGTCTTCGGCACCTCGACGTCGGTGAAGAAGACCTCGTTGAAGTGATGGTGGCCGGTCGCCAGCACCAGCGGCCGCACGCTCACGCCCGGCGACTTCAGATCGACCAGCAGGCAGCTGATGCCGTTGTGCTTGGGGGCGTTCGGATCGGTGCGCACGAGCAGGATGATCGAGTCGGCGTACTGGGCCCCCGACGTCCACACCTTCTGGCCGTTGACCAGGTAGCGATCGCCGCGGTCCTCGGCGCGCGTGCGCAGGCTGGCCAGGTCGGAGCCGGCGCCGGGCTCGGAGAAGCCCTGGGCCCAGATCTCGTCGGCGTCGAGGATCTTGGGCAGGTACTGGTGCTTCTGCGCGTCGGTCCCCCAGTGGATGATGGTCGGCCCCACCAGGTTGAGGCCCATGCCGGGCAGGATCGGCGCCCGGGCCCGCGCGTACTCCTCGTCCCAGATCACGCGCTCGATGATCGAGGCGCCGCGGCCGCCGTATTCCTTGGGCCATCCCATGCCGACCCAGCCCGCCGTGTGCATGGCCTTCTGCCAGACCACGCGGCGCTCGAACATCGCGCGCGAGGAGGCGACGCGGTCGTCGGCGGGATCGTCGACGCAGAGGTCGGGCGACAGGTTCGCCGCCAGCCAGCCCCGGAACTCCTTGCGGAACGCTTCCTGCTCGGGCGCGTATTCAAAGTCCAAGGCTCGCTCACTCCTCCGTCCGGAGGCTAGTAGCCGGCGTCCCCCCTGTCAAGCGAGGGACGCCGCCCGGGACGAGTCGGGAATCGTGCAGTTCACAGCCCCTCACCGAGGAGGCTCATGTCCATGCCCCCGCCCGGGCGCCTCATCCGTTCGATCGCGAGCACGCTCCCGTTCGCTCTGCTCGTGCTGGCGGCGAGCGACGGCCGCGCGCAACCGGCGGTCCACGGCGTGGGGATCTGCTACACCGACTTCGGCTGGTGCCCGCTGCCCTATCCCGAGCGGACACCGCTCGGTGCCGCCTGCTACTGCATCATGCCGGGCAATCGCTACGTGTATGGGGAGACCCGCAACTACCACTACGACGGCCGCGTGAACCCCTTCTTCAACCCGCATCTGGAAAGCCAGACCGTCCCGCGCGACATCAAGTAGTCGAGCGCCGATCCCCCCCGTCGGTCGAGAGTCCGTCCAGCCGAGCTCCTCCGTGCGATTCTCCGGGGAGCGTTGGCCCGCGCGCGCGACTACAATATCGCCCGGCGCACCCGGCGCCGGTGAGGGGACAGGATGAAAGCGACGCTGAACGGCATCGAGATCGAATACCAGGACGGCGGCCAGGGCTCGCCCGTGCTGCTCGGCCACGGCTACTCGGCGACCGGACGCATGTGGGACGGCCAGCGCGCCGCCCTCGGCGACGGCTACCGCATCATCAGCTGGGACATGCGCGGCCACGGCCAGACGGACAGCCCGGACGATCCCGCGCAGTATTCGGCCGCGCTCACCGTCGCCGACATGCGCGCGCTGCTCGGCCACTGCGGCGTCGAGCGTGCGGTCGTCGGCGGCCTCTCGCTCGGTGGCTACGTCTCGCTGGCGTTCTACCTGGCGCACCCGGAGATGGTGCGCGCGCTGGTGATCTGCGACTCCGGTCCCGGCTACCGCAACGCCGAGGCGCGCGCGGCCTGGAATACCCGCGCGTTCGAGCGAGCCGGCGACCTGGAGACGAAAGGCCTGGAGGCGCTCGCCGGCCGCAGCCGCGAGATGCGCGAGGCGATGGGCCACCATCGCTCCGCCCAGGGCCTCGCCCACGCGGCGCGCGGGATGCTGGCCCAGGAGGGCTCGGCGGTGATCGACGGCCTCGGCTCGATCAAGGTCCCGACGCTGATCATCGTCGGCGACCAGGACCAGCCGTTCCTGGCCCCGTGCGAGTACATGGCCAAGAAGATCCCCGGCGCGCGCCTGCAGATCATCCCCGGCGCCGGCCACTCCTCGAACCTCGATCAGCCCGCGATCTTCAACCGCGTGCTGTCGGATTTCCTCCAGGGCCTCTAGCCTCGCGAGCGTCCGGCGTCACGGCACGGGCGCGGCGCTGCTCGCGGCCGTCCA
This sequence comes from Methylomirabilia bacterium, assembly GCA_041499965.1. Lineage (GTDB taxonomy): Bacteria > Methylomirabilota > Methylomirabilia > Rokubacteriales > CSP1-6 > AR5. The sequence continues at coordinate 8,954 of JBGQLG010000028.1, forward strand.
CGAGCTAGCGGAGCGCCTCGACATCCACGTGATCGACCTCGAAGTGTGGCACTTCAAGGACAAGGCCCGGCGGTTCTTCGTCGCCCACGGCTTCGCGCCCCTCCGCGAGCGCGTCACCCGCGTGCTGCGCTGACCGCGCGGGTACGGAACAGCTACACGCGGTAGACAGGCTCCTCACGGATGTCGAGGGGCGTCACGGCTCGGCCGGGACGCCCCGAACGCTGGGGGGTTGGGGGGGCCATCTCGTGGCCCCCCATAAAGCTAGACGGGCTTGTCGCCCTTGATGGTCACCCGGTGGCCGTGGCGGCGCTGCGGGAAGTAGTCCCACATCGCGTGGTGCTGCACGCAGCGGTTGTCCCAGAACGCCACCGAGTTCACCCGCCAGCGGAAGCGGCAGTGGAACTCCGGCGTCTCGACGTGGCGGTAGAGGAGCTGCAGCACGGCGTCGCTCTCCGGCCGCGCGAGCTGCTTGATGCGGGTGGTGAACCCGCCGTTGACGTAGAGCGCCTTGCGGCCGGAGACGGGATGCGTGCGGATCACCGGGTGCTCGGCCCGGGGAAACGTCTGGCCCCGGTCGTCCACGCCGTAGCGCCCGCGGTAGACGTGCTCACCGTCGTGGATGGCGCTCAGCGGCTCCAGGAAGCGCTTCATCGGCTCCGACAGCGCCTCGTAGGCGGCGTACATGCTGGCGAAGAGCGTGTCGCCGCCCACCGGCGGCAGCTCGTGCATGTAGAGGATGCTACCCATCGGCGGCTCCAGGTCGCAGGAGACGTCGGAGTGCCAGTTCTCGCCGGCCACGTGCTTGGACTTCTCGTCGGCGTGGATGACCAGGATCTCGGGATGCTCGGGCAGCTCCCGCGGTGCGGCCGGATGCATGTGCAGCTCGCCGAACAGCCGCCCGAACGTCTTCTGCTGTTCGGGCGTCAGGTGCTGGTCGCGGAAGAAGATGACGCCGTTGTCGATCAGGGCGGCGTGGACCTCCTTGAAGGTCGGCTCGTCCAGCGGCTGCGCGAGGTCGACGCCGCGGATCTCGGCGCCGGTGTGCGGGGTGAGCTTGTCCACCTGGATCGAGACGTAGGTCATCGCCGGCCCTCCTGGAACGCAGCCACGGTGCTGGAACGGATGAGGGAGGCTAGTCGCGGGGGCGGCGCGAAGTCAAGCGGCGGGGCGGGCGAGCGACTCGAAGACCGAGCGGGCCAGGCGCGGCAGGTCGGGGTCGCGGGCGCCCATCACGAGCACGGTGTCGCCGGGCCGCGCCTCGGCGCCCACCCACTCCCGGACGGCGTCGTGATCCGCCGCGTAGCCACAGCGCAGCGCCGGCGGCAGGTCGGCGGCGAGCGCCTGGCTGGAGATGTCCTTGGCCACGGTGCCGCCCGCGTAGAAGATCTCCGCGTAGCAGAACCGGTCCTCGGGCCGCAGGATCGCCGGCAGCAGCGTCTTCAGCTCGGGCCGCAGGAAGCGCGCGGGACCGAAGCCGTGGGGCTGGAACACCGCCACCACGCGCCCGCCGCCCTGCGCCGTCGTGAGCGTCGCGCGCAGCTTCTCGCCGTTGTGCGCGTAGTCGTCGATCACGCGGATGCCGGTCGGCGTGGTGCCGATCACCTCGAAGCGGCGCGCCACGCCGGGGAACAGCCCGAGCAGCCCGCTCACCTCGTCGGGATCGATGCCGAGCTCGATGGCCACCATGGCGGCGGCGGCGGCATTTTCGAGGTTGTGCAGGCCGGGCTGGGCGATGTCCAGGGCCACGGTGGCCGCGGGCAGCTTCAGGAAGGCCCGGGCACGGTCGGGGCCGGTGCGGAACACCTCGAGCCGGGCGTCGGCGTCGGGCCCCACGCCGTAGGAGGTGCCGTGGAAGCGCTGGCCGAGCGCCGCGGCCTCGGCGCAGCCGGCGTTGACGAACAGCCGCCGGCAGTTGCGCGCGAACGCGCCGAACTGCGCGCGCAGCGACGTGAGCTCGGCGTGATCGCGGCTGATGTTGTGCACGACGCCGATCGTCGGCTCGTAGCCGACCAGCGTGCCGTCCGACTCGCAGGCCTCGACGACGGCGGGGCCGCTGGCCGGGCCCGGGGTGAAGAAGCTGCTGCCGCCCTCGCGGGCCAGTCCGGCGCCGCCCACGACGGTGGCGGTCATGCCGCTCTCGCGCAGGAGCCAGCCCAGCATCGCCGTGATCGTGCTCTTGCCGCTGGTGCCGGCGACCGCCACCCCGGGCTGCCCGCCGTTGACCACCTCGGCCAGCAGGGCCGGGCGGGGGACCAGGGTGACGTCGAGGGCTCGGGCGGCGCGCATCTCGGGGGTGTCGGCCTCGACGGCCGTGGAGTAGACGAAGCGGTCAATAGCGGTCTCGACGGCGGTGCCGTCGTGGGGGCGCAGGTCGATACCCAGGTGGCGGAGGCGGGAGGCCAGCTCCTGGTTCTTGCCCTGGTCGAGCGCCCGATCGGAGCCCTGGACGTCGTGGCCACGGGCCCGCATGAGCTGGGCCAGGGGGTTCATCCCGGCACCCGCGATGCCCGAGAAGTGGTAGCGAAGGACGCCGCGCCGGGAGGTGAGCATGCCCGGATGTGCAGCGGAGGTGCCAGATTCCGGCGGCTCGGCTGTCACGACTTTGCCGGGAGTTTATGAGGGAGCCCCTTCGGCCGCCCAGAGATTTTCTGACCCGTTGTCACCCAGACTGTCCAGCGCATGACAGACTCGCACGGGCGCCACGGGGTACACTTGGGCCACTTCACACGGAGGTTGCCATGAGCCCGACCGAGACCGTCCGCAGCCGTGCCGTCGTCGTCCAGCCCGGCGAAGGCCCGTCCTACTGGCAGCCCATCCCCGCCAACGGCCATGCGGATCCCGCGCTGTTCCCCGCATCCACGGGGTTCGACACGCTGGCCATGGGCTACCAGACGATCGGCCCGGGCGGGCGGGTGCGGGAGCACTCCCACGGCGACCAGGTCGAGCTGCAGATCTGCTTCCGCGGCCGGGGACACGTGGTCGCGGACGGCGTGCGCCACCCTCTGGTCCCGGGGACGGCGTGCCTGCTCGGCTACGACGTCAAGCACGAGCTCGTGAACGACGGCGCCGAGGACCTCGTCATGCTGTGGGTGATCACGCCCCCCGGCCTGGAGGACTTCTTCAAGGCCATCGGGCGGCCCCGCGCCGCCGGGGAGCCCGCGCCGGTGCCCTTCGCGCGCCCGACTGACGTGGTGACGATCGAGCGCGCGCTGGGGATGAACGACACCCGGGCCGACGGCCAATGACGCTCGGGGAATGCGGTGACGCCGGGGGTCGAGCGCGGCGCGGTGGAGCTATGCGGGCGCGTCCAGGGCGGGCCTCTTTCACGCGAGCGGGGCTCGCTCGGCCCCCCATCCTCCAGAGGGGGCTGGGGCGTGGGCTGTCGAGCGTGGGCGGCTCGCTCGCCCCGCCGGCAGCGATCGCTGTCGATTCGGCTCACCCTGGTTCGCGCCCGCAGAGCTCCACCGCACCGCGCCCGACCCCCGGCGTCACCGCATTCCCCGAGCGTCATTAGGCTGCGTGGCTGAGCCGTGCCGACCGTCTCCATCGGCGACGCCGAGATCTATTACGAGGACACCGGACGTGGCGAGCCGCTGCTGCTCGTGCCGGGGCTCTCGGGCCGCGGCTCGTTCTGGGCGAATCAGGTGACGGACTTCTCGCGCGACTTCCGCGTGGTGGTCCACGACCATCGTGGCACCGGGCGCAGCACGCACTCGCGCATCCGCTACTCCGTCGAGCAGATGGCCGACGACGTCCTGCGCCTGATGGACGCGCTCGGCATCGATGGGGCGCACCTGGTCGGCCACTCCACCGGCGGTGCCATCGGTCAGGTGCTGGCGCTCGAGCATTCCGGCCGGCTGCGCAGCCTCGTGCTGAGCGCCACCTGGGCCGGGCCCGATCCGTACTTCCGTCGGCTCTTCGAGTCGCGCAAGGGCGTGCTGCTGAGCCAGGGCGTGGAGGCGTACCTGCGCGCCTCGGCCCTGTTCATGTCGCCGCCGGCGTGGATCAGCGCCAACGACGCGCTGCTCGAGCAGCAGCACGCGGCGGCGCTGGCCGAGGCCGCGCCGGTGGAGGTGACGGCGAGCCGCATCGACGCCATTCTGCGCCATGACCGGCGCGCGCGGCTGGGCGAGATCCGCGTGCCGACACTGGTCGTCGTCGCCCAGGACGACATCATCACGCCGCGCTTCTACTCCGACGAGCTCGCGAGCCGGGTGCCCGGCGCCAAGCTGGTGGTACTCGACGCCGGCGGTCACGGCGCGCCTGGCATGGCTGCCGGGCCTTACAACGCCGCGGTCGGTGCGTTCCTTCGCGGGCAGGCCGGGCGCTGAGCCGAAGTCGCGGGCATCGTCCTTGCTGCACCTTGTGAGTGGAGGTACCGGTATGTTCCTGATGACCCGATTCGCCACGGCCATGGTGCTGGTCGCGCTCGCGGCCGGCCCCGTGCTGGCCCAGGCCCAGGCGCCGACAACGTCGGCACCGCCGCCGGCGCGCACGCCTTCGGTGCTGACCGGTCCGCGGACCGGGCTTCCCAGGGTGGGCCCGCCCGCGTCCGATCCACGCTTGACGGTATCGCCGGTTCCAGGGGCGATCGATCCGCAAACCGGCCAACCGGTCGATGCACAGTCGGGCTCTACCGGCCCGGCGGATCCGCGCACCCCGAGTGTGTTGACGTCGCCGAGCAGTCGCTGAAGGAGAATCGTGATGACGTCCGCTCGCACCATCGTGCTGGCTCTGGTCGTGATCGCGCTCGCTGCCGCCCCGGTTCTTGCTCAGACCGTCCCGCCGCTACCCTCGACGGTCGATCCGCGGACCGGGCTGCCGAGCGGCCAGCCGCCGATCGACCCGCGCACCGGCCTGCCGTCCGGTGTTCCCGGCTCGCTCCCGACACCATCGCCGCCGCCCTCGCCGATTCCCCAGACGGGCCCGCCACGTGTCGGCCCGCCCGCGGGCCAGCCGATCACGCCGTCGACGGTCGATCCGCGAACGGGATTGCCGCGCTGAGGCTTTCGCCGCGGCCCGCCGCGCGCTAGGATGCCCCGCGCGTCCCGCCATCGAAGACGGGACGCGTGGAGGATCCCCATGAGTGCGCTGAGCCGCCGCCGTTTCCTCGCGCTCTCCGGCGTCGCCGCCACGTCCGGCGTCGAGGGTATCGTCGCCGCCCGGCGCGCGCCCGCCTGGGCACAGGGCACGCGCCTGCACCTGCTGCAGTGGTCGCACTTCATCCCGGCCGCCGACACGCTCTTCGAGACCCAGGCCAAGGAGTTCGGCAAGCAGACGGGCGTCGAGGTCGCGATCGAGCGGATCAATCAGAACGACATCCAGACGCGGGTGACCGCGGCGATCCAGAGCGGGGCCGGCCCCGACATCATCATCGTCGCCAACAACCACGCCCACCTCTACGAGTCGTCGCTGGTCGACGTGAGCGACGTCGCCGAGGAGATCGGGCGCAAGCAGGGGGGCTGGTACGACTACGCCAAGGTGAACTGCGTGTCCGGCGGGCGCTGGATCGGCGTGCCGCAGTTCATCATCTCGTGGGCGATCACCTATCGCGAGGACTGGCTGAGGGAAGCCGGCTTCGAGTATCCCAAGACCTGGGACGATTTCCGCAAGGTCGGCAAGGCGATGAAGGCCAAGGGCCGGCCGTTCGGCCAAGCCTTCGGCCACAGCATCAACGACCCCAACAACTGGTGCTATCCGCTGGTGTGGATGTGGGGCGGCATGGAGGTGCAGCCCGACGGGCGCACCGTGGTGCTCAACGGCAAGAACACGGTGGAGGCGGTGAAGTTCAACAACGTCCTCTGGAACGAGGTCTTCGACGAGGGCGGGCTGGCCTGGGACGATAGCAACAACAACCGCGCGTTCCTGTCCAGCGAGATCTCGCTCACCGGCAACGCGCCGAGCATCTACGTGGCGGCCCGCCAGAAATTCCCCGACGTCTACAAGGGCACCAATCACGGCCACTACCCGCCGGGCCCGGCCGGGCGCTTCTACTGGCTGCCGGCCTGGAACTCCGTCGTGCCCAAGTACGGGAAGAACCAGAAGGCCGCCAAGGACTTCATCCGCTTCTACATGGACCGCGCGCGGTTCGAGCCGTACTTCGAGACGATGGACACGTTCGGCATCCCGGCCACCCAGGCGTATCGCGACCACCCGCTGTGGAAGAAGGACCCCAAGACCTCGGTGTTTCCGGAGACGCTGGCCTCGGCGCGCCAGGTCGGCCACGCGGGGCCGCCCGGCCGCAAGGCGACCGAGGCCCTGTCGAAGTACATCATCGTCGACATGTTCGCGAAATCCATCCAGGGCATGAAGCCCGAAGACGCGGTCGCGTGGGCGGCCGGGGAGCTGAAGAAGATCTATGACGCGTGAAGAGCTGAAGGGCGCGCTCAAGCGGCAGCTGGCGCCGCGCCGGGCGAAGTGGCAGAAGCCGGCCGCGGTCGTGCGGGCACTCGGGCTGCGACGGGGCCAGGTCGTCGCCGAAGTCGGCTCCGGTCCCGGCTACTTCACGGCCCGGCTGGCGCGGGCGGTCGGCCCGTCGGGCCACGTCTACGCGCTCGATCCCGAGCCCGCGGTGCTCGACGTCATGCGCCAGCGCATCAAGACGGCCGGCGTGCGCAACGTCACGCCGGTGCTGAGCCGTGACGACGACCCGCTGCTGCCGAGCGGCCGCTGCGACGTCGCCGTGATCATCAACGTCTATCACCACATGCACGGCGGCCCGGCGTTCCTGCGCCGCCTGGTCTCGCGGCTGCCCCGGGGCGCCCGCGTCGTCAACGTCGACTGGAACGAGGACTCGGAGTTCGGCCCGCCGCCCAAGCGCCGGGTGCCGCGCGCGCGCTTCCTGCGCGACGCGCGCCGGGCCGGGCTCCGGCTGGTCGGCGAGCGCACGTTCCTGCCGCACCAGTACTTCCTCGAGCTGCGCCGCGCGCGCTGAGGACGTGGCCAGGGTCTTTCTCGACTACGACCAGGCCGGGCTCGACCGCGCCTACGACCAGACGGCGTGGGCGCCCAACATGCAACAGGTGCTGGAGCGTCGCGCGGCGGCCAGCGACGCCGTGCGGGCGCGGCTGGCGCCGCGCGGCTTCGCGTACGGCCCGACGGACGTGGAACGCCTCGACGTCTACCCGACCACGCGGCCGAGCGCGCCGATCATGGTCTTCCTGCACGGCGGCGCCTGGCGTGGCGGCGACGCGCGCGCCCAGGCCTACGCCGCCGAGACGTTCACGCAGGCGGGCGCCCACTGGGTGGTGCCGGAGTTCGCCACGGTGATGGCGGTCGGCCTCGACGGCATGGTTGCCCAGGTCCGGCGCGCCGTCGCCTGGGTGGCGCGGCACGCCGCGAGCTTCGGCGGCGATCCGGCGCGCATCTACGTCGGTGGCCACTCCTCCGGTGGCCACCTGGCCGGCAACGTCCTCGTCACGGACTGGGTGCGCGAGTTCGGGCTACCGGCCGACGTCGTGAAGGGGGGGCTGTGCGTCAGCGGCCTGTACGATCTGAAGGCGGTGCGGCTGTCGGCGCGCTCGTCGTACGTGAAGTTCGACGACCGCATCGAGCACGAGCTGAGCCCGCCGCGCCACCTGGACCGGCTCCGGGCGCCGGTGGTCGTGGCGTACGCCGAGCACGACTCGCCGGAGTTCCAGCGCCAGTCACGTGAGTTCGCGGCGGCGCTGACGCGGGTGGGCCGGCTCGCCCGCCTGCTCGTCGGAATGGGGCTGAATCACTTCGAGATCCCGGAGACGCTCGCCCGCCGCGACAGCCTCCTGGGCGGAGCGGCCCTGGAGCTGATGCGGCTCGGCTGACGTCAGGCCAGGCCGAGACGCTTGCGCTCCTCTTCCTTCAGCACGCGGCGCAGGATCTTGCCGGACGCCGTCTTGGGAATCGCGTCGACCAGCGCGATCTCGTGGAGCGTCTTGTAGCCGGCCAGCCGCCCGCGCGCCCACGCGAGCAGCGCCTCCGCCGTGAGCGCGGGGTCCTTGCGCACGACGAAGGCCTTGGGGACCTCGCCGGCCTCGGGGTCGGGCTTGCCGATCACCGCGCAGTCGGCGACGCCGGGATGCTCGAACAGCAGCGCCTCGATCTCGGCCGGGGCGATGCCGAAGCCCTTGTACTTGATCATCTCCTTCTTACGGTCGGTGATGGTCAGGTACCCGTGCGCGTCGAGGCGGCCGATGTCGCCGGTGTAGAGCCAGCCGTTGCGCAGCGCCGCCGCCGACGACTCCGGGGCGTTCCAGTATCCGAGCATCACCTGCGGGCCGCGCACGATGATCTCGCCGACCTCGCCCACCGGCAGCTCGCGCTCGCCCGTCTCCAGATCGACGATCTTCTGCTCGGTGTCGTTCACCGGCACGCCGCCGGTGTCGATGGTGAGGAACGTGTCGTCGTGGACGGGGTTCAGGTGGGTGACCGGCCCGGCCTCGGTGAGGCCGTAGCCCTGCACGACCTTGATGCCGGTGAGCTCGGTGACGCGGCGGGCCAGCTCGGGCGCCACCGGCGCGGCGCCGACCATGAACATCTTCACGCTGCTCCAGTCGACCTTGCCGATGTCGGGGCGATTGGCCAGGGCCAACAGGATCGGCGGCACCACGAAGACGATGCTCACGCGCCTCTGGACGATGAGCCGCAGCGCCTCGGCCATGTCGAAGCGCTCCATCACGATCATCCGGGTGCCGCCGTGCACGGCCCCGCCCATCAGCATGAGCCCGTAGATGTGATAGAAGGGCAGGAACACCAGGAACGTGTCGGCGTCGGTCGCGCGGATCGCCGACATGAACTGGATGTTGTTCGCCAGGAAGACCTGGTGGCTCAGCAGCACGCCCTTGGGCAGCCCGGTGGTGCCGCTGGAGTACGGCAGCACGAGCAGCTCGTCGCCGGGGATGGCCGGTACCGGCGGCGGCGCGGTCGTCGCGGCGGCGATCAGCTCGGCGAAGCGGCTCACGTCGGGCGCGGCGGCGGCACCGGGACCGACCACGACCACGTGCTTGAGCCGCGGCGTCTCGCCGCGCGCCGCCCGGACGATCGGCAGCAGATCCTGCTGCACCACCACCGCCACCGCCTGCGCGTCGCCGAGCTGGTAGGCGACCTCCCGCTCCTTGTACGAGGGGTTCATCGGGCTCGACACCGCGCCGAGGCGGGCGAGCGCGTAGAACGCGACGACGTATTCCGGGCGGTTCGTCATGAAGAGGCACACGCGGTCGCCCCGGCCGATGCCCAGGCCGCTCAGCGCGTTCGCGAAGGCGTTGACGAGGCCCTCCAGCTCCCGGAAGGTGAGGCTGACGTCGTGGAAGGAGACGGCCTCGCGCTCGGGATACAGCGTCACCGGGCGGTCGAGCATCGCGCCGTAGGGAATGTCGGGGTACGTCAGGCGGGGGCGGTACAGCTCGGGCTGGGACGGTGAGGGCATCAGGGGACCTCCGCGGCGTATTATAGTCGGGCCATGCGCAGCGTCGCCGACCTCCTGAGGGCGGAGGACCGCTCGGTGCTCGCCTCGCTGAGCGCCGGCGAGCGCCTGGCGCTGGCCCTGCGCCTGGGGGCTCGCGACCTCGAGACATTCCGGCTTGCCCAGACCCCACCACTCGACGCGGACGAGGCCGACCGCCGGCTGCGTCGCCGTCGCCAGGCGGGTCGCCGGCCGTCGCGGTGCCTGCAGGAGCTCATCGGCTGAGTCTGCTCGCCCGCGTCGTCGCGCTCCTGCGTGACCGGGCCATTCCGTTCGCAGTGGTCGGCGCCGCCGCGATGGCCGTGCACGGGGTCAGCCGGGCGACTCGGGACATCGACCTGTTGGCGCTCGACCCGGCCTGCCTCTCCGCGGCGACCTGGGCGAGCCTGCAGCAGCGGGGCGTTGCGGTGACCATCCGCCGGGGCGACACCGACGATCCGCTCGCCGGAGTCGTACGGCTCGCGGGCGACGGCGAGTCGCCGGTCGATGTCATCGTGGGCAAGTCGAGCTGGCAGGCACGGGCGCTCGATCGAGCGTCGCCGAGGGTGATCGATGGCGTGGCGACTCCCGTCGCGGGCCTCGCCGACCTGCTGCTGCTGAAGCTCTACGCCGGCGGGCCGCAGGATGCCTGGGACGTCGTCCAGCTCCTCGAGGCGGGTGACCGCGCGGCCCTGGTCGCCGAGGTTGAGGCGTCGCTGGCCGCCCTGCCCGAGACGTCACGCCGGCTCTGGTCGCGTGTCGTCCAGTCAGGGTAGAGTAACGGCCGACCCGAAGGAGGTCCCGATGGCTCGCAAGTCAGCGCCGACCGCGCGCCCGGTCTCTGCCGACGACGTGGACCCACGCTATCGCTGGGACCGGCCGCTGCAAGCGCCGGGGCACATGCAGGTGGATTTCGAGGAGCGCCTCGATTTCCGCCGCCTGCACGCCTACCGGCTCGGTCGCGCCCGGCAGGCGCTGGGCGCCTCGGGGCTCGGGGCCGTGCTGGTGTTCGACCAGTACAACATCCGGTATCTCTCGGGCACCGTGATCGGGGAATGGGCGCGCGACAAGCTGACGCGCTGGTGCCTGCTGACCGGCCCCGGCGAGCCCTGGGTGTGGGACTTCGGCTCGGCGGCACGGCACCACCGGCTCTACGCGCCCCAGATCCCGGCCAAGCAGTCGCTGGCCGGCATGGTCGGCATGCGGGGGGCGGTCTCGCCCAAGGCCGGGCTGTTCAAGAAGGCCGCCCAGGAGATCCGCGACATCCTCGCGGCCGAGGGCGTGGCCGACATGCCGCTCGGCATCGACGTGGTCGAGCCGCCGTTCCTCTTCGCGCTGCAGGACGCCGGCCTCGAGATCCGCGACGGCCAGCAGGTGATGCTCCAGGCGCGCATGCTCAAGAGCCAGGACGAGCTGACGCTCCTGAACATGGCCGCGGCCATGGTGGACGGCGTCTACCAGGACATCTTCGAGGCGCTCAAGCCGGGTGTTCGCGAGAACGAGATCGTGGCCCTGGCCAACAAGCGCCTCTACGAGATGGGCTCGGACAACGTCGAGGCCATCAACGCCATCTCCGGGGAGCGCTGCAGCCCGCACCCGCACAACTTCACCGATCGCATCATCCGGCCCGGCGATCAGGCGTTCTTCGACATCATCATGTCGTTCGTCGGCTACCGCACCTGCTACTACCGCACCTTCAGCGTCGGCAAGGCCACGCGGCCCCAGCTCAACGCCTACAAGAAGGCGCGCGAGTGGATGGACGAGGCGATCGCGCTCATCAAGCCGGGCGTCACCACCGACAAGATCGCCCGGAGCTTCCCCAAGGCCCAGGACATCGGCTTCGACAGCGAGATGGGGGCCTTCGGCCTCAACTTCTGCCACGGCATCGGCCTCGGCCTGCACGAGCGGCCGATCATCAGCCGGCTGAACTCGTTCGACGATCCGATGGAGCTGCAAGCGGGAATGATGTTCGCGGTCGAGACGTACTGCCCGGCCACCGACGGCGTGTCGGCGGCCCGCATCGAGGAAGAGGTCATCGTGACGCCGGGCGGCGCCCAGATCATCACGCTGTTCCCGGCCGACGAGCTGCCGATCGCCAACCGCTACTGAGGGAGTGAGCGAGTGATTCTTTCATGACCAGTCGAGCGAAGACGCTGAAGGTGTACCGCGCGGCGGACGCGCCGGCCGGCGGTCTGGCCGGCGAGGCCGTCGCCGTCCTGGGCTACGGCAACCTCGGCCGGAGCGCCGCGCTGAATCTCCGGGATTCGGGGGCCAAGGTCCGGGTCGGCAACCGGGAGGACGAGTACGCCGCCGTGGCCCGGGCCGACGGCTTCGAGGTCGTGCCCCTGGCCGAGGCCGCCTCGGACCCCATCGTCTTCATGCTCCTGCCCGACGAGGTCATCCCCGCCGTCTTCGTCTCTGAGGTAGCGCCGGCGCTGCAGCCGGGGGCCGCCGTCGCGTTCGCATCCGGCTACTGCCTGGCGTTCAAGCTCATCCAGGTGCCCGAGGTCGTCGACGTCCTGCTGCTGGCGCCTCGGATGGCGGGTACCCAGTCCCGGACGCGCTACCTGGCCGGCGAGGGATTCTGGGCGTTCGTCAGCGTCGAGGCCGATCGCAGCGGGCGCGGGCTCACGCGCCTGCTCGGCCTGGCCGAGGCCCTCGGCGTGCTCCGGGCCGGGGCGGTGGAGATGACGGCGGTGGGCGAGGCGACGCTCGACCTGTTTGTCGAGCAGACGGTCGGCGCGCTGCTCGGCACCGCCATCCTGCTCGCGTTCGACGTGGGCGCCGGGGCCGGCATCCCCGCCGAGGCGCTGGCCATGGAGATGTACATGTCGGGCGAGATGGAGGGCGTGTTCCGCGCCTTCCGGGAGGGCGGATTTCTCCGCGCCTCCGAGGAGCACGGCCCCACCGCGCTCTTCGGCGGCATCACCCGCACGCTCGAGATGGATCGCGAGGCCATCGCCACGAGCTTCCGGACGATCCTGGCGGACATCACCAGCGGCGCCTTCGCCCGGCGATTCCAGCAGGAGGCCGAGAACGGCTATCCGATGCTGGCGGTGGCCCGTGAGATGACGCGGGGCGAGTCGCCGATCACCAGCGCCGAGGAGCGCCTGCGCCGGCTGATGCGATGATCACGACGACCGTGGTCGGCAGCTACCCGCAGCCCGACTGGCTCGTGGACCACGAGCGGTTCAAGAAGAACGTGGTGCCGCGCATCCGGATGCCGGAAGTGTGGCGGGTGGCGCCGGCGCAGCTCGACGAGGCGCAGGACGACGCCGTGCGCATTGCCGTGGCCGACATGGAGCGCGCCGGGATCGACGTGGTCAGCGACGGCGAGCAGCGCCGCGAGTCGTACTTCAACCGGTTCGCCAACGCCCTGGGGGGCGTCGATCCCGATCGCCCGGGCAGCGCGATCGCCCGGCTGGGGCGGCCGACGCCGGTACCGCGCATCGTCGGGCCGATCGAGCGCGTGCGCCCGATCTCGGTGTCCGAGGCGGCGTTCCTGCGCGGCGTCACCGACCGGAAGATCAAGATCACCGTGCCGGGACCGTTCACGCTGTCGAGCCTGGCCCAGGACGAGCACTACCGCGATCCCGAGAAGCTGGCCATGGCCTACGCGGCCGCCGTCAACGCCGAGCTGCGCGAGCTGGAGCCGCTCGTCGACTGGCTGCAGCTCGACGAGCCCTATCTGCAGGCCCATCCCGACCGCGGCCGCGCCTACGGCCTGGCGGCGATCGACCGCGCGCTGGCGGGGCTGCACAAGCCGACGTGCATCCACCTCTGCTTCGGCTACGCGTACTCGCACGCGCTGGCCGGCTCGACGAAGTCCGGCGGCTACCAGTTCCTCACCGAGCTGGAGCGCTCGCGGGCCACGCAGGTCTCGATCGAGGCGGCCCAGCCACATCTGGACCTCTCCGTGCTGGCCGGCTTGCCGTCGAAGACCATCGTGCTCGGTGTGCTCGACCTCGGCGACGCCGCCGCCGAGACGCCGGATGCCGTCGCGCGCCGGCTCGAGGCCGCGCTGGCGCATGTGCCGGCCTCGCGCCTGGTCGCCGCGCCCGACTGCGGGATGAAGTACCTGCCGCGCGGGCTGGCCCGGGCCAAGCTCCAGGCCCTGGCCGCCGGCGCGGCGCTGGTCTCACGAGGGGCTTGACTCAACCGAACGATTCGCTCACGCCGCGAGGTGACCTGAGCGCGGCGCTCAGGCCTTCAGGCGGCGCACCGGGTTGCGCAGCACGCCGACGCGTTCGAGCGTGATCTCGACGACGTCGCCGTCGGCCAGGGCGTGCTCGTCTGGCACCAGGATGCCGGTGCCCGTGGACAGCAGGGTGCCGGGCGGGCAGGTGTTGCTGCGCGTGAGCCAGGCCACCAGCTCGGGGCAGCGGCGCTTCATCTCCTTGGTGTTCACGCGGCCCTCGTAGATCGTGCGGCCGCCGCGCTGGATGGCGCACGACAGGTCGAGCGCGTGGGGATCGCCGATCTCGGCGGCCGTGACGAGGACGGGGCCGCAGGCGAAGCAGCCGTCGTACATCTTGGACTGCGGCAGGAAGAGCGGGTTGGCGCGCTCGATGTCCCACGCCGAGAGGTCGTTGCCGATCGTGTAGCCCACGATCGAGCCGCCGCGGCCGATCACCAGCGCCAGCTCGGGCTCGACCGCGGTCAGCGTGGAGTCGGCGCGGACGTTGATCGGCGCGTTGGGGCCGGCCATGCGGGCCGCCGTGGCCTTGAAGAACAGCTCGGGCCGCTCCGACTCGTACACGAAATCGTAGATGCCCTTGGTGCGCCCGCCCTCGCCGGTGTGGGCCTCGTAGTACTCGCGGCTGCGCCGGTAGGTGATGCCGGCCCCCCAGATCTCGGGCGGGTCGAGCGGGGCCAGCAGGTGCGGGTATCGCGGCGACGGCGCCCGATCGAGCGACGCCCACGGCACGCGCGTCCGCGCCGCCCGGGCCAGCACGCGCACGCGGCGCTCCAGGCGTGTCGCCGAGCCGGCGACCTCGATGAGTCCGGTGACCGACGTGACGCCGGCCCGCGGCGCGGTGATGTCCAGCACGGACTCGCCGTCCAGGACGCCGACGCGCGGGCCCTTGTCGGGCAGGAAGAACTGACACAGCTTCATCGCAAGCCTCCCATGATCGCTGCCACGTGATCCTCCGCGGACCCCGCGTCCATGAAGCGTTCGACCCGGCAGGGCAGCGTGGCCAGCCATTGCTCGTGCAGCCGCCGGCAGCGCTCGGGCACGTCGAGCCCGTCGTCATAGGCCGCCGCCCACGCCATGAAGCGCTCGTACGCTTCGTGCCGCGGGCCCCCCGGCGCGATGGCCGCGCCGTAGCGACCGCGCTCACGCTCGCGCAGCCGGGCCAGCCGGACCTCGGGCGTCACCCACAGGAACACGACCAGCTGGAACAGCGGAATGAACACGTCACCCAGCCGCACAGCGAGCCCGACAGCACCCATCCTGAATGTCGTCCGAGCTCGGCCCCCAGCAACGCCTGGCGCTCGGTCCAATCACGGATGCACCGGAACGCCGGCTCGCTCGGCAGCCACAAAAAATCGTCGGTATCGCGATGCGGACAACCCAACCGCGTCGCGAGCGCTCGCCCCAGCGTCGTCGTCCCCGCCCCCGACGCCCCCACGACATGGACCCGCATCGCGGCGGCCAGCTTAACATCGACGGTGTGTCTCAAGGATTCGAGCGCCGGCTTTGCCGGCGCCATCGACTTCGAGGCTTGCAACGAGCGGTGGGGGGGTGTCGGGGGGGGGAGCGGCGCTTCGCTCCCCCCCGACGACTAGATTAGTAATCTCGCGGATCGAGGACGTCGCGCAGGCCGTCGCCGGCCAGGTTGAAGGACAGCGCGAGCAGGAAGATCGCCAGGCCCGGCCAGTACGCCATCCAGGGCGCCTGCTCGAGGAACTGCTGGGCGGCGTTGAGCATCGTGCCCCACGACGGCGCCGGCGGCTGCACGCCCAAGCCCAGGAACGACAGCACCGCCTCGGCGATGACGGCGGTCGGGATGGCGACGGTGGCCTGCACCAGGATCGCGCTGGCCACGTTCGGCAGGATGTGGCGCGCCATCACCCGCAGGTCGCCGGCCCCCAGCGCCCGCGCGCCCTGCACGTAGTCTTCTTCCTTGGTGGACAGCACGAGCCCGCGCGTGAGGCGGATGTAGGTCGGCGTCGCCCCCAGGCCGATGGCCAGCGTGGCGTTGGTGAGCGAGGGGCCCAGGATCGTGACGAGGCCGATCGCCAGGATCAGGAACGGAAAGGCCAGCCAGGCGTCGGTCAGCCGCATGATGACCTGGTCGAGCGCGCCGCGGTAGTAGCCGGCCACGAGGCCGACCGGCACGCCGATGGCCATGGCCAGCAGGATCGAGAACACGCCGGCCTGCATCGAGATGCGCGTGCCCCACACCACGCGCGAGAAGCCGTCGCGGCCGAGGTCGTCGGTACCGAACGGGTGCGCCCACGACGGCGCCTTGCGGATCTTGGCCCAGTCGGTGTGCACGGGATCGCTCGTCGCGATCCACGGCGCGCCCACCGCCATGAGGACGAACAGCGCCACCACGGCCGCGCCGATCAGCGCGGCCGGGCGGCGGCGGCCCACGCGCCAGGCGCGGTGCAGGAGGCCGGAGCCCGGCGCCGAGGCCTCGGCGGCCCGCGGCAGCGGATAGGCCGGGCTGGCCGCGCTACCCGCCATCGGCGGTGCCCCGGACGCGGATGCGCGGGTTCAGCACGGTGTAGGAGAGGTCGACGAGCAGGTTGATCAGCACGTAGGAGGACGCGGTGATCAGCACGACGCCCTGCACGACCGGGTAGTCGCGCGTGAACACCGCCTCGACGATGAGCCGGCCGAAGCCGGGCAGGACGAAGATCTGCTCGGTGACGACGGCGCCGCCCATCAGCGCCCCCATCTGCAGGCCGAGGATCGTCACCACGGGAATCAGCCCGTTGCGCAGCGCGTGGCGCACGACGACGGCCATCTGAGCGAGGCCCTTGGCCCGCGCGGTGCGCACGTAGTCGGCGCTCAGCACCTCGATCATCGCGTTGCGCGTCTGCCGCATGAGCACGGCGGCCAGGCCGGTGCCGAGCACGAGGGCCGGCATGAGCATGCGCTTGAGGTTACCGACGGGGTCCTCGGCGATCGGCACGAAGCCCGAGGCGGGCAGCCAGCCGAAGCGTACGGAGACGAGCAGGATCAGCATGATCCCCAGCCAGAAGTTGGGGATCGACACGCCGCACAGCGACACGCCGCTGGCCAGCACGTCCCAGACGGTGTTGCGGCGGACGGCGGCCACGACCCCGGCCGGGATGGCGATCGAGAGCGCGACCAGCAGCGCCAGGCAGGTCAGCTCCAGCGTGATGGGCAGCTTGAGGGCGACGGTGCGGGCCACCGAGGTGCGCGTGCGGATCGACTCGCCGAGGTCGCCGCGCACCGCCAGGCCGAGCCAGCGCGCGTACTGCAGGGGCAGCGGCGCGTTGAGGCCGTACTTCTCGCGGATCTCCTCGAGGCCGGCGGTGTCGGCGTCGGTGCCGGCCAGCACCCGGGCGGGGTCGCCCGGGATCATGCGCACGCCGGTGAAGACGATCAGGCTGATCAGCAGCAGCGTGATCGCCGAGATGAACGCCCGGCGAGCGACGAACTCGATCACGCCGCCACTACTGCCAGGACGTTCCCTTCACCCGGATCAGCCCGTCGGGCACGGGCTGGTAGCCCTTGAGGTTCTTGGGGAAGGACACGATGTAGTTCGGGTGGAAGAGGTACAGCGTGTTTCGCCGGGCGGTGATGAGGTCGGTGGCCTCGCGGTACAGCGCCGTCCGCTGCGCGACGTCGGAGACCTCGCGCGCCTTGTTGAGCAGGGCGTCCACCCGCTCGTCGCAGGCGAGGGTCCCGTTGAGGCTGCCGCCGCACGCCTGGGCCTGGTGGATGTTGCCGTCGGGGTCGACGCGCCCGCTCCACCCGATCAGGAACGCCGCGTGCTTGCCGTCGTCGTTGTCCTTCAGCGCGGAGGCGAACTCGGACGGCCGCAGGCTGATGTTGAACCCTGCCTCCTTGGCCATGCCCTGGATGATCTCGCCCTCGCGACGCTGCTGCGGGTTGTTGACGATGACCATCTCGAAGGCGTACCCGCCGGCCAGCCCGGCGTCGGCCAGCAGCTTCTTGGCCCGGGCGACGTCGCGGGCCGGGCACTTGCGCGTCTTGTCGAAGAAGACGCTGTTGGGCGAGATCGGACCGCAGCCGACGGTGTTCTGGCCGTCGAAGGCGACCTGGTTGAGCGCCTCGCGATCGAGCGACAGCTCCAGGGCCTCGCGCACGCGCGGGTCGTTGGCCAGCGGGGTGCCGAGGTCGCCGGGCGGGTTCGTCTTGCCGGTCTTGTTCCGGAGGTTGATGGAGATCGTCTGGAAGCCGAGCCCGGTGACACTGGCGACGTCGAAGCGGCCTTCCTTCCGGAGGCTGGCCGCGTCGCTGGGCGCCACCAGGTGCATGACGTCGATGTCGCCCGAGCGCAGGTTGGCCAGGCGCACGTTGTCGTCGGGGATGATGCGGAAGATGATCCGGTCGAACTTGGCGGCGCTCTGATCGAAGTAGTGAGGCGAGCGCTCGACGACGATCCGGTCTTGCGGGATGCGCTCGACGAACTGCCACGGGCCCACGCACACCGGGGCGGTGCCGAACTTCTCGCCGAGCTTCTTGTCGGCCGCCGGCGAGATCGGCATGCCCGCGCGGTCGGCGAGCTGGGCGGTGAGCGGCGAGAAGGGTGCCTTCAGCCGCAGGCGTACGGTGAGCGGATCGACCACCTCGACCGCGGTCACCGACTCGAGCTCGCTGCGCCGGTTGGAGCCCTTCATCTCGCGGTGGCGGTCGAGCGAGAACTTCACCGCCTCGGCGCTCATCGCGGTGCCGTCGTTGTACTTGACGCCGGGCCGCAGCTTGATCGTCACCGTCTTGCCGCCGTCGCTCACCACCGGCATGGCCGCGGCCAGCTGCGGATGGATGCGTAGGCCCTCGTCGATCTCGTAGAGCTTCTCGCAGATCTGGGCGAAGATGATGCGCCCGACGTAGGTGCGCGACAGCGACGGGTCGAGGATGTCGGGGTCCTGGTTGAGGGCGATCACCAGGGTCTTCTTCTGGGCGTGGACGACTCCCGGCAGCAGCATCAGCAGCAGCGCGCCGAGGACGAGGCCGAGTGTCGCGCGGGTCCTGCTCATCGTCTCCTCCAGTGTGGCCGTCCGGTCATCTGCGGGTTGGCGGACGCATCTTAGATCACCGCTCGCCGGGCGGCAACCAGGGCCCCGGCGCCGGCGGCGTGGCGATAACGCCGCCGCTGGGCGCGCGGTTCCGGGCTAGCAGGCTGCGGAACAACAGCCGGCTGCGCAAACAGGTCCAGATGCGAGGCGGCCCCCGCCGCAGCACGCGAGGCGTACTCCCTGTACGTTGAGCGTGCGGCGGCGGGGGCCAACGAAGCAGATGGGCCTGTTTGCGCAGCCGGCTACGGCCGGGCGGGGACGAGGCGGGTCAGGGCCCGGGCGCGCAGATCGGCGGTCAGGGGGGCCGGGCGGCGGGCGTCGAGGTCGAGCTGGACGCCCGACTGCTCGAGCGTGGCCACCCGCTCGCCGGTGCCCTCGTTGGTCATGACGTGCAGGATGCGGATCGAGGAGTTGCCCACGTGGGTCAGTGCGCTGCGCACGACGATGGGATCGCCCACGCGCACGCCGCTCTCGAAGCCGAGCTGGAACTCGAACGTCGAGAAGCCGCGGTTGCCCTCGCGCATGTAGCGGGGCGTGAGGCCGAAGTCGGCGAGGACGTGGCCGTTGGCGGCCGAGAAGCGATGAATGGCGGCGGAGAGGTCCAGCCGTCCGCCGGCATCCACCTCGGAGGCCTTCACCGCGTCGCGCGCGGAATCGTGGAAGCCCTCGAGCGTGGCCGGGCGGGGCCGCCGCTCGCGCTGAGGGCCGTCCCAGGCGACGCGCTGTGCCTCGGCGGCGCGGCGCTGCGCGGGCGTGAGCGCCACGGCCAGCCGGTGCTCGACGGTCGTACACAGCGCGCCCTCGGTGGTCTCGAGCAGCCGGTGGCCGAGCACGAGGCCGTCAGGCTCCACGCCGATCACGCCGCTCTCGACGTGCAGGAGGTCGTTCACGCGCAGCTCGCGACTGTAGTGGATGAAGCACTCGACGGTCGGCGCCGCCGGTACGCCGAGGCCGTGCAGCACCTTGACGGCCGCGTCGCCGAACCGCGAGAGGTAGTAGGCGACGGTGAGGTGATCGTTGGCGTCCACTTCCCAGCGGAACACGGTACCGCGATACGTCTCGATCCAGTGGTCGGCAGGCATGCGCGGTATGCTATCGCACCATGACGACGCACGCCGACCTGATCTTCCTCGGTGGCCGGGTCCACACCGTCAACGCGACCAACGACGTCGTGCCCGCCCTCGCCGTGGGCGGCGGCCGTGTGCTGGCCGCCGGCAACGACGACGACGTCCGCGCCCTGGCCGGGCCGGGCGCGCGCGTCGTCGAGCTGCGCGGCCGCTCGCTCCTGCCGGGCTTCGTCGACGCCCACTGCCATCTGCCCGGCATCGGCATGGCCGTGACCTCGATCGACTGCAAGGCCGCCGGCATGCGCTCGATCCGCGCGCTGCAGGAGGCGGTGCGGCAGCGGGCGGCGAGTCAGCCGCCCGGCACGTGGATTCGCGGGCGCGGCTACGATCAGTCGCGTCTGGCCGAGAAGCGCCATCCCAACCGGCTCGACTGGGACGGGGTGGCGCCGGACCACCCGGTGATCTTCACGCGGACCTGCGGCCACATCGCCTCGGTCAACAGCCGGGCGCTGGCGGTGGCCGGCATCACCGACGCCACGCCCGATCCGGCGGGCGGGCGCTACGACCGCGAGGGCGGCAAGAACCTCGGCGTGGCCTACGAGATCGCGCAGACGCCGCTGCAGGTGGCGGCGCTGCCGTCGGCTGACGAGTTCCGCGAGGCCCTGCGGCGAGCCGACGAGGCCTACATCGCGGCCGGCGGCACCAGCGTCCATGACGCCGGCGGCTTCGTCGGACCGGCCTTCGTGCCGGGCCAGGACCTGGCGACGGCGGCCAAGCTGCGGATCCGCATCTATGCGTTCGCGACGGTGAACAGCCGCCAGCACCCGCTGATGGGCCTGCTCGGGACCGGCCTGCACACGGGCCTCGGCGACGCGCGGCTGAAGCTGGGCGCGTTCAAGGTGATGACCGACGGCTCCTCCAGCGGCCCCACGGCGGCCACGCGCGAGCCGTACACCTCGAACTGCCACGACCACGGCATCCTGTACTGGGACCAGGAAGACCTCGACGATCTGATCGGCCAGGCGCACCGCCAGGGGTTTCAATGCACGGTGCACGCCGTCGGTGATCGCGCCATCGAGCAGACACTGAACGCGATGGCCCGCGCGCAGCAGGAGTCGCCGCGCCAGGGGCTGCGCCACCGCATCGAGCACTGCGGCATCTGCCCCGCGGATCTGCGCGCGCGCGTGCACGCCCAGCGCATCCTGCCCATCATGCAGCCGGCGTTCTTCTGGGAGTTCGGCGACGGCTACATCGCCAACTACGGCCAACATCGCGCCGACACGATGTTCCCGGCCAAGAGCCTCATCGCGGCCGGCGTACCGGTGGCCGGCTCGTCCGACGCGCCGGTCACCCACTACGCCCCGCTGTTCGGGATCGAGCAGGCGCTGACCCGGGCGACGTCTGATGGGCAGGTGTGCGGCGCCGACGAGCGGGTCGACCTGACGACGGCCATCCGCATGCACACGATCAACGGCGCCTTCGCGTCGTTCGAGGAGGCGAGCAAGGGGAGCCTGGAGCCCGGCAAGCTCGCCGACCTCGTCGTGCTGGGCGACGACATCGCGCGGGTGCCGGTGAAGGAGCTGCGACACCTGCCGGTGGCGATGACCGTGGTGGGCGGGCAGGTGGAGCGTGAGGCATGAGCGCCGGGGGCCGGGCGGCCCAGCCTCGACGAGCGCGTTCCGCGTCAGCCTGACGGCCTCGTCGCGCTCGTCGGGGCTGTGGAGACTAGCGGACGACGGCGAAGCCCGTCACGAATTGATCGACGCCGTCGCGCCGGATCACCACGTTGCCGGCGCCGTGGACGCCGGCCGGGAAGAAGTCGCGGACGTGCACCTGGCCGTTCCCCGCCGGATTCGTCTGGAACGTCCCGATCGACAGCTCGGCGCTGGCGTCGAAGGAGACGAAGACCGCCTCGTACTGGACGGCCGGCACGGCGGCCACCACCTCGACCTTGACGTGGCCCCCCTCGTCGATCGTCACCAGCCCCTTGGTGAAGGTGTCGGCGCCGCAGCCGGCGAGCGGGGCCAGCTGGTTCACGGCGCCGCAGCGCACGAGCCCCACCTGGAACCGCGCCACCTCGGCGGGCCGCCGGCGCGTGGACTGGAAGCCGGAGACGAACTGGACGCTACTGTTGCCGCGCAGCACGATGTTGCCGGCGCCGACCGCGGCCTCGTCGAACGCCCCTCGCCGGAGCAGCAGGCCCTTGCCCTTCTTGTCCGTCGTCAGCGGACCGAGCGGCGTCTCGCTGGACCCGTCGAGCCCGAGGAACACGACGTCGTAGCTCGTGCTGGGCGGGCCAGTGAGATCGATCACGGCGTCGCCGTCCTCGATCTTGACCGAGCCGCCCTTGAGCGTGTCGCCGCCGCAGCCGGACAACGCCGCCGGCACGTTGACGTCGCCGCACATCAGGAGTGTCGCCTTGAGCTGGGCCTCGCCCGCGAAGCCAGCCACGAACTGTACCGAGCCGTCGCGCAAGAGGGCGACGGTGATCAGGCCGGCCTGGTCGAGATCGAAGAGGTTCCGTCGCTGCATCTCGCCGCGGCCCGAGCCGTTCGTGGTCAGGGTGCCCAGCGGCATCGCGGCGCTCCCGTTCACGCTTCGCAGCACGACGTCATAGGTGGCGCCGGGAAGGCCTCCCACCAGCTCAACCTCGACGTCCCCGCTCCGCTTCAGCTCGACCTCGCCTGACGCGAGGGGGTCGCTGCCGCAGCCGCTCAGCGGCCCCGGCACGCTCACATCGGCGCACCGCACGAGCGCGGCGTGAACGTCGGCCCCCTTGGCCTGAGCGAGCGTGGCGGGCATCGCCGAGATGCCGGTGCCTACGAGGACGAGAGCGAGGATCCTGTTCATGAGTGCGCGCCTCCTGAGAATTGAACTACCTGACTGGTACGAGGCGAACGGCGTCGGCGAGAGCGGCTCCCTTGGAGTCGCTGGCTTGCACGTAGCCCGCCGTGCCGGCATTGAAGGTGTAACGACCGTGGAGAACCCAGCTTCCGGGAGCCTTCTGCTCGTCGAACGCGCGGCTCGTGGTCCCAGCCGCGTGGGCCACCACGATGGGCACCTTGGTCGAGTGACTGTTGTACGTTGGTATCCAGACGTAGACGTCATAGGTGCCGGTGGCCGGAATCGTCGGCGTCCACCGGTAGGTGCTGCCGACGCTCCCGCAACTCCGGAGCGAGTTCGGCCCGAACTGGTTGGTCGCGCTCGACAGGCACCACGAGCCCGTGAACGTGCGGCCGCCGGCGGAGTCCTGCACCCCCGGCGCGGCGTTGTCGATGACGATGTCGCCGCTGGCGACGGTCGCGGTCACGGTGAACGGGCGCGTCGCCGACGTGCCGCCACCGGGAGCAGGCGTGAAGACGCTCACCGGCACCGAGCCCGCGGTGGCGAGGTCCGAGGCGGTGATCGCGGCGCGGAGCTGAGCGGCGTCGACGAACGTCGTGGCCCGCTCGGCTCCGTTCCAGCGCACCACGGAGGAAGCGAGAAAGCCGCTGCCGCTCACGGTGAGGATGAGGCCCGGAGCGCCGATACTGGCACTCGACGGGGAGAGACTGCTCGCGACCGGCACGGGCGCGGTCGTGACCGTGCTGGTGTCGAACGTCGCGGTCACCGTCGTGTCGGCGTTCAACGTCACCGTGCAGGCAGCGGTGCCGCTGCAGGCGCCGCCGCTCCATCCGGAGAACGTCGACCCCGAGGCGGCTGCGGCCCCGAGGGTGACACTCGCACCCGCCCCGACCGTCTCCGTACACGCGCTGCCGCAGGTGATCCCGGCCGGGGTGCTGGTGACCGTCCCCGCGCCCGTACCGTTGCGCGTGATCACGAGCGTCGCGCCGGCCGGGCTCGTGGCTGATCCTGTCACCGTGCGGGAGACGGTGTCGCCGTTCGCCGTGAAGTTCACATTGCTCGCATAGGTCCCCGCCGCGGGCGAAGCAAGGCGGACGATCACGGCCTGACTGGCCCCCGGGGCCAGCGAGAACGAGCCGCCGGAGACGACGCTGAAGGGCGCTCCGACGGTCGCCGAGCCCGTCAGGCTCGAGGCGGTCGCGTTCTTCACCGTGAAGGTCGCGTCCGTGGTGGTCCCTACGGTCGTGCTGCCGAAGTTCACCGCACCGCCTGGGCTGACGTTGAGGTCCGCCCAGGCGACGCCGCTCACCGGGCCGGCACAGCCGCTCTCGTTGCCGGAGGAGTCGACGGCGGTGATGAGGGCGACATACGTCGTGCCCGCGGCGAGACCGGGGATCTGGTAGGCGACCGCCTCGCCGGTCACGGGCGCTGGGGCCGAGGACGCCACGGCTGCACCGAACGATGCATCGGGGCAGCGCGGGGGCACTGCGCTCGCCAGGTAGATGCGATAGCCGGCGAGATCCGTGAGGGGTGTTCCATCCGCGTTCGTCGTCGGTCCGGTCCAGGCGAGATCGAGCGACGCGGCCTCAGCGTTCAGCGTGCCGACGACGGATGAGCTGCACAGGAGGACCAAGAAGAAAACCGTCGTGCGGACGCGCGAAGGCGATCGTGACGATCTCCGGGCGTCGGTACGAGTCTCACAATGGCGTGGCATGCGCCATCGCGAGGCAAGTGAGGTGCCACACCGGGCGAAGCGCGTGAAGGTCGGAAATACTGAGGCGAAAATGGTCTGGCGGGTGCCGGGCGTGGCGTCGGATTCCTGACAGATCGTTACGGTCCGAGCGAACCAGACGATCGGAGCCTGCCGGAATTCGCTGCTGTAAGGCGGCCGGGATGCGCTCGATCCGTGCGCCGTAGGAGGCGGCCCGGCCGCGCGCGGCGAGCCAGCCGACCTGACGAGGCTGCCGCCCCCGTCAGGGCGTGGCCGAACCCGTCACCGTGCGCGAGACGGTGTCGCCGCTCGCCGTGAACTTCACATTGCTCGCGAAGGTCCCCTCCGTGGTCGAGAGCAGGCGGACGGTCACGGTTTCACTGGCCCCCGGGGCCAGCGAGAACGCACCGCCGGACACGACGCTGAAGGGCGCTCCGACCGTCGCCCGGCCCGTGATGGTCGAGCCGGACGCGTTCTGGATCGTGAACGTCGCGTCCGTGGCGGTTCCTACGGTCGTGCTCCCGAAGCTCACCGCGCTGCCGGGACTGACGCTGAGGTCCGCCCGTGCGATGCCGCTCACCGGGCCCGCACAGCCGCTCTCGTTGCCGGAGGAGTCCACGGCGGTGATGAGGGCGACATAGGTCGTGCCCGGGGTGAGACCCGGAACCTGGTAGGCGAGCGTCTCACCGCTTGTGGGTGCCGAGGGCGGGAACGCCACCGCACCGAACGATTCGTCGGGGCAGCGCGGGAGCCCCGAGGCTCCCAGGTAGATGCGATAGCCGGCGAGATCCACGAGGGGGGTTCCATCCGCGTTGATCGTGGGCCCGGTCCAGGCGAGATCGAGCGACCCCGCCTCGACGGCCAGCGCGCTGACCGCGAGTGAGATGACCGGGATGACAAGGAAGACGACCGTCGTGCGAAGTCGCGACAACGATCGCCACGACCTCCGGGCCGCGATCCGGGCCTCACAGCGGCGCGTCATGCGATCTCGCGAGGCAAGCAAGGTGCCACCGCCAGCGCAGGACGTGAAAGCCAAGAGTCTCAGGCGAATGCGGGTTGGCGGCGGGGAGCCAGGCGTCGGATTGCTGACGGAGTGTGTGCGTGCTGCGGACGGTGCGACCGTCCGCAGCGCGATCACATCGGCAGAAGACCGAGGCGGGACGGAACCGGGAGCGTGCTCAGTCCCTGATGTCGCCGCTCGAGCCCTCGCACTCCGGACTCGACGAGGTGTCGCACGCGTTCACCCAGGTGCCGTTCGAGCCGCCGTGATAGATCCAGCCCCACCACTCCAGCGTGAACGTCGCGCCCGGCTCGAAGTAGGTGTTGATCCAATCGAACGGCGTCGTCGCACCCCCGACGGGATTGCCGTTCCAGCCGTAGTCGAAGGAGCCAAGGTTCCCGCGCGTCCGGCGCGCAGGATTCTGTTTCAGCTTGCCGGTGACGGCCGCCCGGTAGCCGCCCTCGAACGTCCCGTCGACGCCGGCGGCCAGGTTCGGGTCGGTCCTCATGGGGCTCGGGCCCGCGGTGGAGATCCACGCCCCCTGATAGCGCACCAGCGCGCAGAAGCGCTCGTCGTCGCCCCCTCCGGTGACGCCGACCTCCCAGACCTGGATGTGCCGGTTGTAGTCGAGCGACGCCCAGTAGCGGGTGAAGCCGCTGTCGCCATCGTTGGTCACCTTGTGAGTGACGTTGATGGCGAGTTCCCGATAGCCGTCATCGGTACAGCGCGCGGGCGTC
Source organism: Methylomirabilia bacterium (assembly GCA_041499965.1). GTDB lineage: Bacteria > Methylomirabilota > Methylomirabilia > Rokubacteriales > CSP1-6 > AR5. The sequence continues at coordinate 34,971 of JBGQLG010000028.1, forward strand.
ACATGGCTGCCCCACCGGAGCGGCTCCGATGAGGGGTCCGCCCATGCGGCGCCAGCGCCCAACGAGATCGCTCCGAGGCCGATCACCAGTCGCATCAGGAAGCGGTTCATATGCAACTCCTGGTTAGGACGCTAGCAGTCCAGTCGGCGTCGGCCCGCATGATTCCCGCGCCGCATGCGGCCCCGAAGATCCGGCGATACCTCGGTGACAGCGGTGACGCGCGGCGGCGCACGCGTGACGGTACTGTCGAGGATCGGCGGCGCAATCCCGGTGTGATTCTCCACGCGGACCGTGGCACCGGCCGTGCAACGATAGGTGCCGGGAGGACGTCATGCACAAAACGATTGGGCTCGTGGTGGCGCTGACCGTCATCGCCCTGGGGCTTCCGGCCGGGCTCGCAACTGCCGGGGACATCCACATCGGCGTGAACATCGCCGTGCCCCCGCCGCCGGTCGTCCTGGCACCGCCGCCGCTGGTGATCGTTCCCGGTACGTCGGTTCACCACGCTCCGAGCGCGGACTTCAATCTCTTCGTGTACCGCAACCGCTACTACAGCTTCCACAATGAGGTCTGGTTCGTCGCGACGGGGCACCGGGCGCCGTGGACGGTCATTGCCGTCGAGTCGGTCCCGGCCGCGGTCCGTGGCGTACCCGTGACGCACTACAAGATCCCGCCCGGCCAGGCCAAGAAGATGGAAGCTCGTGAGGGCGGGTGGTGCCCGCCGGGGCAGGCCAAGAAGGGGCGCTGCTAGCTCCTCAGAGCTCGCGAAGCGCCCGATGGATCAGCTGGACGCACACCGAGCCCTCGCCCACCGCTGACGCCACGCGCTTGACGCTGCCCGAGCGTGCGTCGCCGACGGCGAAGACTCCGGGCCGGCTCGTCTCCAGCAGCTCGGGGCGGCGGGCCAGCGGCCAGCCGGCCTTGTCCAGCTCATCGGGGTGGAGGTCGGCGCCGGTCTTGACGAAGTGCTTGTCGTCGAGCGCCACGCATCCGCCGAGCCAGGCGGTGTTCGGGTCGGCCCCGGTCATCAAGAACAGGTGGCGGATCGGGCGCGTCTCCGATACGCCGGTGTCGAGTCGGCGCCAGCGGACGCGCTCGAGGCGATCCGCTCCTTCCAGCGCGTCGATCTGGGTCCGGGCGCGCAGCACCACGTTCGCGCTGTCCTCGATTCGCTGGATGAGGTAACGCGACATGCTCTCCGCGAGCCCCGGGCCTCGCACGAGCACGTTCACCCCGACCGAGCTCTGCGAGAGGAAGACCGCGGCCTGTCCGGCGGAGTTGCCACCCCCGACGATGGCGATCTCCTCCCCCGTGCAGAGCTGCGCCTCGACGTGGGTGGCGCTGTACATGACGCCCGCGCCCTCGAACCGCGAGAGCTCGGGGAGCGGCGGTTTCCGATACCGCGCGCCGCTGGCGATGACGACGGTCCTCGTGTGCACGACCTCGCCGGTCGCCAGGCGCACCTGATAGGGCCTCGACGCGCAGTCGAGACCGACGGCCCCCCGGCCGATGGCCACCTCCGCGCCGAACTTCTCGGTCTGCATGAGCGCACGCCCGGCCAGGTCCTGGCCGGAGATGCCGGTGGGGAATCCCAGATAGTTCTCGATGCGTGAGCTGGAGCCGGCCTGGCCGCCGGGCGCCGTGGCCTCGAGCACCAGCACGTCGAGCCCCTCCGACGCGGCGTAGACCGCGGCCGCCAGCCCCGCCGGTCCCGCGCCGACGATGACCACGTCCCTCGTCGCCGCGGCGTCGAAGTCGGGACTCAGGCCAAGCCCCGAGGCCAGGGCCTCGATCGTGGGGTTCCGCAGCACCTGACCGCTCTGGCACACGACGACCGGCACGTCGTCGACGCCGACCTGGAAGCGATCCAAAAGCGCCTGCACGTCCGGATCGCTCTCCACCTCCTGATAGGTGAAGGGCTGCGCGTTCCGGCTCAGGAACTCCCGGATGTGCAGCGTGCGGGCCGAGTGCCGGGAGCCGATGAGGATCAGGCCGCTGTCGCCCTGGGCGATGAGCGCCACCCGTCGCAGGATGAAGGCGCGCATGAGGATCTCGCTGAGCTCGAAATCCCGCTGCACGAGCGCGCGCAGATGCTCGCGATCGACGACGACAATCGATCCGTCGCCAAGCGCGCGACCCCGGACGAGGGTGCGGCGCGCCGACAGCATGTTGATCTCGCCCGTGAACTCGCCGGGCCCGTGCACCGTGATCTGCTCCTCGCGGCCGTCGCCCGGGCGCACGATCTCGATGGCGCCCTCGATCACCACGAAGAAGCGGGTGTTCTGCTCCCCGAGCTCGAACAGCACCTCACCCGAGCGGATACTGCGTCGCTCGCCGACAGCGGCGATGCGGCCGAGCTGAGCCGGGCTCAGCCGGGGGAACATCTGGTCACGGCGGCCCAGGGAGGGGTCGGTCATGGTGTCGGCCGCGCCGTCTCGCCGACGGCGCAACCTGCTGGATCACGATACACCCGGGTGCGTCGCTGGCCCGGAGAGCGGTGGCGGGTTAGCGCCGGGACTTCGCGGCCCGCTGACTCTTGCGCTTGTGCGTGACCGACAGATGACGGCCGAGGTGAAGCGGGAGCGCAAATTTCCTGGAACAGCGAGGACACTGCAGGACGCGCCGACGAGTCGACCGAGGCTTGGCCGCTTGCGCCCGCCCACTGGCCGCCATGCGGGCCAGTGTTTGAAGCAGGCGACCCTCGAGCGTCACGATCGATTTCTTGGCGGTGATGAGGGACCGCACGGTCTGTTTCAGGGACGTCATCGGCGTCGCTCCTTTTTGACGATCGATGCCGCTCCACTTCATGCGAGAGGGATCGTTCGATATGGTGATTGCTGATTTTACCCTCTGCCTGTCGGGGTTTCCCTGACTATTCACATGGCGACCCGGGCTACGGTCCCTTCGGCTTGTCCCCCGCCAGGGTGATCCGGTGCAGCAGCCGCCGCTGCCCCTGGTAGTCGTTGATCGCGTTGTGCTGCGCGCAGCGGTTGTCCCAGAGCGCCAGTGAGCCCGGCCGCCAGGCGAAACGGCAGGTGAGCTCCGGGCGCACTTGCTGCTGGTAGAGGTAGCGGAGCAAGGGCGCGCTCTCCTCGTCGGTCATCCCCTCGAAGCGGACGGTGTGGGCCGAGTTCACGTAGAGGGCGCGGCGCCCGGTCTCGGGGTGCACGCGCACCACCGGGTGCGCCGCCTGGTATTCCTTCCTGGCGTCGGGGCGCGCGCTGTCCTTGAGGCGGTCCTCGCGCGTGCGCGACACGTCGGCCGCGGCCGAGCTGTTGACGGCGACCAGGCCGTCCAGCATGTGCTTCATCCCGTTCGACAGCGTCTCGTAGGCCAGGTACATGTTGGCGAACAGCGTGTCGCCGCCGGCCGCCGGCACCTGTCGCGCCACCAGCATGCTGGCCATCGGCGGCACGTCGAGGTAGGCGGTGTCGGAGTGCCAGATGCCGCCGAAGTTGACGCGCTCGGTCTCGAGCTTGAGCACCGGGATGATCTCCGGGAAGTCGTCGAGGCCCTTCACGAAGGGGTACTCGATCGGCTCGCCGAAGCGGCGGGCGAAGGCCAGGAAGCGCGCCGGCGGCAGGTCCTGGTCGCGGAAGAAGACGACGAGGTGCTCGAGCCAGGCGCGCCGGATCGCCGCGGCCGTCTCGTCGCTCAGCGCCTTCGAGAGATCGACACCGGCAATCTCGGCACCGAGGGCGCCGGCGATGGGGTGGACCCGCAGCGATGAGCTCATGCGACCCTCCTGCGCTGATTGTATCCGGACTCCGGCGGGGCCTCCCTCACTCCTGGGCTCGACGCTCGGTGCTGAACGCCCAGCGCAGCCCGGGCGGTGTGACCAGCGTGGTGACGAGCACCATGAGCACGACCGCGGAGTACGTCGCCTGCGAGAGGACCGGCTGGCCGCCGAGCGTGAGGGCGGCGCCGATCCCGGCGAAGATTAGCCCCACCTCGCCGCGCGGGACCATGCCGATGCCCACCGCCAGCCGGCTCATGCCGGGCGCGAGCACGCCGAAGGCGGCCACGAGCTTGCCGGCCAGCGCGCATACGAGGAGGACGGCCCCGAAGCCCAGGGCCTCTCGATTGGCGAGGCTGAGCAGATCGACCTGGACGCCCATCAGCACGAAGAAGAGCGGGACGAACAGCTCGCCGAGCGGCTCCAGCAGCTCCGACAGCGTGGCGGATTCCTGCCGCGTCTGCACGCCGACGCCGTAGGGATCCAGCACGAGCCCGGCGGCGAAGGCGCCGACGATGCCGGCCAGGCCGATCCGCTCGGCCACGAAGGCCAGGATGAAGCAGAGCGCCAAGCCGACCACGAGGATCAGCCGGTCGTGCCCGGTGCGGGCGACGAGGCGCACCAGCGGGCCTGAGAGATAGTGGCCGGCCACGACGGTGAGGCCGAGGAACAGCGCCGCCTTCCCGACGATGACGACGACGTCGGCGACCACGGAGCCGGCGGCGGCACCGCCCGCCGCAGTCGCCAATCCACTCACGACGGCGAGCACGATCAGGCCGAGGACGTCGTCGAGCACCGCGGCGCCGAGGATGGTCTGGCCCTCGGGGGTCCGCGTCGCACCGAGGTCCTTGAGGACGCGGGCGGTGATGCCGACGCTGGTCGCGGTGAGCGTGGCGCCGACGAAGACGTGCACCAGCGTGGGCGCCGCCGGCAGCAGCCAGGCGGCGGCCGCCCAGCCCAGCCCGAACGGCGCGACCACGCCGATCACGGCAACGAGCGCGGAGGACAGGCCGACGCGCCGGAACGCACGGAGGTCGACCTCCAGCCCGACCTCGAACAGCAGGACCAGTACGCCGAGCTCGGACAGCACGTGCATGGTCGGATTGCTGCGAACGAACGCGATGCCCTTCTCGCCGAGGAGCAGGGGCATGAGATTGCCGAGCGCGATGCCGATCGTCAGCTCACCGAGGACCGAGGGTTGCCCCAGGCGCTCGGCGGCGAGGCCGCCCGCCTTGGCGAGGAGGACCAGCACCGCCAGGCCGAACAGCACATGGCCGGTCGACGCCGCCCCGGCAGCGAGCAGCACGCTGGCGAGCATGACGGCTCCCACTAGGCCTGGCGCCGGTGCTCGGCCGGGCCGCCGGCGCGCGTCAGATTCTGCGCGGTGTTGACGACGGCGACGTGCGAGAGGGCCTGCGGGAAGTTGCCGAGCAGCCGACGCGTCCGCGGCTCGTACTCCTCGGAGAGCAGGCCGACGTCGTTGCGCACGGCCAGGACCCGCTCGAACAGCTCGCGCGCCTCGTCCAGCCGTCCCTGCAGCGCCAGGTTGTCGGCCAGCCAGAGCGTGCAGGGCAGGAAGGTTGCCTCGCCGGGCGGCAGCCCGTCCACGTCGGGGTGCGTCTGGTAGCGTGCGACGAAGCCGTCGGACATCAGGTGCCGGCTGATCGCCTGGACGGTGCCGAGGATCCGCGGGTCGGAGGCCGGCAGGAAGCCGACCACCGGCGCCATCAGCAGGCTCGCGTCCACCTGGGAAGCCCCGTAGTACTGCACGAACGCGCCGAGGTCACGATCGAATCCCCGCTGGCACACCTCCTCGTGAATCTCCGCGCGGACGCGCCGCCAGCGCTCGACCGGGCCGTCCAGCCTGAAGCGCTCCACCGCCTTGACGGCCCGATCGACCGCCACCCAGGCCATCACCTTGGAGTGCGTGAAGTGCCGGCGGTCCCCGCGGACCTCCCAGATGCCCTCGTCGGGCTGTCGCCAGGCGGACTCGACGTACTCGACCAGCGCGCGCTCGACCCGCCAGGCGCTGTCGTCGGGATCGAGCCCCGAGCGACGGGCGACGTGCATGGCGTCGAGGACCTCGCCGTACACGTCGAGCTGGAACTGCGTGGTGGCGGCGTTGCCGACGCGGACGGGCGCGGAGGCTTCGTAGCCGGGCAGCCAGGGCACCTCCCACTCCCGGAGCAGGCGCTCCCCCGCGACTCCGTACAGGATCTGGCTCTGCGAGGGCTTGCCGGCCACCGCCCGCACCAGCCAGTCGCGCCAGGCCCCGGCCTCGCCGACGTAGCCGCCGATCATCAGCGCGTAGAGCGTGAACGTGGCGTCGCGGAGCCAGCAATAGCGGTAGTCCCAGTTGCGCACGCCGCCGAGCCGCTCGGGCAGCGAGGTTGTCACCGCGGCGACGATGCCCCCGGTCGGCGCGTAGGTCATCGCCTTCAGGGTGATGAGCGAGCGCACGACGGCGTCGCGCCACGGTCCCTCGTACGTGCACCGGCCGGCCCACTCCTGCCACCACCGCTGGGTCTCGCCCAGGGCCTGCTCGACGTCGACGCCCGGCGGGGGCGGCCGGTGGGATGAGTACCAGGCCAGGCTGAAGGGCACGCGCTCGCCGGCGGCGACGTCGAACTCCGCGAGCGTCCGGAACTCCTCGCCCCGCAGCGCCACCGGCGTTCGCAGCAGAAGCGCGTTGGGCCCGGCGATGGCCACGACGCCCTCCTCGGTGCGCCGGACCCACGGCACCAGCGAGCCGTAGTCGAAGCGCACGACCAGCTCCAGGCGCATCGGCACCCGGCCCTGCCGGCCCTCGACGAGGCGGATGACCTCGTGGCCCTCCAGCGGCATGGCGTCCACGACGGCGACGGTGCCGGCGTCGGTCTCGAATTCGGTCTCGAGCACGAGGGTGCGCTCGCGGTAGCGCCGCCGGACGTGACGGACGGGAACGGCGGGGGCCAGGAGCCAGCGCCCGTGCTCGGGTGTGCCCAGCAGCGCGGCGAAGCAGGCGGCGGCGTCGAACCGCGGCAGGCAGAGCCAGTCGATCGAGCCGTCGCGCCCCACCAGCGCGGCCGTGTGACAGTCGCCGATGAGGGCGTAGTCCTCGATTCGCAGCGTGCTAGACGTGGACGGTCTTCATCATGGCCTCGGGATACCGCGGGCCCGCGGCCGCGCCGGCCGGCACCGCCTCGCCGATGCTCGCCACGTCGGCCGGGCTCAGCTGCACCTTCAGCGCGCCGAGGTTCTCCTGCAGTCGGTCCAGGCGCTTGGTGCCGGGGATGGCGACGACGTCGCGTCCCTGGGCCAGCAGCCACGCCAGCACGAGCTGGCCGGGCGTGCAGCCCCGGGCGCGCGCGATCGCCTCCAGGCGCTGGACCAGCGCGATGTTCTGCACGAGGTTCTGGCCCTGGAAGCGCGGGTGGGCCAGGCGGCGGTCGCCCTCGGGAATGTCCTGCGGCTTCTGCACCTGGCCGGTCAGCAGGCTGCGGCCCAGCGGCGAGTAGGCGACGAAGGCGATGCCCAGCTCGCGCAGCGTGGGCAGCGTGGCCTCGGCCTCCTGGCGGTAGAGGATCGAGTACTCGCTCTGCAGCGCCGCGATCGGATGCACGCGATGCGCCCGCCGCACCGTCTCCGGCGCCGCCTCCGACAGGCCGAGGAAGCGGACCTTACCGGCCTCCACCAAACGTTTCATGCCGCCGACGGTCTCCTCGATCGGCACCTTGGGATCGACCCGGTGCTGGTAGTAGAGGTCGATCACGTCCACGCCCAGGCGCTTGAGGCTCGTGTCGCACGCCTGCACGACGTACTCCGGGCGGCCGTTGACCTGGTTGGGGCCACCGGGGTTCTGCACCTGGCCGAACTTGGTCGCCAGGATCACCTGGTCGCGCCGGCCGCGCAGCGCCTTGCCGATCAGCTCCTCGTTGTGGCCCCAGCCGTACATGTCCGAGGAGTCGA
>JBGQLG010000029.1:0-42342 GCA_041499965.1 Methylomirabilia bacterium
ACCGCCATCCCTCAAGGTTGCTGGCCCTGAGAATCGAGTTGTGCTTCGAGGGTGTCCAGCCACGCCCCGATCGCCTGCAGATGAAGACCCACCAGCGCGTCGAGCTCGGTCGGAAGAAGAATCCCCCGCTCCCGGCACAACATTCCGACCGTTGCGTCGACGTCGAACCAGGCGGTCGCCAAGGTGCCGCCGTCCAGCTCGTCGATCTCCGCGCGGCGCTCGGCCCGCCGGTCGACATCTTCCGCCGGGTCGCTGCGCTCCATGATGGCGACCATCCGGTCGTACAACTCGCCGTAGCGGTCGCCCATTGCGAAGTACGGGGCCAGCCCCTGCGAGGTCAGGAAGCCGTCGACGGTGCCGCTGGTGCCGTAGACGCCGGCGGTCTGCGGGTGCGGGTCGAGATTCCCGAAGCTCTCGTCGCCGTCGGGGGAGACCCAGCGGGCGAGCGGATAGAGGCGGCAGGCCAGGGGCCGATCGGGATGAACGGTGCACCCGCGCGGTCCGAGAAACACGCAGCCGTGATCGTCGGACCGGGTCTGCAGGACGGTACCGCCGGCTTCGGTGTGTCGGGAAAAGAACTCGGTCGTGGTGATGCCGAGACGGCGCGACAGCCGTAGCGCCTCGTACGGCCCCACCCGGATCGCCTTGTTGTGGCAGCACCGGTTGCAGGCGTTGCAGACGTACGAGTACGGGCTGTCGCGCCGGAGGCTGAAGTCGACCCGCGCTATGGCATCGCCGTAGGGCACGGATGCGCCTCCTGGGTCTGCGAAGCGCGCGCAGCCCTACTTCCCGCTGGCCTTACCTTCGACCTTGCCTTCGACCTTGCCCTCGCCCTTCATCTCACCCTTACCCTCACCCTTGCCCATGCCCTTCATCTCGCCCTTGCCCTCACCCTTGGCCTTGGCCTTGCCTTCACCCTTCGCCTTGGCCTTGCCTTCGCCCTTCATCTCGCCCTTGCCCTCGCCCTTGGCCTTGGCCTTGCCTTCGCCCTTCATCTCGCCCTTGCCCTCTTCCTTGCCCTCACCCTTGGCTTGGGCAATCGAGTTGGCGGGACGGACGCCGAGGGCGGCGCCGAAGGCGGCGACAGCCGCGGCAAGCTTCAGTGCCTCACGACGAGTCAGTGATTCCTCGGGGGTCGAATCGGTGTGCTCGGCCATCGGGACTCCTTCATCTGCGATGATTTGGATTCCGCCCAGCGAAGCTAGCACGGTTCAGGACGTGCGTAAATAATCCCGACAGTCAATCGGCCGCCGGGACGTCGGTCAGGACTTCGGCGTCAGGCGATCGAGACCAGGAAGGTAGGACCTTAGTGCCGCCGGTGTGGTGACGGTGCCGTCGCGCTCCTGATAGTTCTCCAGGACGGCGACGACCGTCCGACCGACGGCCAGTCCGGAGCCGTTGAGCGTGTGGCAGAACTCGGGCTTACCACCACCTCCGGGCTTGTAGCGAATGTCCGCCCGACGGCCGCCGAAGTCGGCGTAGTTCGAGCACGACGAGATCTCGCGGTACTTGCCCTGGCCGGGCAGCCAGACCTCGATGTCGTAGCCCTTGGCCGCGCTGAAGCCCACATCGCCCGCGCAGCGCTCGACCACGCGGTAGGGCAGCTCGAGTCGGCGCAGGATGTCCTCGCCGTCGGCGACCAGGGACTCGAGCTCGTCCCAGGAGGCCTCGGCGGTCGTGAGCTTGACGAGCTCGATCTTGTCGAACTGGTGATTGCGGAAGATGCCCTTCATGTCCTTGCCGTAAGTGCCGGCCTCGCGGCGGTAGCACGGCGTGAAGGCCGTGTAGCGGCGGGGCAACGTGCGCTCGGGCAGCACCTCGCCGCCGTGTAGCGCGCTCAGCGGCACCTCGGAGGTGGGGATGAGGTAGAGCGTCCGCCCCTCGTCGGCCTCGACGGTCTTGAACAGCCCCTCCTCGAACTTCGGCAGCTGGCCGGTCTTGAGCATCGTCTCGCCGTTCACGAGCTGCGGGACCCACACCTCCGTGTAGCCGTGCTCGCGCGTCTGCACGTCGAGCATGAACTGGCCGAGCGCGCGCGCCAGGCGCGCGAGCGGACCCCACATGACGGCGAAGCGCGGCTTGGCGATCTTGACGGCGCGCTCCATGTCGAGCCCCAGCGCTTCGCCGACCTCCTCGTGGGGCCGGGCCGTGAAGTCGAACACCCGCGGCGTGCCCCAGCGGCGGACCTCGACGTTGTCGGCGTCACTCGTGCCGGGCGGGACGGAGGGGTGGGGCACGTTGGGGACCTGGGCCAGCAGCGCCTCGATGGTCTCGTCGACGGCCTTGAGCGCCCCGTCGAGGGCCTTGACGCGGTCGCCGACCCGGCGCATCTCCGCGCGCTGTTCCTCGGAGACGCCGCCTCGGGCCTTGCCGATCTCGGCCGACGCCCGATTGCGCAGCGCCTTGAGGTCGTCCGTCTCCTTGATCAGCCGCCGGCGCTCGGTGTCGCGGGCGAGGATCGCCTCGATCAGGTCGCCCCCGCCCTTGTCGGCCAGCGCCCGCGCGACCGCCTCGGGCTGCTCGCGGATGAGCCGCAGGTCGAGCATGGCGGAGCTACTCGGCTTCGGCCGGAGCGGGGCTTTCGGCTTCGACGCGGGCGATGGAGCCGACCCGGTCGTCGGCGTCGAGATCGATGATGCGCACGCCCATCGTGTTGCGGCCTTGCGAGGAGACCTCGCCGGCGGGGATGCGGATGACCTTGCCCTTGGTCGTGACGATCAGGAGGTCGTCGCCCCCTCGGACCTGGAGCATCCCGACCACGGTGCCGTTGCGCCCGGCGGTCTTGATGTCGATGATGCCCTTGCCGGCCCGGCCCTGCAGGCGGTACTCCTCCAGCGGCGTCCGCTTGCCGAAGCCCCGCTCGGTGACGGTGAGGATCTGCGCGCCTTCCTGGACGACGTCGGCGCCGATCACCTGGTCGTCGTCCTCGACGTCGATGCCCCGGACGCCGGCGGCGCCCCGGCCCATCGGGCGCACTTCTTCCTCGGCGAAGCGGATCGCCATGCCGAGCTTGGTGGCGATCATCACCTCGCGCTGCCCGTCGGTGCGGCGCGCCGTCATGAGCTGATCGCCCTCGTCGAGGCCGACCGCCTGGATACCGCCCGCTCGGGGATGCGAATAGGCCTCGAGCTCGGTCTTCTTCACCTTGCCCTGCCGGGTGACGAAGAAGACGTAGCCGCCGGCGTTGAAGTCGCGGACCGGCACGCAGGTGGCCACGTGCTCACGCTCGCCGAGCGACAGCAGATTCACCATCGCCTTGCCCTTGGCGGCCCGGCCGCCCTCGGGAATCTCGTGGACCTTGAGCCAGTGGACCTTGCCCGAGTTGGTGAAGAACAGGAGATAGGAGTGCGTCGAGGCGATGAACAGGTCCTCGACGATGTCCTCCTCCTTCGTCTCCATGCCGGTCACGCCCTTGCCGCCCCGCCGCTGGCTGCGATACGCCTCGACGTGGGTGCGCTTGATGTAGCCCGAGCGCGTGATGGTGACCACCATCTCCTCGTCGGCGAGCAGGTCCTCGATCGTGAGGTCGGTGGTCTCGGTGAGGATCTCGGTCCGGCGGGCGTCGCCGTACGCCTCCGTGATGGCGGCGAGCTCCTCCTTGATGATCCCCAGCAGCCTGGCCTCGGAGGCCAGGATGCCCTTGAGCTCCTCGATGAGCTTCAGCGTCTCCTCGTGCTCCTCGATGATCTTCTGCCGCTCCAGCGCGGCCAGCCGCCGCAGCTGCATATCGAGAATGGCCTTGGCCTGGACCTCCGAGAGGTCCAGCCGCCGCATCAGCTCCTCGCGGGCGGCGTCGGCGTTGGCGGCTCCGCGGATGATGCGGATGACGAGGTCGAGCTCCTCGACGGCCTTACGGAGACCGGCCAGGATGTGGGCGCGCTCCTCGGCCCGGGCCAGGTCGTAGCGCGTGCGCCGCGTCACGACCTCGCGGCGGAACTTGATGAACGCCTCCAGCATCTGCTTGAGGTTGACCACCTGGGGCCGCCGGTCGACCAGCGCCAGCATGATGATGCCGAACGTCGTCTGCATCTGAGTGTGCTTGTAGAGCTGGTTGAGGAGGATCTGGGGGATCTCGCCCCGCCCCAGCTCCATCACCACCCGGATGCCCTCGCGATTGGACTCGTCGCGGATCTCCGAGATGCCCTCGATCTTCTTCTCGCGGGACAGCTCCGAGATCTTCTCGATGAGGCTGGCCTTGTTCACCTGGTACGGCAGCTCGGTGATGATGATGGCCTCGCGCCCGCCCCGCAGCTTCTCGGCGTGGGCCTTGGCCCGCAGCGTGATGGTCCCCCGGCCGGTGGTGTACGCCTCGCGGATCCCGCCGGTGCCGTAGATGTAGCCGGCCGTGGGGAAATCGGGACCCGTGATGATCTTGGCCAGCTGCTCGACCGTGGTGTCCGGCCGCTCGATGAGCGCCACCAGTCCGTTGACGACCTCGGTCAGGTTGTGCGGCGGGATGTTCGTCGCCATGCCGACGGCGATGCCGGCCGAGCCGTTGATGAGCAGGTTCGGGATCCGTGACGGCAGGACGACCGGTTCCGTCTCGTTGTCGTCGTAGTTCGGCACGAAGTCGACCGTGTTCTTGTCGATGTCGGCCAGCATCTCGTGGGCGATGCGGGCCATCCGCGCTTCCGTGTAGCGCATGGCCGCCGCCGGGTCGCCGTCGATGGAGCCGAAGTTCCCCTGCCCGTCGACGAGCGGATAGCGGAGCGAGAACTCCTGGACCATCCGCACCAGCGTGTCGTAGATGGCCGAGTCGCCGTGGGGGTGGAACTTGCCCATGCAGTCGCCGACCACGCGGGCCGCCTTCTTGTAGCCCCGGTTCCAGGCCAGGCCCAGGAGCTGCATCGTGTACAGCACCCGGCGGTGGACGGGCTTGAGGCCGTCGCGGATGTCCGGCAGCGCGCGTCCGACGATGACGGACATCGCGTAGTCGAGGTACGACTTCCGCATCTCCTCTTCGATCGGCGCATTGATCTGACGATCAGGCATCGCGGTCAGCCATCTATGTCAGGCCACCCACGTTTCAAGGCGGGCCGGCGCTCCATTCAAATATCCAGGTTGGCCACGTCGAGGGCGTGCTGCTCGATGAACAGCCGGCGCGGCTCGACGGCGTCCCCCATGAGCACGGTGAACATCTCGTCGGCGCCGACGGCATCCTCCATGGTGACCTTCAGGAAGGTCCGCGTCTCCGGGTTCATCGTCGTCTCCCACAGCTGCTCGGGATTCATCTCGCCGAGACCCTTGTAGCGCTGGAAGCTGGCGCCCTGCCGCGACTTGTCGAGCGCCCCGCCCCACAGCTCGTCGAGGCTCGCCACCGGCGTCTCCCGGTCCTGCTCGTCGACGATGGTCGTCGGGCCCTTGGCCGCGGCCGCCAGCGTGTCCCACAGATCGAGCAGGGTGACGTAGTCGGGCGAGCGGAAGAGCTCGGTGCTGAACGACACGGTCGGCGGGCCGGCGATGACGATCGTCTGGGCGTCGCCGGTGTCGCTGGGCCGCGCCTCGACGCTGTGGCCGTCGACGGCCGCCGCCGCCGCTACCACCGCGGCGGCGATGTCGGTGTGGCCGACCCCGCGCTTGTTGCCGCGGAACTTCTGGCGCAGGAGCTCGCCGAGCACATCGCGCGGTACGCCGCGCTTGGTCAGCTTGGCGAAGAGCCCGCGATACTCCGCGACGGAGCGCAGCATCTGCAGGAGCGCGTCGCCGGTGACCGGGACCTTGACGCCCGGCACCTTGACCCGCGCGGTGGCGACCCACGCCGTCAAGAAGAACTCCTCGAACTCGCGCTCGTTCATCAGGTACTTCTCGATCTTGCCCTTCTTCACCTTGAACAGGGGGGGCTGGGCGATGAAGAGGTGGCCGGCCTCGATCACCGCGTTCATGTGGCGGAAGAAGAACGTCAGCAGCAGGGTCCGGATGTGGGCGCCGTCGACGTCGGCGTCGGTCATCAGGATGATCTTGTGGTAGCGCAGCTTGGTGAGGTCGAACTCCTCGGTACCGATGCCGGTGCCCATGGCCGAGATGAGCAGCCGGATCTCGTTGTGGGACAGGACCTTGTCGTAGCGGGCCTTCTCCGAGTTGATGATCTTGCCCCGCAGCGGGAGCACGGCCTGCGTCTTGCGGTCCCGGCCCTGCTTGGCCGAGCCGCCGGCCGAGTCGCCCTCCACAATGAACAGCTCGCGGTACTGCGGATCCCGCTCGGAGCAGTCGGCCAGCTTGGCGGCCAGCCCCTCGTCGTCGCGGCCGCCCTTGCGGGTGAGCTCGCGGGCCTTGCGCGCCGCCTCGCGGGCCTGGGCCGCCCGCACGCACTTGTCGATGATCTTGCGCGCGGTCGTCGGATCCTCTTCGAACGACTCTGCGAGCTTCTCGTTCACGATCTGCTGGACCAGGCCCTTGATGTCGGTGTTGCCGAGCTTGGCCTTCGTCTGGCCCTCGAACTGGGGGTCGGGCATGCGCACCGACACCACCGCGCACAGGCCTTCCCGCACATCGTCGCCGGTGACGCCGCCCTTGAAGGTCTTGAGGAACCCGTTGTTCTGGGCGTAGGTCGACAGCGTGCCCGTCAGCGCGGCCCGGAAGCCCGTCAGGTGCGTGCCGCCCTCGCGCGTGTTGATGTTGTTGGCGAAGGAGAACACGCTCTCCTGGTACCCGTCGTTGTACTGCACCGCCGCCTCGACCTCGATGTCGCCCTTCTTGCCCTCGAAGTAGAGGACCTTGGGGTGGATCGGCGTCTTGTTCTGGTTCAGGTGCTTGATGAACTCGATGATGCCGCCCCTGTAGAGGAAGGTGTGGCTCCGGCCGTCGCGCTCGTCCTCGATGACGATCTTCAGGCCCTTGTTGAGGAAGGCCAGCTCACGCAGGCGGTTCGACAGCGTGTCGAACGAGAACGCCGTCTCCTCGAAGATCGTCGCGTCCGGCTTGAACTTGATGATCGTCCCGTGCTTCTTGGTCGGCTCGCCGGCCGTGAGCGGCCCGGTCGGCACGCCGCCCTTCTCGTAGCGCTGCATCCACACCTTGCCGCCCCGGCGGATCTCCACCTCCAGCCACTCGCTGAGCGCGTTGACGACCGAGATGCCAACGCCGTGCAGGCCGCCCGAGACCTTGTAGGCCGAGTGCTCGAACTTCCCGCCGGCGTGCAGCACGGTCAGCACGACCTCGGCGGCCGACTTGCCCGTCTCCTTGTGCGTATCGACGGGAATGCCGCGACCGTTGTCGCCGATCGACACCGAGCCGTCCGAGTGCAGGATGACCTTGATCGAGTCGCAGTGGCCGCCGAGCGCCTCGTCGACCGCGTTGTCCACGGCCTCGTACACGAGGTGATGCAAACCGTAGGCGCTGGTGTCGCCGATGTACATGGCGGGGCGCTTGCGGACCGCTTCCAGGCCCTCGAGGACCTTGATGTCGCTCGCGGTATAGGACTCAGCGCTCATGCGGCGGCGATGCCTCCTCCGTCGACGACCCAGCGCGAGGCACCGCTCACGGCGAGCGTCTCGGGCGAGGTCAGGAATACCTGCTCGGCGCCCTGGATCTCCCGCAGGACGTTGTCGCGTACGACGGGATCCAGCTCCGAGAGCGCATCGTCGAGCAGCAAGACCGGCGCGGTTCCGGCGGCATCGGTGACCGGCAGGATCTCCGCCAGACGCAGCGCCAGGGCGAGCAGCCGCTGCTGCCCTCGGGAGCCGAAGGCGCGCGCATCGACGCCATCGAGCTCGATGGCGAGGTCGTCGCGATGCGGACCTACCAGCGTCTGGCCGCGTCGCAGCTCGAGGGCGCGCGCCCGCTCGAGGGCGGCCACCAGGGCCGACGCTTCGGTCGCCTCTCCGATGACGGTGCGGTACGCCACCTGGACCTTGTGGGGCTCTCCGCTGACCGCGGGATACACCCGAGCCAGCTCCGTCTGCAACGCCGCCACGGCCCGTCGCCGGCGGTCGATCAGTTCCATTCCTACCGCGGCCACCTGTTCGTCCCACGGCGCCAGCCGCTCGGCGGGGACACGAGACTGCAGCAAGCGGTTACGCTGTTCCAGAAGCCTCCGATAACGCACCAGCGCCGGCAGATGACTGGGGTAGAGCCGGGCCGCGAACCCGTCGATGAAGGTCCGTCGCGCCGCCGGGGCTCCATTCAGGATGGCCAGATCTTGCCATCCGAAGACGATGACGCGGGCCCACGGGCAGGACTCTCCGCTGGCTTGCCACGTCCCGTTCTCCTGGCGCTGGATCGTACGCCGAACCGTCCGGCTTCCCTCGGACCGTTGCAGGTCCCCGCTGAGCACCGCAATCGCTGCTCCCCAGGTGGGTACGTCGGCGAGGCGCGTGGTCCGGAAGGATCGGCCGGTCAGCAGGACAGCCAGAGCTTCCAGTAGATTGGTCTTACCCTGTGCGTTCCTGCCGGTAAGGAGGTTCAGCCGAGCCGTCGGGCGGTACGAGAGGGTGCGATAGTTACGAAATTCCAGCAGCTGAACACACCCTATCTGCACCCTCTAAGGCTCCCATTTTTCGAGCGAAAATCCTCACTAAATTCGCATCGGCATTATAACACAGCAGTACCCGTCGTCCGACGCGCCTCGCACGATTCCGGGGCTCAAAGCGTCCTTGAATTCGAAGATGATCTGCTCGTGATCGATCGGACCGACCGCGTCGAGCAGGTACCGGGAGTTGAAGCCGATGGCGACTTCCTCCCCGGCATAGTCGATGTCGAGGGTCTCCTCCGCCTCGCCCAGATCCTGGCTGGACGCGGTGATTCGAAGGACCGCCGGTGCCAGGACGAGCTTCACCGGCTTGTTACGCTCCTCGGCCATCACCGAGACCCGGCGTAGTGCTGCGGCCATCGCCGCCCGACTGATGACGAGCTTGCCGGGGTGTCCCTTGGGAATGACGGCCTCGTAGTTCGGGAACTGGCCCTCGATCAACCTGGCCGTCATGACGAAGTTCGGCATCTGGAGCACGAACTGGTTCTCGGTGATCCCGAGCTGGACCTCCTCGCCCGCCCCGAGAACACGCATGATCTCGGTGATGGCCTTGCGCGGAACGATGCCGGTGACGGCGCGGCCCATCTCGCCCAGCGTCCGCACCGACAGCGCGAGACGATGGCCATCGGTCGCCACCAGCCGCAGCTCCTTGCCCGAGAGCGAGAACAGCACCCCATTCAGCGCGTAGCGCGTCTCGTCGTGTGACACCGCGAAGCTCGTATGCGTCAACATGTCGCGCAGGATCTTGGCGTCCAGCGTCAGCCACGCGCCGGGGGATGCGGGCACGACAGGCGGAAAATCGTCGGGCGGCATGCCCACCAGCTTGTAGGTGACTCCCCCGCAGCGCAGGCTGACGGCCGCGTTGTCACCCACCTTGAGCGCGACGGCCGCGGCGGGCAGCTCCTTCACGATCTCGGCGAGCTTGCGGGCCGAGACGGTGATCGCACCCTTGCCCACGACGCGGGCCGGAATCGAAACGCGGGCGCCCACCTCGAGGTCCGTTGCCGTCAGACGCATCGTCCCCTCTTCCGTCTCGAGGAGGACGTTGGCGAGGATCGGCAAGGTCTGCCGAGGCTCGACGATGTTCTGGACCATCTGGAGGCCTTTGAGGAACGCGTCTCGATCCAGGATGACTTCCATAAGAATCTCCGTAGTTGTTTTAAAAGAAGATATACAGCTTCGTCGTCGTCGTAGCCGTCAAGCGCTGTGGATGGCGTGTTCGCGACGCAAGTCACGATGGCGACAGCGTTGCGGCTGTCGAGATCACGGGGATAACCGTGTGGAGATCACGGGGAGTCATGGGGATCAGAGGGTGATTCCCTGGATAAGTCCATCGACGGTCTTGCGTAGTTTGGGATCGTCCTGCAGGAGCGTCTGGATCTTACCCACCGCGTGCAGCACCGTGGTGTGGTCCTTGCCGCCGAAGGCTCGGCCGACCTCGGCCAGCGACGCGTGCGTCAACTGGCGGGCGAGATACATGGCGATCTGGCGAGGGAAGGCCACCGCCTTGGTGCGATTCTTGGCCTTGAAGTCACTCAGCTTGACGCCGAAGAAGTCGCTCACCTTGCGCTGAATCTGGTCGATGGTGATGACCTTCTCCTCCTCGCCCCACAGGTCCGAGAGGACTTCCTGGGCGAGGTTGGTGCTCATCTCGCGACCGGTGAGGGCGCAGAAGGCGATCATGCGCGTGAGCGAGCCTTCGAGCTCGCGGATGTTGGACTTGACCCGGCTGCCGATGAGGTAGGCGACGTCGTCGGCCAGGCGCACGCGCTCCAGCGCGGCCTTCTTCTTGAGAATGGCGACGCGGGTCTCGAAGTCAGGCGGCTGGATGTCGGCGATCAGGCCCCATTCGAAGCGCGAGCGAAGCCGCTCCTCGATCTCGGGGATGTCCTTCGGCGAGCAGTCGCTGGACACGATGATCTGCTTGCGTGACTCGTAGAGGTCGTTGAACGTGTGGAAGAACTCCTCCTGGGTGCGCTCCTTGCCGGAGATGAACTGGATGTCGTCGATCAGCAGCAGGTCGATCGTGCGATAACGCGCGCGGAACTCCGCCGTGCGGTCGTAGCGGATGGCGTTGATCAGCTCGTTCGTGAAGCGCTCCGAGGACAGATAGACGACCGTCATGCCCTGGAACAGGCGCACGGTCTCGTGGCCGACTGCGTGGAGCAGATGCGTCTTGCCCAGACCGACCCCGCCGTAGATGAACAGCGGGTTGTAGGCCTTCGAGGGCAACTCGGCCACGGCTTGACAGGCCGCCTGGGCGAACTGGTTCGAGGAGCCCACGACGAACGTGTCGAACGTGTAGCGCGGGGTCAGGCCCTCCGTCGTCCGATTGCCGGCCGGGCGGCCGACGGGCATCGTCGGCGGGGCGTCGTCCGTCGGCGGGGCGATGGAGTCGTCGACCACGATCGACACGCGCGGATGGCCGCCCACCACGTCGGCGGCCGCGTGCTGGAGGGCGTCGAGGTGGTGGGTCGTGAGCCAGTCGCGCGAGAAGTGATTCGGCGCGCCGATCCGCAGGTGATCACCCTCGACCGCAAGCAGCCGACAGGGGCGGACCCACGAGTCGATCACGGCAGGAGCAAGCTTCAGGGATGCGGAATCGAGGAGGCGGGTCCATAGGCTATCCAGCACTGGCCGAGCCCTCACTTACACACAGGGTTATCCACAGGTGGGGATAACTCAGTAACACCAGGTTCGTTGGGTATCCGCGCCAGGGCCGCCGGCACATCGCGACTCGGCACCTCTCACGAATTCACCGGAGCGACGGATGCGGCACGCTAACACACGCCTGGAAGACACCGCAAGGGCTTCGTCGGTTGACTGCAAAGCACGCGATGTCTACACTGAGTCGGCTCGAGGACCGGAAAGGGGAGCGCGTTCATGAAGCGGACATTTCAACCCAATCGCCGTCGGCGCGCGAAGACGCACGGCTTCCGCGAACGCATGAGTACGAAGGGCGGGCGGAAGGTGCTCAAGCGGCGCCGCGCCAAGGGGCGCAAACGACTCACCGTCTAGCGGGTCGCTTCCCTCGAACCGAGCGGTTGACCAGCAGCGCCGAGTTTCAGGCGCTTTTCCAGCGAGGCAGACGCATCGACCGGCCTGCGCTCATCGTGCTGTGGCGCGAGGCGGCCGAGCCGACGCGGGCGGGGTTTGCCGTGAGCCGACAGCTCAAGAACGCGGTGCAGCGGAATCGCGCGCGGCGGCGCCTACGCGAGGCGTACCGTGCGAGCCGGGATGTCGCGCCGACGCACGCGGCGCTCGTTGTCGTCGGACGACCCGCAGTGCTGACCGAGCCGTTCAGCGCACTGACGACGCAGTTGCGGGGAGCGCTGGCGGCGATCCCCGGCGCTCGCAGCGCTCGATGAGACCGGCGGTGGTCGCGGCAGGAGTCGTTGCGGCCTACCAACGGTTGCTCTCGCCGTTGTTGCCGAGCTCCTGCCGCTTTGCCCCGACGTGCTCGGAGTACGCGCGGCAGGCCGTGCTCGAGCACGGGTTGTGGCGAGGTGCCTGGCTGGCGGCCGCCCGCCTGGCCTGCTGTCATCCCTTTCATCCGGGGGGCTATGATCCCCCGCCCGTACGGGAGCGGTCGACGAAGTGACCATGGAGCAGCGTGCATTCCTGGCCGTGGCGCTGATGGCGGCCATCCTGGTAATTTATCAGGTGTTTTTCATTCCTAGCCATGAGACGACGCCTCCGCCGCAGCAACCTGCGGCCACGCAGGCGCCGGCACCGGTGCCCAGCTCTCCCTCGGTGGCGCCGTCGGCGACACCCCTCGCTCTACCGGTGCCCACGACGCCGTCCGAGGGCAGGAAGCCGCAGAGGCTAACGCGAGTCACGACGCCACTTTATGAGGCCTCGATCAGTAGCGAGGGGGGCAAGTTCCAGGAGTTCGTGCTGCACTACCGCGGCGAGAAGCCGATGGTGGTAGTCGGCGATCTTGGCCCTGCCGGACTTGTCGTAGCAGGGTCGGGAAATCAATTAAGTCAAGTTGTTGCGATGCAACCGTCTGCTGAGTCCGTCAAGGTCGAGGCTGGTCATTCGACGCAAGACCTGGTTCTTGTGGGCAATCATGAAGGGCTCCGGGTCCAGCAGACGTTGACGTTCCACGCCGATTCCTATGCGGTCGACACCAAGGTGCGGGTTGAGAATCCGTCACCGTCGACCCGGTCGATCACGGTTGCCCTGCCCTGGTTCACCCGCCAGGACTGGCGAGACGACAAGGCGAAGGAGCGATTTCAGGGGCAGCACCCTACGGAGGTGGTCTGGTCGGCCAACGGGAAAATCGAGCGCGAGGAAGCACTGTGTACGCTCCAACCGGTCTCGACCGACGGCTCGTGGATCGTCGTCAGTAACGTCTGGTATATGACCGCGCTCATACCCCACGGCGGCGGATTCAAGCTGATTGCCCAAGGCGAGGACAAGGCCTGCGAATCGAAGAGCAAGCAACCGGTCGGGCGGGCGACGATTGCCGTTCAGGCGACACCGAGCATTGCGGCGGGACAGGCGTGGGAAGGAAGCGTCACCGTCTTCGTAGGTCCGAAGGAGTACGACCGGCTCAGGGCACTCGGCCTCGAGGGCGCGATCAACTTCGGTGGCTTTCCAATCCCTCGGCGGTGGGGCGGGTTGCCGATGGACTGGCTCGGCGTCCCGATCTTGTTGCTGATGAACTGGGTGTATCGCCACGTCGGCAACTACGGCATCGCCATCATCCTTCTCACCGTCGTCTCGAAGGTTCTGTTCTACCCGCTGACGGTGAAGAGCATGCGCTCGATGAAGGCGATGCAGGCGCTGCAGCCTCAGATCAACTCCCTCCGGAACAAGTACAAGAGCGACCCGCAGCGACTGCAAAAGGAAACGATGGAGCTCTATCGCGAGCACAAGGTGAACCCGATGGGTGGGTGTCTCCCGATGCTCGCGCAGGTCCCGATCTTCTACGCGCTGTACTTGGCGCTGTCAGTGTCAGTCGAGCTGCAAGGGGCGACGTTCCTCTGCTTCGGACGTCTCTTCGGAGTGGATCTGTGGATCTGTGATCTCGCCGGCCACGATCCGACGTATGTGCTGCCGATCTTGATGGGCATCACGATGTTCATACAGCAGAAGCTGACGCCCACTGCCGGGGACCCCCGCCAGGCAAAGATGATGCTGGTCATGCCGTTTGTCTTTACTTATATGTTCCTCAGCCTTCCGGCGGGCCTTGTCCTCTACTGGACCGTCTCGAACGTCCTTCAGATCCTTCAGCAGAGGCTCATGGATCGCCCGAAGACCCGCGCTGCTCGTTGAGGCGCGCGACGTCGGCCGCGCCTGAACTCCCGTAACTCAGACGCTCGCCTCACCGTGAGCCAAGCTCTCGATAGGCTTGCCATTGGCGGGGGAGCGATCCTGGGCCGCCCCCTCGATGCATCAGAGCTCGACTCGTTCGATCGGTACCTGGGATTGCTCCAGAAATGGCAGCGCGTTCAGAGACTGGTCGGTTCGGTGGACCCGGGATGGATCGTAGAGAACATGTTCCTCGACAGCCTTCTGTTCCTTCTCCTTCTGCCGAAAACCGTCACCGCTATCTGTGATGTGGGAACGGGTGCTGGATTCCCGGGCATACCGATCAAGATCGTGACGCCTCGGCTAGAGGTAACCTTGATTGAGTCTCGCCAGCGACGTGCCTCGTTTCTCTCGGAAGCCATCAGGGTCATGGGTCTCCGGGGGGTCAGCCTGAGGGCGATTCGTGCTGAGGACGCTGGGCCTGAGCTGGTCGCGTCGTTCGGGGCCGTTCTCCTTCGGTGTGCGGGGAACATAGATGATCTCCTGAGTCCAGTGGCCCGACTTGTCGCTCCGGGCGGCCTCGTCATATGGGCAGGTCCTCCGGAGCGGTATGTTCTTCCGCGCGGCGGTGAATGGATCTCGGTACCGGGCATACACCCCGGGGCATCTCGGTTGTTCGCGGTGTTCCACGTGTCACACGACGCACGGAATCCCTACTTGTGAATCGTGGAACACCGGGCTACAGTGCGACCGAAGCTGGCCGAACGCCAACCAGCAAGCTTGCTGTGGCCGGTAATTACGCATAGCGATGCCCAAGGTCATAGCCGTCGTAAATCAGAAGGGTGGAGTCGGCAAGACCACAACAGCCGTGAACCTGGCGGCGGGTCTAGCCTTGGCAGAGCGCCAGACCCTGATCGTGGACCTCGATCCCCAGGGGAACGCCACTACCGGATTCGGCATCCAGAAGTCCGGGCTCTATCCCACCGTGTATCATGTGCTGCTTGGTACCGAAACGCTTGAGAAGGCGTCGAAAGCTACCGCCATTCATTACTTACGCATCGTTCCGTCGGATATCGACCTCGTGGGCGCCGAGATCGAGCTAGTAGGGCTCGATCGCAGAGAGAGCAGGCTGCGCGACGCGCTGCAAGCGTCACAGGCTCCGGCATGGACGATCATAGATTGTCCCCCATCCCTCGGCCTGCTGACGATTAACGCCCTCGTTGCTGCCGATACGGTTCTGGTTCCCCTTCAGTGCGAGTTCTACGCTCTGGAGGGCCTGACCCAGCTGCTCAAAACGGTCAAGCTCGTTCGTGAGCGGCTCAACCATGGTTTGAGGGTCGGTGGGATCGTCCTCACGATGTTCGATGGCCGGACGAGCATGGCCACTCAGATTCGTGATGAGGTCCACCAGTACTTCCCAGGCGAGATTTTCGAGACGGTGATCCCGCGCAACATCAGGCTGAGCGAGGCCCCGAGCCACGGCAAGCCGGCGATGTTACACGACCTTAGATCGAGCGGGTCGATCGCGTATCTCGAACTGACACGAGAGGTCATAAAGCATGAATAAACGAGGACTTGGCCGCGGTCTAGGCGCCCTTCTCTCCTCTACGCCGACCGAGGGAGACTCACTGGTTGAGGTGGGCGTCGATGAGATCGAGCCCAACCCCAATCAGCCAAGGAAATCCTTTAATTCTATAGCCTTAGACGAGCTAGCCATGTCCATAAAAGCCTCGGGGATTATCCAGCCCGTGGTCGTCCGAAGGCAGGGTGCCGGCTACCAGCTGGTGGCCGGTGAGCGGCGCTGGCGAGCAGCGCGGCAGGCAGGTCTCGATCGGGTTCCGGCCATTGTCCGAGAAGTAACCGACGCTGAGAGCCTGGAGCTGGCCCTCGTCGAGAACCTCCTCCGCGAGGATCTCAATCCAATGGAGGAAGCGGAGGCTTTCGACAAGCTTCTTACTCGCTTCGGGTGCACTCAGGAGGAGTTGGCGCAGCGTGTCGGCAAGGAGCGCAGCTCGATTGCCAACGCGCTTCGATTGCTGCGCCTGCCCGCCCCCATCCAGGACGACTTGCGCGCCGCACGCCTGACGATGGGCCATGCGCGCGCCCTGCTGGCGCTGGCGACGCCGGCTGAACAGCTCAAACTGCGCGACGATATCCTCGCTCACGACTGGACGGTGCGCGCCACCGAGGACACCGTGCGGACAGCGACCGCCGGGCGCCCACCGCGGCCGAAGCAGCGGCGCCGCTCCGTCGAGATGACCGCGCTCGAGGAGGCGTTGCAGCGCGGCCTCATGACGCGCGTCCGGATCGTCGGCACCGAGCGCCAGGGCCGCATCGAGATCACCTATGCGAACGCCGACGAGCTCGAGCGGCTCGCTGGATTGCTGGGCGCGCGACACTGACGCCATGCCAATGGAGGGCGACCGGCTCGTCGTCGGCATGAGCGGAGGCGTCGATTCCTCCGTGGCGGCCGCCCTGCTCGTCAAAGCCGGATCGGACGTCATCGGCGTCACGATGCGCGTGTGGGCCCGGCCGGCATCGGCCGAGTCGGCCTCGCGCTTCGGCTCGTGCTGCGGCACCGACGCGGTCGACGACGCGCGTCGCGTGGCCGGCACGCTCGGTATCCCCTACTACGTGCTCAACATGGCCGACGAGTTTGATCGGGCAGTCATCACTCCGTTCGCGGAGAGCTACCGGAACGGCCGAACGCCGGTGCCGTGCGTGGCCTGTAACACCGATCTGAAGTTCGGCTCCCTCCTGGCGCGCGGGCGCGCGTGGGACGCGGCCGCGGTGGCGACGGGCCACTACGCGCGCGTCGGCCGCGACGTTGCGGACGAGCGCTGGACGCTGCGGCGGGCCCGTGACCTCCGGAAGGATCAGTCCGATTTCCTGTGGCCCCTCACCCAGGAGCAGCTCGCGGCAGCACGCTTCCCGGTCGGCGACCTCACGAAGGACGAGGTGCGCGAGCACGCGCGGCGTCTCGGCCTCGTCACCGCCGACAAGCCGGAGAGCCAGGAGATCTGCTTCGTCCCGGACGGCGACTACCGCGCGTACTTGAAGACGCGCGATCCCGGAACGTTCCGGCCCGGTTCGATCGTGGATCGAAACGGCCGCACCCTGGGCCACCACGCCGGCGTGGCCGGCTTCACCATCGGCCAGCGCAAGGGGCTCGGCCTTGCGAGCGATCGGCCACTCTACGTCCTGGACATCGACGCCGAGGCCTCCCGCGTGACGGTCGGCGAGCCCGCCGACCTGGAGCGTGATCGGCTGGTGGTCAGCCGAAGCAACTTCATTGCCGGCTCGGCGCCGTGCGGCCCGGTACGTGTGACCGCGAAGATCCGCCACAACCACGAGCCCGCGCCGGCCACGGTCAGGGTGCTCGGGGCCGGCCGGGCCGAGGTGGTCTTCGACGCGCCGCAACGCGCCATCACGCCCGGGCAGTCGTGCGTCTGGTATCGCGGGGATGAGGTGGTCGGCGGGGGAGTCATCGAGCGCGGGTCAGCATTGACACCCGACCAACTCGGGTGATAGTTTTCACAAACCTTCTGCGGCATCACGAGACCGGGGGAATCCGCCTCATGCACCTGCGTGGCTCCAACTGGCGCGGCTGGCTCGTCTGCGCGATCGGCTCGCTGCTACTCGTGCTGCCCACCGCGGTCCTGGCCGCCGAGAGCGGGGGAGAGCACGGGGGCGGTGGCATGATCAGCGTCGACTGGTCGCTCCTCGTGCAGTTCGTCAACTTCTTCGCTCTGCTGCTCATCCTGCGGCGACTGCTCTACAAGCCGTTGCTGGCCAAGATGGCGGAGCGCACGGCGGCCATCAAGACGTCGCTCGAGGAAGCCCAGGCCGCCCGGGCGGCGGCGGCCCGCCAGCAGGAGGAGAACGAGGGGCGTCTGCGCACGGCCTATGCCGAGGCCGCGGCCATCCGCCAGCAGGCTCTGCGCGAGGCCGCCGAGGAGTCGCGCAAGCACATCGAGGCGGCCCAGGCCCAGGCCCGGAAGATGGTGGAGGACACCAAGGCTCAGCTCGACGCCGAGGTGCGGCGCGCCCGCGATGACCTGCGCCGCGAGGTGAGCGATCTGGCGATCGCTGTCGCCGAGAAGCTCGTGCATCGCACGCTGCGCGAGGAGGATCACCGGCGCATCGTCGCCGACGCGATCGCGAGCATGAAGACGTCGTGAAGGCGTCGCCCGCCGTTGCCAAGTCGTACGCCAAGGCGCTCTTCGAGCTGGCGCGCGAGCGCGGAGTGACCGCGCAGGTCGAGAGCGACCTCGAGCGCGCGGCATCGCTGCTGGCCGGCGACGTCGAGCTCGACGCGGTCTTGAGCCGGCCGTGGATCACCCCGGCCCACAAACGGCGCCTGGCCGAGGAGGTCGGCCGTCTGCTCGACCTGTCCTCACTCGGGCGCGACGTCCTCGGGCTGGTGGCCGCCCACGGGCGGGCCGATCACCTCGGCGCGATCGCGGCGGCCTATCGCGGCATGCTCGACGCCGCCCAGGGCCGTGTCCGCGCTCGGGTGCGCACGGCGGTGCCGCTCACTGAGAGCGACCGCGCGGCGCTGGCGGCCCGCCTGAGCCGCGCGCTCGAGGGCAAGCGGGTCGTGATCGAGGAGCGCGTGGACCGCAATCTGCTCGGCGGGTTCGTCGCCGAGATCGGCAGCCTCATCGTGGACGGCAGCCTGAACGGGCAGCTCGACCGGCTCCGAGAGCGCCTGGCGAGGGGATAGGGGACCGCAATGATCAAGGCCGGAGAGATCAGCGAGATCATCAAGCGCCAGCTGGCGGGCTACGAGGCGGAGGTCGACTTGCAGGAGGTCGGCCGCGTCATCGAGGTCGGCGACGGCATCGCGCGCGTGTACGGGCTCGAGAAGGCGATGGCCGGCGAGCTGTTACAGTTCCCCAACGATGTGGTCGGCATGGTGCTCAACCTCGAGCAGGACCAGGTCGGCGCCGTGCTGCTGGGCGACGACCGTCTCATCAAGGAAGGCGACACGGTCAAGCGCACCACCCGCATCGCCCAGGTCCCGGTCGGCGAGGCGCTCGTCGGCCGCGTCGTCGACGCGCTGGGGCTGCCCATCGACGGCAAGGGCCCGATCCAGACCAAGGAGCACCGCCCGATCGAGCGCTACGCCCCCGGCGTCGTCGATCGCGCGTCGGTGCGGGAGCCACTGCAGACCGGTCTCAAGGCCATCGACTCCATGATCCCCATCGGGCGCGGCCAGCGCGAGCTCATCATCGGCGACCGCGGCACCGGCAAGACCGCCATCGGCGTGGACACGATCATCAACCAGAAGGGCCAGGGCGTGTTCTGCTTCTACGTCGCGGTCGGCCAGAAGCGCTCGACCATCGCGCAGGTGGTGAAGATCCTCGAGGACGCCGGCGCCATGGCCTTCACGACCGTCGTCGTGGCCTCGGCCTCGGAGCCCGCGCCGCTGCAGTACATCGCGCCGTACGCCGGCGTCACGATGGCCGAGTACTTCCGCGACAGCAAGCGCCACGCGCTGTGCATCTACGACGACCTCAGCAAGCACGCCACCGCCTATCGCCAGCTCTCGCTGCTGCTGCGGCGGCCGCCGGGCCGCGAGGCGTACCCCGGCGACGTCTTCTACCTGCACTCACGCCTGCTCGAGCGCGCGGCCAAGCTCAACGACCAGCTCGGGGGCGGCTCGCTCACCGCGCTGCCGATCATCGAGACGCAGCTCGGCGATGTGTCGGCGTACATCCCGACCAACGTCATCTCGATCACCGACGGCCAGATCTACCTCGAGGCCGACCTCTTCTACGGCGGCGTGCGTCCCGCCGTCAACGTCGGCCTGTCGGTGTCGCGGGTCGGCGGCTCCGCTCAGATCAAGGCCATGCGGCAGGTGGCCGGCAAGCTGCGGCTCGACCTCGCGCAGTACCGCGAGCTGGCGGCCTTCGCGCAGTTCGGCTCCGACCTCGACCGCGCGACGCAGATGCAGCTCGCCCGCGGCCAGCGCATGGTCGAGCTCCTCAAGCAGGGCCAGTACCAGCCGCTGCCCGTCGAGAAGCAGGTGACGATCCTCTTCGCCGGCTCCCAGGGCCTTCTCGACGACCTGCCGGTGGACGCCGTGCGACCGTTCGAGGAGTTCCTGTACGGGTGGCTGGAGCGTCGGCAGGCGACGACGCTCGCCGAGATCCGCGACAAGAAGGAGATCAGCGACGCGCTGCGCACGACGCTGACGCAGGCGGTCACCGAGGCCAAGGCCGAGTTCGCCGCCGCCACGGGCATCAAGGCCGCCTAGATGCCGACGCTCCGCGACATCCAGCGGCGGATCCGCTCCGTCCAGTCGACGCAGAAGATCACGCGGGCGATGAAGCTCGTCGCCGCCGCCAAGCTGCGGCGCGCCCAGGAGCGCATCCTGGCCGCGCGCCCCTACGCGACCAAGATGGCCGAGCTGCTCGGCCGTCTCGTCGGCGGCGCCGAGAGCGCCGGCCATCCGCTGCTCGAGCCGCGCGAGGGCCCGCGCCGCCAGATCGTCATCATCGCGGCCGACCGTGGCCTGGCCGGCGCGTTCAACTCGAACATCCTGCGGCGCGCCGGCGACCTGATCCGCGAGTCGAGCTCGGGCGAGGTCACGCTGGTGGTGGTGGGGCGCAAGGCCCGCGACTTCTTCCGCCGCCGGCCGCACACGATCAAGCGTGACATGATCGGCTTCTGGGACCGGCTGGCCTACAGCCACGCCTGCGAGCTGGCCGACTACTTCATGCAGGAGTACCTCGACAACGAGATCGACGAGGTCTATCTGCTCTACAACGAGTTCCGGTCGGTCGCGGTCCAGCGCCCCGTCCGCGTCAAGCTCTTGCCCATCCCGCAAGCCGAGACCGGGGACGGGGAGGGGGCGACCGAGCAGGTCGACTACATCTACGAGCCGAGCGCCGACGCCATCCTCGGCGACCTGCTGCCCCGGCACGTGCGGATGCAGGTCTTCCGCGCGCTGATGGAGTCGCTGGCCGGTGAGTACGGCGCCCGGATGACCGCGATGGAAGCCGCCACCAAGAACGCCAAGGAGATGATCGACGTCCTGTCGATCCAGTACAACAAGGCCCGCCAGGAGAAGATCACCAAGGAGCTGCTCGACATCGTGGGCGGCGCCGAAGCCCTCAAGCACGGCAGTGCGAGCTGAGGCCGCCCGGCGGCCGAGGCGAGCCTACGAACACGGCAATGCGAGCTGAGGCCGTCCGCGGCCGAGGCGAGCCTGCCAACGAAGGAGCGGAGGCATGAGCACGGGGAAGATCACGCAGGTCATCGGGCCGGTCGTCGACGTCGAGTTCGAGCCCGGCCAGTTGCCCGCCATCTACAACGCGCTGCTGGTGCAGGGCGTGGAGCAGAAGGACGTCTTCGCCTACTCGTCGAAGCTGACGCTGGAGGTCGCCCAGCACCTCGGCGAGGCCCAGGTGCGCACGATCGCGATGGCGTCCACCGACGGGCTCACCCGCGGCATGCGGGTGGCGGACACCGGGGCCCCGATCACGATCCCGGTCGGCAAGGAGACGCTCGGCCGCATCCTGAACATCGTCGGCGAGCCGGTCGACAAGGGCCCGGCCATCGTCACCAAGAAGAGCTACCCGATCCACCGGCCCGCGCCCTCGTTCGAGGACCAGTCGACCAAGGTCGAGATGTTCGAGACCGGGATCAAGGTCGTCGACCTGCTGGAGCCGTACACCAAGGGCGGTAAGACGGGCCTCTTCGGCGGCGCCGGCGTGGGTAAGACCGTGCTGATCCAGGAGCTCATCAACAACATCGCCAAGCAGCACGGCGGGATCTCGGTCTTCGCCGGGGTGGGGGAGCGCACGCGCGAGGGCAACGACCTCTACCACGAGATGAAGGAATCGGGCGTCCTCGAGAAGACCGCCCTGATCTTCGGCCAGATGACCGAGCCGCCCGGCTCGCGGCTGCGGGTGGCGCTGACCGCGCTCACGGCCGCCGAGTACTTCCGCGACGAGGAGGGGCAGGACGTCCTCCTGTTCATCGACAACATCTTCCGGTTCACCCAGGCCGGCTCGGAAGTGTCCGCGCTCCTCGGCCGGATGCCCTCGGCCGTCGGCTATCAGCCGACACTCGGCACCGAGATGGGCCAGCTCCAGGAGCGGATCACCTCGACCAAGAAGGGCTCGATCACCTCCGTGCAGGCGATCTACGTGCCCGCCGACGACATCACCGATCCGGCGCCGGCCACCGCCTTCGCCCACCTCGATGCGACGACCGTGCTCTCGCGGCAGATCGCCGAGCTCGGCATCTACCCGGCCGTCGATCCGCTGGCCTCGACCTCGCGCATCCTCGACCCCAACATCCTCAGCGTGGAGCACTACACGACGGCCCGCGCGGTGCAGTCGGTCCTGCAGCGCTATCGCGATCTCCAGGACATCATCGCGATCCTCGGCATGGAAGAGCTCTCCGACGAGGACAAGCAGACGGTGTCGCGCGCGCGCAAGATCCAGCGCTTCCTCTCCCAGCCGTTCTTCGTCGCCGAGCAGTTCACCGGCTCGCCCGGCCGCTACGTGAAGGTCGCCGACACCGTGAAGAGCTTCCGCGAGATCGTCGACGGCAAGCACGACGAGCTGCCCGAGCAGGCCTTCTACATGGTGGGGGACATCGGCGAGGCGATGGAGAAGGCCACGAAGCTGCGCGAGGTCCAGTAGGTGGCCGAGCACCTCACGCTCGAGCTGGCCACGCCCACCCGGCTGGTGGTCTCGGCCGAGGTCGACGAGGTGGTGGTCCCCGGCAGTCTCGGCTACTTCGGGGTGCTGCCCGGCCACGCGCCACTGCTGGCCACGCTGGGCATCGGCGAGGTCACCTATCGGATCGGCCGCGACGAGCACCACGTGGCGGTCTCGGGCGGGTTCGCCGAGGTCCGCAACGACAAGGTCATCATCCTGGCCGACTCCGCCGAGACGCCGGCCGACGTCGATCGCGCGCGGGCCGAGCAGGCCCGCGACCGCGCCGAGGCCCGCCTCAGCGGCCGGGCCCAGGAGGAGATCGACTACACCCGGGCGGCCGCCGCGCTGGCCCGGGCGCTGACGCGCCTGCAGGTGGCCACCCGCGGGCAGTGACCGCCCGCATGTCCACCACGCGGATGGTCGGGGCCTGTCCCTGGCCATGAGGGGCCTCGTCGAGGTCCAGTAGCTTGGTGCACTGCGGAGCGGGCAGCCCGCCCGTTCCGCGGGGCAGGTCGTTCCCTTCGCCGCCCGCAACCGCGCGTTCTTACCGTTGCCCGCCGTGGCTCGTGCCTTGCTCTCTCCCCATGGGCATGATGACCATTCTGATCGCGGACGACGAACCCCACGTGGTGGAGCTGGTGCGCGTCACGCTCGAGGATGACCGGGTGCTCGTGGTGGAGACCGCCGACGGCGCCACCGCGTTGCAGCTGGCCGCCGAGCTGGAGCCCGAGCTCATCTTCCTCGATGTCAATCTGCGGGGCCTCAGCGGGCTGGAGGTGTGCCGCCGCCTTCGGCGCGAGCCCCGGCTGGCGGGCGTGCGCATCGTCATGCTCTCGGCCGCGGCTCAGCAGGAGGACATCCTCCGTGGCCTGGCCGCTGGCGCCTCCCAGTACCTGACCAAGCCGTTCTCACCAGTACGACTGCTGTCGCTGGTGGAAGGGCTGCTGCCGAGAGCCGCATGGCTGCCCGAGTAGCCGCCGCCGAGCTGCAGAGCCTGCGCTACACGCAGGACGTCCGCCGGCTGTACCAGCAGCTCCAGCGGGCGATCTGTCAGTCGCTGCTCGGCCTCGCGAACGCGCTCGAGGCCAAGGATCCGTACACACGCGGCCATTCCGATCGTGTCGGCGGCTGGGCCCGGCAACTGGGCGCGGCGCTCGGGCTGCCCGCCGACGAGATCGACATCGTCACCCAGGCCGGGCGGCTGCACGACATCGGCAAGATCGGCGTGCCGGAAGCCGTGCTGCGCAAGCGCGGTGCGCTCGATCACGACGAGTGGTCGCTCATGCGCAACCATCCACTCATCGGCGCCCAGATCGTCTCGCCCTTCGAGTTCTTCGCCGGCGGCGCCGTCGTGATCCGTCACCACCACGAGCGCTGGGACGGTAGTGGCTATCCCGACGGTCTCGCCGGCCCGGCCATTCCACTCGGCTCCCGCATCGTCGCGGTGGCCGACGTGTTCGATGCGCTCACCTCCGATCGTCCGTACCGGGTCGCGCTGTCACGCGATACCGCGCTGGCCTACCTGACCGCGGAGGCCGGGCGCACGCTCGATCCCGACGTCGTCGGCGCGTTCGTGAGCCTGGCGTGCGCGGCCGAGCCGGCGTGACGTCATGTACGCCTTCGACGAGCCTCTGCCTCGGATACGGCCCGGCTGGCTGCACGGCACCCCGGTCACGGCGCTCGCCGTGCTGGCCGCCTTCTGGCTCTTCGCGTACCTGACGTTGTCGGAGACCGCCGCCCGCGTCATGGGCCTGGCCGCTGCCCACGGTGCCCTGCTCGGCACGGCCCTCGCCTGGACCTCCACCGGGGAACAGCGCGACCGCTGGGCCCCGATCGAGGCCGCCCTCGTGCTCGGGGCCGCCGCTGGTGGCGCGCGCGTGCACCCCTGGGGCGCTCTCATCTATCTCGCCGTGCCGGTGTGGCTGGCCTCGCGGCGCGCCGCCTGGCTCGGCCCGCGCGCGTGGCGGCCCGCCCCGGTCGCCGCCGGCGCGCTCTTCGGACTCGTGCTCGGCGGCCATCTGCTGGTGAACACGTCGCTGACGTTCGGCTACCGCGTGCGCATCGGACCACTGGCTGAGCTGGCCGAGTGGTGGGCCTACGACCTCGCCGCCAACGTCCTCGCGGCGGAGACGTTCTTCCGCGGTGCGCTCTTCGAGCGCGCCTACCGCCGCTGGGCGTTCGCGCCGGCCGTAGCCCTGGCAACGGCGGCCGCGGTCGTGCGCTACCTGGCCGATCCGCTGCTGCCACATTCGCTCGGCATCGCCGCCGGGGCCGTCTTCTACATCGCGCTCCTGGGCGCCGGCAACTGCTGGTTGTTGGCCCGCACCGGCAACCTGAGCCCCGCGCTGGCCGCCGCCGCGCTCTTCTTCGGCGCCTACCGGCTACTGGCGCCGCGCTGAAGCGTCATGGTGATCGCCATCACACTGGCTCTGGCCGGGGTCACCCTGGCCATCGCGTATTCGGGCGCCGAGGCCGCCTCGCTCTGGCGCCACGCCTATCACGTCCCCGTCGTGGTGGCAGCGCTGCGCTACGGTCGCGGTGGTGTGCTGGCGGCCGTGGCCGCGGTGCTGCTGTACGCGCCGTTCGTGCTGCCGGCGCTCGAACGGGAGGGCGCCACGCGGCCGGTGCTGGAGGGGCTGCTGACCTTCGTCCTGCTGCTGGGCGTCGGCGTGCTGAGCACCGCGCTGGCGGGCGGCGCCCGCCGCCAGCGTACGCGCTACGAGACGCTCGCCACCGTTCAACGCGCGCTCGATGCCGACACGCCCCTCGACCTGGCGGTCGCCCGCCTGCGGGCGTGCCTGCAGGCGCGGCTCGACGCCAACGTCGGGCTTGCGGTGCACGACGGCACCCGGCTCGCGGTCGCCGGAGCCACCCGCGTCGCGCGCGGCTCGGCGGTGGCCCACGTGCTGGTCAGCGGCGCTCCGCTGTTCGTCTCCGATGGCGGTCGGGATGGTGGGGCTCTGCGCCGCTGCTTCGTGGCGCCGCTGGGCGGGCGGGGTGGTGTGGTCGGGGCGCTGGCCGTGGAGCGGGTGGGCGATCTCCCGGCCGACGAGCGACGCTGGCTGCGGCTGCTCGCCGCCCACGTCGGGCTCGCGCTGGAGAACGCCCGGCTGGCGGCCCGCCAGCGTCGGTTCGCCGACGAGCTGGCCGAGAAGGTGACCGCCGCCACCCGCCACGTCGTGGAGATGGACCGGATGAAGTCCGAGTTCGTGGCCATCGCCTCCCACGAGCTGCGGACCCCGCTCACCGCGCTGCAGGGATTCAGCGAGCTGCTGGCCCTGCGGCGCTTCTCGCCGCCCGAGCTCGCGCGCATCGCCACCATCATGCGGGCGGAGACGGAGCGGCTCGGGCGGATCGTCAGCGATTTTCTCGACCTGGCGCGGCTCGAGCGCGGCCTCGCCCCGCCGCTGCGCCTGACCCGCGTCGACGCCGGCGCGCTCGTCGCCGACGCCGTCGAGGTGCTGCAGCGCGGGCGGACGACGCACCACTTCGAAGTCGACTGCGCCGATGGCCTGCCCCCGCTCGACGCGGATCCCGACGCGCTCGATCGCGTGGTGAAGAACCTCGTCTCCAACGCCGTGAAGTATTCGCCGTCGGGCAGCCGCGTGCGCGTGACGGCGCGGGCCCAGGCGGCGCCGCCGGCCGTCGAGATCACCGTGGAGGACGAGGGGCCGGGCATCGCCGAGGACGATCGAACGCGCATCTTCGAGCCGTACTACCGCACGGCGGCGGGGGTGAAGGCCGCGGGCGGCGCCGGCCTGGGGCTGGCCGTGGTGAAGTCGCTCATCGACGCGCACGGTGGCAGTATCCGCGCGGACAACGTCGCGCCGCACGGCACGCGGATGACGCTGATCTTGCCCGCCGTTCCTTGACACTCTGCGTCGTGCGCGTGTAGTCTTGCCTTCGTATGTCTCGCCGCGAAGAGATCGCACAGCGCATGGCCGAGGCCGTCGTGAAACGGCTCACCACGCGCAAGATCGTCGAGGTGCGAGACGAGGCGCCGATGCGCGCCGCCATCCGCCACGTCGTGGTGGACAACATCGCGGCCGAGGAGCGGCTCGACGCCGACGCGCGCAAGCTGCTGCTCGATCATGCCAAGATGATCAAGGACTCCGCCGCCGACTACCGCGCGCTCCTCGGCAAGGTCAAGGAGAAGCTGGCGCGGGAGCGGGGATTCATCCTCTGATGCGGATGAGCCGTGAGCGGATCTTCCACCTGGCCGATCTCATCATCAAGGAGCTGGGGACGACCACGGGGGTGCAGGTGAGGGCCCCCGACGACGTCCGGCCCGAGATCATCCGCGCGCTCACCGAGGAGTCCAAGCTGGAGGAGTCGATCGACAGCGAGGTGCGCAAGACGCTCTCCACCTATTCGCGCCCGATGCCGGAGGGCAGCCACGAATGGGACGTGCTGTACCAGAAGACGCGCGAGGAAGTGTACCGGCGGCGGTTCCGGCTGTGACCCGCCTCGTCGTCGGCATCACCGGCGCCTCCGGCTCGATCTACGGCATCCGGCTGCTCGAGGTGCTCCGCACCACCACCGACATCGAGCTGCACCTCGTCGTCTCCGTGGCCGGCAAGCGCACGCTCGTCGAGGAGACCGACTACAGCGTGGCGGACGTGGAGGCGCTGGCCCACCACCGGTACGACGTCAAGGACATCGGCGCCACGCTCGCCTCCGGCTCGTTCCGCACGGGTGGCATGGTCGTCGCGCCCTGCTCGATCAAGACCGCCGCCGCCATCGCGGCCTGCTACGCTGACACGCTCATCGCCCGCGCCGCCGACGTGACGCTCAAGGAGGGCCGGCCGCTCATCCTGCTCGTGCGGGAGACGCCGCTGCATCTCGGTCATCTCCGCGTGCTGACGGCCCTGGCCGAGATGGGGGCCGTCGTGTTGCCGCCGATGCCCGCCTTCTACAATCGTCCCAAGGAGTTGGACGACATCATCAACCATACCGTTGCGCGCGTGCTCGACCGGCTGCAGCTGCCCCAGACGCTGGTCGGCGAGTGGCAGGGCGCGAGCTCGCGCGTCCCGAGGAAGACCGGTGGTTGACCTCTCGGTCGTCATTCCGGTCTACAACGAGGAAGAGAACCTGCCGGAGCTCTGGGCCGAGCTCCGCTCGGTGCTCGAGCCGCTGGGCCTCGCCTTCGAGGTGGTGCTCGTCGATGACGGCAGCCGCGACCACAGCGCCGAGCTGATCCGCGGCTTCCGCGAGGCCGATCCCCGCGTGCGGCTGGTGCGCCTCAAGGCCAACGCCGGCGAGACGGCCGCCACCGATGCCGGCTTCAAGGCCGCCCGCGGGCGCTGGGTCGTCACCATGGACGCCGACCTGCAGAACGACCCGCACGACATCCCGACGCTGCTCTCGCAGCTCGACCGCTGGGACGCCGTCACCGGGTGGCGCGTCAACCGGGGCGACGGCGACTCCGTCGTGCGCCGCGTCTCCTCCCGCGTGGCCAATCGCGCCCGCAACTGGATCAGCGACGAGGCGATCCAGGACAGCGGCTGCACGTTCCGCGCGTTCCGGCGCGAGTGCCTGCGCGGGCTCGTGCTCTACCGCGGCTTCCACCGCTTCATCCCCACGCTGCTGAAGATGCGCGGCTATCGCGTCATCGAGGTGCCGGTGCGCAACCGGCCGCGGCGGTTCGGCCGTTCCAAGTATGGCGTGCTCAACCGGGTCTTCGTCGCCACCGCCGACTTGCTGGTCGTCCGCTGGATGAAGAACCGGATGCTCCGCTACGAGGTGGCGGAGGATCTGGGCGGCGAGCTCATCCACGAGTAGACGGCGATGAACGTCCTGCTCGTCGGCCTCGGCCGCTGGGGCGAAAAGCACCTGCGCGTACTCATGCAGCTCGGCGTCACCGTCTGGGTCGCCGATGTCTCCGCCGCGCGGCGCCAGTGGGCGATCGGACAGGGCGTCGACGCCGCGCGTGCCGTGGGCGATTTCCGCGCGGCGCTGCCCCACGTCGACGCGGTGGACGTCGTCACCCCGGCCGACAGCCACCGGGCGGTGGCGGAGACGTGCCTGGCGGCTGGCCGCCATTGCTTCATCGAGAAGCCGCTCACGGTGTCTGTGGCCGACGGCCGGGCCGTCGCCGCCGCCGGGCGGGCCGCCGACCGCGTCGTGCAGGTCGGCCACATCTTCCGGTTCCATCCCGTGACGGCGACGCTGCGCGCAGCCCTGGCCGCCGAGCGGATCGGCCCCGTGCGCTACGCCACCGGCCGCTTCTCCGGCTTCAAGCGACCACGCACCGACGTCGGGGTCACGCATACTGACGCGATCCACTACTTTGACCTCTTCGCCCATCTGCTCGGCCGCGAGGCGACGGGCGTCACGGCGCTCCAGCGTGACTATCTCGGCCGCGGCCTCGACGACATGTCGCTCACCACGGTGTCATACGGCGACGTCCCGGTGGTCGTCGAGGCGAACTATTTCGTCCCCGGCACCCATCGCGAGTGCGTGATCCTCGGCGAGGGAGGCGCGCTCGTTGCCGACTACGGCACCTCCACCGTCACCCTGCACGCCGGCGAGCATCGGCAGCGCGGCGACGCCTGGGAGGCGGTTGACACCGGTAAGGAGGATCTGCCGGCCCGGGGCGAGGAGCCCCTGCGCCTCGAGCTCGGGGCGTTTCTGGCGGTGTGCGATGGTCGCGAGGCGAACGCGGTACCGGCTGAAGCCGGGGTCCATGCCCTCGAGATCGTCGAAGCCGCCGCCCGCGCCGCCCGGCTCGGCCGCTCCGTCACGATCGCCGAGATCCGCTGATCCCTCCCCCGACCCTGGGCGACCACGGTCTGCTCGGGCCACGACTCGTTGGGCCCGACCAATTCTTTCCTACCCCACCGCTGGGGCGTGGACCGCGAGATGCACGATAAGTTGTTATTGTAAAAACAATATTCCGATTGCCTGGCCTCCCGCCCCACCCATAGACTCGCTGTAGGTCGCAAAGCACCCCCAGGTCCGATCGCCCCGTCACCTCGGACCGACGGTTCCCTTGACGGCTTCTCCTGACGGCCCCGCGGCGGCTGTCACGGCCACGAACGACGACGAGGCAACCCCCATGCGGCTCACGGAGTGCCGGGCAGCCCTGCGGTTGGTGGCCGACAGTCGGTGACGGGATGAGCCGTCGGGTCGTTCCCACGGTCGTCCTGGTGGCGTTGCTAATCCTCGCCGCGGCGGTGGGCAGCCGGGGTCAGGATCAGTCACTGGTCGCCGTCGATCTCCACCAGGAAGCGTTGCGGCGCGGAACGGTGCGTGTGCTCGTCCACATCGATGCGCCGTACGTGCCCGAGGCCCACCTGCCGACGCCGGCCCACGTCCTCGCCCAGCGCCAGAACATCACCGCGACGCAGGGATTCGTGCGCGGCAGCCTGCGCGGTGTCGCTCACCGCGTGGTCCGAGACTTCCGCGGCTCGGTGCCGCTGATGGCGATCGAGGTCGGCCCCGACGGCCTGCGCATGCTGGAGTCCCTGCGGGGCGTGGTGACGCGCGTGTTCGAGGACCGGCCGCGCCGCCCGTCGCTCGTGGAAAGCGTCCCCCGGATCCAGACGGATCAGGCCGTGGCCCTCGGATACGACGGCACCGGTGCCGCGATCGCGATTCTCGACACCGGCATCGACGAGGCGCACCCGTTCTTCCATGACGGCGCCGGGGCCTCACGGATCGTGCACGAGGCGTGCTTCTCGAGCAGCTCCTCGGGGGCGACGACCCTGTGTCCCAACGGGCAGGAACAAGACCTGGGGCCGGGCGCCGGGGACGCCTGCCCGGCCTCGATCGACGGCTGCGATCACGGCACCCTGGTCGCGGGCATCGCGGCCGGGCGGGGCGCGAGCTTCAACGGCGTGGCGCCGGGCGCCGGCATCATCTCGATCCAGGTGTTCTCGATGGTCAACGACTCGGCATTCTGCGGCGGGCCGGCCTTCACGCCGTGCGTGGGCAGCTTTCCGTCGGACGAGCTCGCGGCCGGCGTGTACATTCGCGACACCCTGCTGGCCGCACCGGTCTCGATGAACGTCGCGTCGGTCAACCTCAGCCTGGGCAGCGGCGCCTTCACCGTTCCGTGTGACGCCAACTTCCCGGGAGAGACGACCCTCCTCACCGACTTGAGGGCCCGCGGCGTGGCCACCGTGGTCGCCTCCGGCAACGACGGCCTCAACGGCACCCTGACGGCCCCGGCCTGTATCGGATCGGCGATCAGCGTCGGCGCGACCACCGACCCTCCCGGCGAGGCCATCGTGTCGTTCTCCAATCGCGCGCCCGGCCTGAGCCTGCTGGCGCCCGGCGTCTCCATCAACACCTCGGCGCCCGGCGGCGGATTCGCGAGCGTGGACGGGACGTCGATGGCGGCGCCCCACGTGGCCGGTGTCTTCGCGATCTTCAAGCAGGCCGTGCCGACCGCGACGGTGAGCCAGGTGCTGTCGGCGCTGCAGTCGACCGGCCAGTCGATCGGCGGGTTCAAGCGGGTGAAGGTCTTCGACGCGCTGGCGACCTTTACCAACGTCGTCCCCACGGTGCAGTTCAGCAGCGCGACGTACAGCACGCCGGAGGGCGACGCGGATCACACGGCGATCATCACGGTGACCCGGAGCGGGCCCGCCGCCGCGCTGGCCACCGGCACCTCGACCGTGCTGATCTCGACCAGCGCCGGCACCGCCACCGCCGGCACCAGCGGCTCGGCCGACTACGTGGGCATCACCAACCAGCTCGTCACCTTCGGCCCCGGCCAGACGTCGAAGGACGTGCCCATCACGATCCGCGGCGACTTCACGGTCGAGTCGAACGAGACGGTGGTGCTGACGCTGAGCAGTCCGACCGGGGCCGTGCTCGGCACCTCGACGGCGGTGCTGACCATCGTCAACGACGACGTGCCCGGCAGCATCCGCTTCGATCAGGGGACCTACACGGTCACCGAGGGCACCGGCCCCGCGACGATCACGCTGCGCCGGACCGGCGGCCTCGCCGCCAACACCGTGGCTTTCGTCTCCACCACGACCGGCGGCACCGCGACGGCCGGGGCGGACTACACGGCGTTCACCAACCGCGCCGTGACGTTCGCGGCGGGCGCCACGACCGTCACTTTCACGGTCACCATTGCCGACGACAGCCTCGTCGAGCCCAGCGAGACGGTGAATCTCCGCATCGCCAGCGTGAGCCCCGGCGCGACGACCGGCTCGCCGAGCACCGCCGTGCTCACGATCCTGAGCAACGACGTGTCGGGAACTGTGCAGTTCAGCCAGGCGGCCTACGAGGTGACCGAGGGGGCGCCCACGGCGACGGTCACCGTCAACCGCACCGGCACCACGGCCGGTGCGACCATCGACTACCGGGTGGTACCCAGCAACCAGGGGACGGCCACCGGCGGCGGTGTCGACTACACGCTGGCCAGCGGCACGCTGACCTTCGGGGCCGGTGAGACGGCCAAGACGTTCACCGTGGCGATCGTCAACGACGCGCTCGTCGAACCGGACGAGACGGTGAATCTCGAGCTGTTCAATCCCGGCCCGGGAGTCGGCCTGGGACCGCTGAACACGGCGACCCTGACCATCCACGACAACGACGGGCCCACGTTCACGTTTGGCGCAGCAACGTACACGGTGGCCGAGGGCGCGACCGCCAGCGTGACGGTCCTGCGGGCCAACGGCCTGGGGAGCCAGGTGACGGTGGGCTACCAGGTGCAGGCGGCCAGCACGGCGACGGGCGGCGGTCAGGACTACACGCTGGTCAACGGCACGCTGACGTTCGGGGCGGGGATTACGTCCCAGACGATCACCATCGCGACCACCCAGGACACGCTCGCCGAGGGCAACGAGACCATCGTCCTCAAGCTGGTGAACCCGAGCGCGGGCACGGTGATCGCGCCCGACACCACGACCATCACGATCATCGACAACGACACGGCGGGCACGATCCAGTTCAGCGCGACGGCCTACGGCGTGATCGAGAGCGCGGGGCCGGCCATCGTCCGGGTGACGCGCGCCGGGACGAACCTCGCCAGCGGGGTCACGGTGCAGTTCACGACGACCAACGGCACGGCGACGGCCGGGGTGGACTACGCGAACGCCACCCAGGTGCTGACGTTCGCCGCCGGCGAGACCTTCAAGGACGTCGCGATCACGATCCTCGACGACAGCCTGTCGGAGGGCAACGAGACGGTCAACCTGTCCCTGGGCAATCCCTCCGCGGGCGCGACGCTGGGCGCCAACCAGATCGCCGTGCTGACGATCCTGGACGACGAGCAGTCGGTGCAGTTCAGCGCGCCGGTGTACACGGTCACCGAGGCGGCGACGCTGCTGACGATCACGGTGACGCGCAGCGGCCCCCCGCTGGGTACGGTGACCGTGGACTACGCCACGGTGGCCGGCGGCACCGCCACGGCCGGCCTCGACTACACCAGCGTGACCGGCACCCTGACGTTCGCGCCGGGCATCACGAGCAAGACCTTCACGGTGCCGATTCTGAGCGACACGATCTTCGAGCCGACGGAGACGGTGTCGCTGCAGCTGAGCAACCCGACCGGCAGTGCCCGCCTCGGGCCCCAGGCCACGGCGAGGATCGACATCGTGGACAACGACCCGGCCGGCGTCGTCCGCTTCAGCGCGGCGACGTACGCGGTCTCCGAGGCCGCCGGCGTGTCGACGATCACGGTGCAGCGCACGCTCGGAACGGCCAGCGCGGTGACGGTGGATTACGCCACGGTGGGCGGCGGCACCGCGACGGCCGGGACCGACTACGTCGCGACGTCGGGGACGCTGACGTTCAACGCCAACGAGACGAGCAGGACCTTCAGCGTGACGATCCTGAACGACACGCTCTACGAGCCGGACGAGACGGTGAACCTGGTCCTGTCGAACCCGGCCGGCGGGGCCACGCTGGGCGCGCCGAGCGCCGCCGTGCTGACCATCACCAACGACGACACGGCGGGCACGATCCAGTTCAGCGCGGCGGCCTACAGCGTGATCGAGAGCGCGGGGCCGGCCATCGTCCGGGTGACCCGCACCGGCAGCAACCTGGCCAGTGGGGTCACGGTGCGGTTCACGACCACCGACGGCACGGCGACGGCCGGATTGGACTACACCGACGCCACCCAGGTACTGACCTTCGCCGTCGGCGAGACCTTCAAGGACGTGGCGATCACGATCCGGGGCGACAGCCTCCCGGAGGGCAACGAGACCGTCACCCTGACCCTGGGCAACCCGTCGGCGGGCGTGCTGCTGGGCGTGAATCAGACCGCCGTGCTGACGATCCTGGACGATGAGCAGTCGGTGCAGTTCAGCGCCCCGGTCTATACGGTCACCGAGGCGGCGATGCCGGTCACGGTGACGGTGGTCCGGATCGGGCCGGCCTTCGGCATCGTGACGGTAGACTATGCAACCGCCACCGGGTCGGCCGCCCTCGGCACCGACTACGCCGCCGTGGCCGGCACGCTGACGTTCGCGCCGGGTATCACGAGCAAGACCTTCACGGTGCCAATCCTGAGCGACACGCTCTTCGAGGCGACCGAGACGGTCTCGGTGCGCCTGGGCAACCCGACCGGCAGCGCCAGCCTCGGGCCCCAGGCCACCGCGACGATCAACATCGTGGACAACGACCCGGCCGGCGTCATCCGCTTCAGCGCGGCGACCTATGCGGTCTCCGAGGCCGCCGGCGTGGCGACGATCACGGTCCAGCGCACGCTGGGGACGGCCAGCGGGGTGACGGTGGACTACGCCACGGTAGCCGGCGGTACCGCGGCGGCTGGCGTCGACTACTCGCCGACGTCGGGGACGCTGACGTTCAACGCCAACGACACGAGCAAGACGTTCACCGTGCCGATCCTGAATGACCGGCTCTACGAGCCCAGCAAGACGGTGAGCCTCGAGCTATCGAATTCGACCGGGGGAGCCACGGTGGGCACGCTGAGCACCGCGGTGCTCACGATCAACGACGACGACACGCCCGGCACGATCCAGTTCAGCACGACGGCGTACAGCGTGATCGAGAACGTCGGTCCGGCCATCGTCCGAGTGACCCGCACCGGGACGAACCTTGCGAGCGGGGTGACCGTACAGTTCACCACCACCAACGGCACGGCGACGGCCGGCACCGACTACGTGCATGCCACGCAGGTGCTGACGTTCGGGGCCGGCGAAGCGTTCAGGGACGTCTCGATCGCGACCATCGGTGACAGCCTGGCCGAGGGCAACGAGACGGTCGCCCTCACCCTCAGCAACCCCTCGGCCGGCGCGCTGCTGGGGACCGCCAAGACGGCGGTGCTGACCATCCTGGACGACGAGCAGTCGATGCAGTTCAGCGCCCCGGTGTACGTCGTGACCGAGGCGGCGACGCCGGTGACGATCACGGTGACCCGCACCGGCCCGCCGCTGGGCACGGTGACGGTGGACTACGCGACGGCCGCCGGCTCGGCCACGGCCGGACTCGACTACCTCGACGCCAGCGGCACGCTCACGTTCCCTCCCGGCGTGGCCACCCGGACCTTCACGGTGCCGCTGCTGAGCGACACGGTGTTCGAGCCGACGGAGTCGGTCTCGTTGCTGCTGACCAATCCGACCGGCAGCGCGCTGCTCGGGCCGCAGAGCACGGCGGCCATCATCCTCGTCGACAACGATCCCCCCGGGGCCATCCGCTTCAGCGCGGCAACCTACGCCGTCTCCGAGGGCACCAGTGCCGTGATCACGGTGGTGCGGACGGGGACGGCCAGCGCGGTGACGGTGGATTGCGCGACGGTGGGCGGCGGCATCGCCACGGCCGGCGTCGACTACCTCACGACGACGGGCACGCTGACCTTCAACGCCGGCGACGCGAGCAAGACCTTCGTGGTGCCCATCCTGAACGACAGCGTGGACGAGCCGAACGAGACGGTGAACCTCGTCCTCTCGAACCCGACCGGCGGTGCGACGCTGGGGACGCCGAGCGCCGCCGTGCTGACGATCACCGACGACGACGTACCGGGGCCGATCACCTTCAGCACGGCGAGCTACACCGTGTCGGAGACGGCTGGGCTGGCGCTGATCACCGTGCGCCGCACCGGTGCGGCCAGCGGCGTGACCGTCGACTTCACCACCGCCGACGGCAGCGCGACGGCGCCCGCCGACTACACGGCGGTGTCGCAGACGCTGTCGTTCGGGGCCGGCGAGACGAGCAAGCTCGTCGCGGTGCCCATCGTCGACGACCTTCTCCGCGAGGGCAACGAGACCATCCGGCTGATCCTGTCGAACCCGACCGGTGGCGCGGCCCTCGGCCCCATCGGCGAGGCGGTCCTCACGCTCACGGACAACGAGACCGGGCCGACGGTACAGTTCAGCGCCGCGGCCTACACGGTGGCGGAGAACGTGACGGGCGGCGTGTTCAACGTGACGATCACGCGCACCGGGAGCACGGCGCCGGGCCAGACGGTGCAGTTCAGCGCCAGCGCCGGGAGCGCGAGCAACGGCACCGATTTCGTCGCCATCAGCAATCAGCTCGTCACGTTCACCGGGACCCAGGCGAGCGCGACGGTGCCGGTCACGATCATCAACAATACCGGCATCGTCGGCGGCCGGACCGTCGCCCTGAGGCTGTCGAGCCCGGGCGGGGGCCTGAGCCTCGGCGTGCCACGAGCCGCGCCGCTGACCATTCTCGAGGACGACGCCACCGTGCAGTTCGCGAGCGCGACCTACACCGTGACGGAAGGCGGCGCCGTCGCGCTCACGGTGACCCGCACCGGGGGGACCATCGGCACCGTCAGTGTGGGCTACGCCACCAACGCGGGGACCGCGACCGCCGGGGCGGACTACACGACCACGACCGGCACGCTGGTCTTCGGGCCCGGCGTGACCAGCCAGACCATCACCGTGGCGACGCTCAACGACGTTCTGGTGGAAGGCCCCGAGACCTTCATGGTCGTGCTGTCGAATCCGAGCCCGGCGGCGTCGACCAGCCTCGGGGCGCCCAGCACCGCCACGGTGACGATCACCGACAACGACGCGTTCGGCTCGCTGCAGTTCTCGATCGCGGCGTACTCGGTGACGGAGGGCGGTGCCGCCGCGTTGACGGTGACCCGGACCGGCGGCAGCGCCGGTACCGTCACGGTCCAGTACGCCACGACCAACGGTGGCGGAGGAGGCAGCCCGGCTCTTAGCGGAGCCGCCACCGCCACCGGCATCGACTACACGACGACGACGGGGACGCTGACGCTCCTCAACGGAGTGGTCAGCCAGACCATCACCGTGCCGACGAAGGCCGACACGCTGCTGGAAGGCCCCGAGACCTTCACGGTGACGC
Organism: Methylomirabilia bacterium; assembly: GCA_041499965.1. Taxonomy (GTDB): domain Bacteria; phylum Methylomirabilota; class Methylomirabilia; order Rokubacteriales; family CSP1-6; genus AR5. The sequence goes on from JBGQLG010000029.1 coordinate 36,661, forward strand.
TGTCGAGCGTGGTGGGCGGCGCGACCCTGGGGCCGCCAGCGGCCGCCGTGGTGACGATCGTCGACGACGAGACGCCCCGCCTGCAGTTCGCCACGGCGGCCTACACGGTCGCCGAGCCGGCCGGATCGGTCACCCTGACTGTGCAGCGCGTGGGGCCGACGACCGTGACGAACACCGCGCAGTACGCGCTGGCCGGGGTGACGGCGACGGGCGGCGGCGTCGACTTCGTCAGCGCCGGCGGCGTCCTGACGTTCGGCGTCGGCGTGGCGAGCCGGACGATCGTGGTGCCGATCACCAACGACACGGTCAACGAGAGCTCCGAGACCTTCACGGTCACCCTCTCGAGCCCGACCGGCGGCGCCATCCTGGGCACGCCGAGCACCGCGACGGTGACGATCACCGACAACGACCCGGCCGGGACCGTCCAGTTCAGCCAGGCCAGCTACGCGGTGGTCGAGGGCTCCACGGCCACGATCACGGTGACCCGGACCGGTACCTCCGGCCCGGTCACGGTGGACTTCGCGACGAACAATGGCACGGCGAGCGCCTCCAGCGACTACACGGGCACCTCGGGCACGCTCACATTCCTGGCCGGTGAGCTGACCAAGACGTTCACGGTGGCCACCGCCACCGACGCGTCGGTCGAGGGGAGCGAGTCGATCGTGCTCACGCTGTCGAACCCGACCAACGGCCTGACGCTCGGCCCGCAGAGCGGCGCGACGCTGTGGATCGTCGACCAGGCGCAGTCGGTCCAGTTCGGCGCGGCGTCCTATTCGGTGATCGAGGGCGGGACCGTGCTGGTGACCGTCACGCGCGGTGGAGTTCCGACGGGGACGGTCACCGTCGGATTTCAGCTCGGCGGCAGCAGCACGGCGGTCGCCACGGCCGACTTCACCCTGACGCCCGCGGCGGGCACGCTGACCTTCGCGCCGGGTGTGTCCGCGCTGACCATCACGGTGGCGACGGTCAACGACCTGGCCATCGAGGGGCCAGAGTCGGTCGTCCTGCAGCTCGCCAACCCGACCGGCGCCACCCTGGGGGCTCCCAACTCGACACAGGTCACCGTGATCGACAACGAGCGGCCCGACCTGGTCATCGGCTTGCTCGCCGGCCCCGCCCAGGCGGCCACGGGCGTGCCCATGACGGTGGTGGCGACCGTGCGGAACCAGACCGGCGGCGCCGCCCCGGCCACGACCCTGGCGGTCTACATCTCCTCATCCTCGAACGTTGCCGGGGCCGGTACGCGCGTCGGGCTGGTCACGATTCCGGCGCTTGCCGGCGGGGCCAGCTACACGGCCACGGCCTCGGTCAGCGTTCCGGCCGGGCTGGCGCCCGGGAACTACTTCCTGTCGGCCGTCGCGGACGCCGCCGGCGTCGCTCTCGAGGAGAGCGAGGCGAACAATGGCCTGACCGCCCCGGCCCAGGTCGACGTCGTGGCGTTCCAGTAGGCCCTCGTCGCATTCATTGCAACGCCCGCCACGGTTACGGTAGTTTGAAGAACGCGCGACCTTGAGACGCCACAGCCCCTTCGACCTGAGTCGACCAGCGGCGCTTGACGCCTCGAATCCCGCTCCCGCCTCCCACCCGGCGTGGACGGTGGCGCTTTCGGTGGACGTACTCGGTAGGCTCCGCTGACGTCGCGCCGTCGCCCGGACGGCTCGGCTTTGCGAGGCTGGCGCCGGCTCGGCGGCGCAGGGGTCCTCGTGCTCGCCATGACCAGTTGTGCGGCGTCGTCGCAAGGCCCCGCGGTCGCTCCCCAGTTGCTCGACAAGGCGCGTAGCCAGGGCGTCGTCCTCGTCATCGTGACCGTGCGCGTGCCGGCCGGGGCGCCACCGGACGCCATCCAGGCCGTCAAGCAGTCCGTCATCGCCGAGATCGCGTCCACGCGACATCGGGTCGTCCGGGAGCTCGCCGGTCTGCCCCAGCTCGCGCTGGAGGCGTCCGAGGACACGCTGGGCATTCTCGGGGCGTCTCCGAGCGTGCTGCGGATCGACGAGTCCATTCCCCAGCCCCCTCTGAGGTGACGCTTCCCATGAGGATCCGCCTCCTGTCCGCCGCGGTGCTGCTCGCGTTGCTCGGCGCCTCGCTGGCCAGCCGCGGGGGCACCGCGGAGCCGTCGCCGGTCTCCGCGGAGCTGCACGCCCGCGCGGCGGCCCGGGGCACGGCGCGTGTCATCGTCCGGCTGAACGCGCCGTTCAGGCCCGAGGCCCAGCTCGCCTCGCCGGCCCACGTCGTGAGCCAGCGTCAGATGCTGGCCGGCCTGCAGTCGACCGTCCGCAACCAGCTGCGAGGCGTTCAGCACCGGGTCGTGCGCGACTTCGGCGGGAGCCTGCCGCTGATGGCGATCGAGGCCAGCCCCGACGCCTTGCGCATGCTGGAGAGCCTTCGGGGGATCGTGGTCGAGGTCCAGGAAGACGATCTCTCGACGCCTGGCCTGGCCCAGAGCGTCCCGCTGATCAACGCCGACGATGTGTGGAACATGGGCGCCGATGGCACCGGCCAGATCGTCGCGATCCTCGATACCGGCGTGCAGAAGAGCCATCCGTTCTTCTCGGCCGGTGGCGGCAAGGTCATCGCGGAGGCGTGCTTCTCGAGCACAGGCTCCGGCGGTACCAGCGCCTGCCCGGGCGGCGTCGAGGCCTCGTTCGCCCCCGGAGCCGGGCTTCCCTGTACGGGGGGCGGGACCAGCTGCAATCACGGCACTCACGTCGCGGGAATCGCCGCCGGCTCCGGCCCCTCGTTCTCGGGTGTCGCCAAGGGTGCGCAGATCATCGCCATCCAGGTCTTCTCGCGCTTCGCCAGCGAGGCCGACTGCGGCGTCGGGCGAGCGCCCTGCGCCCTGAGCTTCTCCTCGGATCAGATCGAAGCGCTGAACTACGTCAACGCTCAGCGGCAGATCTTCCCTGGACGCCGGATCGCGGCGGTGAACATGAGCCTTGGTGGAAGCCCGGTCGCCGCAACCTGCCCGAGCGACATGCGCGCGCTCGCCATCGACCAGCTCCGGGCGCCGCATCCGACCGATCCGACCGACCCCGGCGTCGCGACGGTCATCTCGGCCGGCAACGACGGCTTCACCGACGCGATCGCCACTCCGGCGTGCAATCCCTCGGCGATTCCCGTGGCGTCCTCGGACAAGACCGACGTGATCTCGTTCTTCTCGAACATGGCGTCGCCGACGCTCTTCCCCAACCTGCTCATTGCGCCCGGCTCGTCCATCACCTCGTCGTACCCGCCCTCCATCTTCATGAGCCTCAGCGGCACCTCGATGTCGGCGCCACACGTGACGGGGACGTTCGCGGTCCTCCGGCAGATCGCGCCGACCGCGACGGTAGATCAGCTCCTCACGCTGTTGAAGACGACCGGGCAGCCCATCACCGACCACCGAGTGTTCGGAGGCAGCACGGCGCCGCGCATCGACGTGCTGGCCGCCGCGCTGCAGTTCCCGGCGAACCTCGTGGTGCAGACGCTGACGGCGCCGGCGACGGCCATCCCCGGGGCCACCATCAGCGTGAGCACCAGCATCCGGAACACCGCGATCGTCTCGGCGAACGCGTCGACCCTGAACCTGTACCTCTCGACCGACAACCTCATCACGGCCGGCGATACCCTCCTCGGAACGATCGCCTTCCCCGTGCTCACCGGCGGCAGCACCAGCTCGCCGGCGACGCAGATGGTCCAGATCCCATCCGCGACGTTGCCGGGGACCTACTTCATCGGGGCCATCGCCGACGCCGACGGGGCGAACGCCGAGAACGCCGAGGGGGACAACACGAAGGCGGTCCAGATCCAGATCGCGCGCCCGGATCTCCTCGTGGCCGCGGTGACGTTCGCTCCGGCGGCCAGCGGCCCGGGCCTGAATGTCAGCGTGACCCACACGGTGAGCAACGTGGCGCTGAGCCTGGCCCACGCGCCGGCCTCGATCTCCGGCATCTATCTGGGGCTGAATCAGAGCTTCGGCTCGGTGATCGGCGGCCCGATCACCACGGTGAATGTCCCGCCGGTGGCGGCCGGCACGATCACGCCCGACCTCACCACCAACGTCACCATCCCCGTCGGTACGCCGGTCGGCCGCTACTCCATCCTCGTGCGCGCCAACGACACGGCCGCGTTCCTCGAGGGCGGTAGCCCCACCAACAACGTCGGGGCCTCCGCCACCCAGATCGTTCTCGGCCCCGACCTGATCATCACTGCCGCGTCCACCGCCACCGTGATCTCGGCGGGTGGGAACGTCAGCGTGACGTATACGGTCAAGAACCAGGGCGGCCAGGCAGCCGGGCCGTTCGACGTCGGATTCGCCCTGACCCCGCAGCCGAGTGGCACGGACCGGCCGGTCGGCCCGAACCGAAGCGTGCCGGGCCTCGCCGCCGGGATGAGCATGACGTTCACCAACGTCGTGTCCATCCCCCCGGACGCACCGCCGGTCGCCTACAAGGTCAAGGTCATCGCCGACGCCAACGGCGCCGTGGACGAGGCCGACGAGAGCAACAACACGCTGCTGACCGGCGCGATCAACGTCGTGCTGTCGGACCTGACGGTCTCGGCCATGACGTTCACGCCGGCGGTGACGATGCCGGGCGGCAACGTGACGGTGACGTACACGGTGAAGAACCTCGCCTTGGCACCGGGCACCGCCAGCGGATCGTTGTCTCGCCTCCGGCTGACGCAGACCCAGAGCGTGATCGGCGCGGCTGCGGAATACGAGAAGGTGTTCGTGCCCCCGCTGGCGGCCGGCGGCACGGCGACGGTGACGAAAGTCGTGCAGATCCCCCCCACCGTCTCGTCCGGCTTCTACTACTTCGCGGCCACCGCCGATGACGACGGCACCGTATTCGAGCTCAACGAGAACAACAACACCCGCTTCAGCCTCACGCGGCTGATCGTCGGTCCCGACGTGCAGATGACGGCGGCCAGCACGGTGACCGGGGCGACGCCGGGGACGAATGTGAGCGTGACGTACACGCTGAAGAACGCGGGTGGGCAGGCGACGGACTTCGAGGTGCTCTTCGAGCTCTTTCCGCAGCCGAGCGGACTGCCGATTTCGATCGGCCCCAGCCGGGTCGTCAGCGGATTCGCGGCCGGCGCCACGACGACGTTCACCAACCAGCTGATGATCCCCGCCGACGTCGCCCCGGGCCCGTACAAGATCGGCGTGGCGGCCGATACCACCACCGACGTCGATCCGACCAACAACAGCCGCTTCACCGGCATCGTGAACATCGTTCGACCGGACCTCTTCATCCAGGCCGTGACGTTCGCCCCCCCAGCGGTCGCGCCGGGCGGGAACGTGACGGTGACGCAGACCGTGAAGAATCTAGCCCTGGCTCCCGGCAGCGCGCCGGGGACTTTCTCGCGGCTGCTGCTGGGCATCAACCAGAGCGTGGGCGTCACCGATCTGGGGCTGGTGAGCGTGCCGGCGATCCCGGCCGCCGTGATGGTGGCGGTGCCGAGGAGCGTGCAGGTGCCGGCCAACACAGCGCCTGGCCTGTACTACGTCCTGGCCAACGCCGACGCTCCGGGCACGCTCTTCGAGTTCAGCGACGCCAACAACCTCGGCGCCAGCCTGACGCGTCTGATCGTTGGTGCCGACATCCTGCCGACGGCGGCGACGACCGTGGGCACGATCGCCCCGGGCAAGAATCTCAGCGTGAGCTACACGCTGAAGAATCAGGGGGGCGTGGCGAC
>JBGQLG010000030.1:0-41907 GCA_041499965.1 Methylomirabilia bacterium
GACGCTGCTGAGCGGCTCGCCGCCCGACACCGGCATCAACACGTGGGAGCTCCTTCGGACGGGGCAGATGCGCTGACGATGAGCATGCAGGACCACGCCGCCGACCTCGCCCGGCGCCGGTCCGGGCGCCGCTGGTCGACGACGCCGGTGTAGCCGGACCACACCCCGCGCGCGTGATCGCCTCTACCGCCGGCAGCGTCGCCGGCCGGCCGACCATGGTCGACGTCTTCCGGGTGCCCGCCTATCGGCGGCTCTGGGCGTCCGGCCTCTGCATCAACGTCGCCCGCTCGATGGACCTGCTGACCCTCGGCTGGCTGGCCCTGCAGCTCACCGGCTCACCGTTCATGGTCGGTCTCGCCGCCTTCGCCCGGGCGGCGCCGCTGATGGTCGTCGGCCCGTTCACCGGCATCGTCGCCGATCGTGTGCCTCGCGGCCGCATCCTGCTCGTCGCGCAGTCGACCGGCGTCGTCACGGCGCTGGGGCTCGCGGCCATCTTCTGGAGCGGGCGTGGCGGCTACGGGCCGCTGGTCGCGCTGGAAGTGGTGTTCGGCCTGGTCTGGGCGCTCGATTTCCCGGCGCGCCGGACGGCGCTGTACGCGCTGCTGGGCGCCTCGCGCGTCGCGCAGGCGGTGTCGCTGGAGACGGTCTCGATGCAGCTCGCGAAGATGCTGGGCCCGCTGGCGGCGGGGCTCTGCCTGGCCCGCCTGAGCCCGGCCGTCTGCTACGCGCTGATGGCGGCGGCCTACGCCGCCGGCCTCGTCGCCTCCAGCGGCCTGGCGCGGCGGCTCGGGGGGCCGGGCGGGGGACCGACGGTCTCCGTGGCGGCCAGCATGCGGGCCGGCCTGACGGCCGCGTGGAGCAGCCCGACCGTGCGCGCGGTGTTGCTGGTGACCATCGCGATGAACACGCTGTTCTTTCCCTACCAGCACATGCTCCCGGTCTTCGCGCGCGACGTGCTGGCCGTCGGCCCCGCCGCGCTGGGCGCGCTGGTCGCCGCCGACGGCTGCGGCGCGCTGGTCGGCGCGCTGGCAATCGCCTCGCGACACGGCCGGCTCGCGCATCGCGCGCTGTTCGGCTCGGCGGTGCTCGTGGCGCCGCTGCTGCTCGTGGCGCTCTCGGGCACCCGCTGGCTGCCCGTGTGCGCGGCGCTGCTGGTCCTGATGGGCGCCGCCGAGTCGTCGTTCGCCGCCATGCAGAGCACGCTGGTGCTCCTGGCGGCGCCGGAGCGGGTGCGCGGCGCAGTCATGGGCATCCTGTCCGCCTGCATCGGCACCCAGCCGCTCGGCACGCTGGCCATCGGTCTGCTGGCGGGTGGCCTGGGCGCGCCGCTCGCCTTCACGATCAACGCGGTCGCGGCGCTGGTGGTCATCGTGCCGCTGGCCGTGCCGCTGGTGCGCACACGCACGGGCTGAGCTCATCGGGCTTGCGGGGGCACGAGCCCTCTTCAGCCTTCTTCTTCAGCCTTCTGCGCGCGATCCCGCCGCCGATGCCATCGGCGGGGCGGCGCCCCGCGCGTGGAGGTTCAGGGCAGGGTCGATCGAGAACCTCGCGGGGAGGCCCGTGGCGGGCGGCCCCTGGGTGGGGTCGGCGAGACCCGTTTCCCGCAAACGGACCTTGCCCTCGAGCGGAGATGGGAAACGTCGAAGCGGAATCGGAGTCCGGGCCCGTGGTCGAGCGACCCCACCCAGGGGCCGCCCGCCACGGGCCGTTTCAGCTAGTTCTCGATGAACGCGCGCAGATTCCGTCCACGCAGGGGGTGACGAAGCTTGCGGAGCGCCTTGGCCTCGATCTGCCGGATGCGCTCTCGCGTCACCGCGAACCGCTTGCCGACCTCTTCGAGGGTGTGCTCGCCTTCATCGCCGATGCCGAAGCGCAGCCGGAGAATCTCCTTCTCCTTGGGCGAGAGGGAGGACAGCGCCCGCTCCACCTGGCTGGTGAGATCCTGGCTGAGCAGTGAGTCGTTGGGCGAACCCGCGCTCTTGTCTTCCAGAAAATCGCCCAGCTCCGAGTCCTCGCCGATCGGCGTCTCCAGCGAGAGCGGCTTGCGAGAGGACTCCAGGATGAGCCGCACCTTCTTGGCCGGCACACCCGTACGCTGGGCCAACTCCTCCGGCGTGGGCTCACGACCCATCTCGTTGATCATGTTCCGGTTCACGCGGGAGATGCGGTTCAGCGTCTCCACCATGTGCACCGGGATCCGGATGGTCCGCGAGTGGTCGGCGATGGCCCGGGTGATGGCCTGGCGGATCCACCAGGTGGCGTAGGTCGAGAACTTGAACCCGCGCCGGTACTGGAACCGGTCGACCGCCTTCATCAGGCCGATGTTGCCCTCTTGCACGAGGTCCAGCAGCGACAGGTCGCTGCCCAGGTAGCGCTTGGCTACGGAGACGACGAGCCGGAGATTGGCCTCCATCAGCTCGCGCTTGGCCTGGCGCACCGTCCGGTCGCTGTCCTCGATCTGCTGGAGCAGCAGAGCCAGCTGCTTGCGCACGAGCCCAGCCTCGTCCTCGAGCCGCTTGAGCTCCCGCGTGCCGGCGGCCGTGCGGTTGCGGCGCACCTCCGCGGCCAGCTCGTTGAGCCGCTTGCAGTGGCGGCGCACCTTGCCGACCAGGTCGTCGATGAGCGCCGGCTTGAGCGGCATCTCGGCCACCGCCTTCTGGATGGCCTCGCGGTGGACGCCGATCGCGCGCAGCACCGTGGCCCGCGAGGTCGCCGAACGCCGGCCGTCGTCGAGCGACTCTTCGAGCCGGACGATCTTGCGCTCCAGCCGGCGCACCCGCGCGAACGCGAGCAGCACGGGCCGGACTTCCTTGGCCTCCAGCTCGCCGCCCTCGGGCAGAACGATGACGTCCTCGGCGCCGGTCTCGGCGCGACGCAGTCGGTCGCCCACGTCGAGCAGGGCCCGGACGGCCATCGGGATCCCGGCCAGGGCCCGGCGCAGCGCGATCTGACCGACCTCGATGCGGCGGCCGATCTGCACCTCTTGCTGCGCGGTGAGCAGCGGCACCTTGCCGATCTCCTTCAGATATAGGCGGACCGGATCCTCACCCTTGGCCGGCAGGGGCCTGAGGACCTCCTCGGAAACCGGCGGAAGCTCCTCCTCGGACTCGTCGTGCAGTGCGCGAGTCGTAGGCTCCTCCTCCGTCGTCAGGGTCGTTGGTACAGCCTCGTGCGCATCCATCGCCGTATCGCGAGCAGCCTCTCGAAATGTCATCGTGTCACCGGGTGGGGTCTCTTTGGTTTGTTGGATGCCTCGAGACCCATGAACGTTTCACTGAAATTGGGTTCAAGAAACAAGCCAACGGGTCATTGCTTTTCCTAACCGGTTGTAAGATCTACGGGGCTCACGGCGACCGGTCACCCCGGCTACGGTTGGATGGGAACTCCGGTTCACCTATTCGCCTTTGTTTTCTCCTGTTATGATGGCCGCGCCCCGGGGAGGTTACGTGGAGGTCGGGCTCGTCGTCGCTCAGAACATGACTCGCCCGTCGTCATCCCGCCGCTGCACGCGACCAAGCAACCGCCGGCACCCCGTGCCGGGTTCCCGGTGTGGAGGCTCCTGCTAGTGGCCGTCATGCCCAGCGCGTCCTACAGCATCACCGCCCGGCTTTCTATCACGAATCGTCCGGGGATGCTCGGTCGCGTGGCGATGGCCATCGGTGATGCCGGCGGCGACATCGGGGCCGTGGACCTGGTCGAGTCGACGCGCGACCGCATCGTCCGCGACATCACCATCAGCTCGCGTGACAGCAGCCACGGCCAGCAGATCGTCAACCGCCTCAAGCACTTGTCCGGTGTGCGCGTCGTCAATACTTCAGACCGGACCTTCCTCATGCACCTGGGCGGCAAGATCGAGATCCACAACAAGGTCCCGATCCGCACCCGGGATGATCTGTCCATGGCCTATACACCGGGCGTCGCCCGCGTCTGCATGGCCATTCACGAGGACCGCCAGCGGGCCTTTTCGTTGACGATCAAGCACAATGCCGTCGCCGTGGTGACGGACGGCACGGCGGTGCTGGGGCTGGGAGACATCGGCCCCGAAGCGGCGCTGCCGGTGATGGAAGGCAAGTCGATGCTCTTCAAGGAGTTCGCCGGGGTGGACGCCTTTCCCATCTGCCTGGCCACCAAGGACCCGGCCAAGATCGTGGAGACGGTCAAGCACCTGGCCCCGGCCTTCGGGGGCATCAACCTGGAGGACATTTCTGCTCCCCGGTGCTTCGAGATCGAGGAGCAGCTACGCAAGGAGCTGGACATCCCGGTCTTCCACGACGACCAGCACGGCACCGCCGTGGTCGTCCTGGCGGCCCTGCTGAACGCGCTCCGGATCGTCAAGAAGCCGCTGCGCCGGCTACGGGTCGTCGTCACCGGGGTGGGTGCCGCGGGGACGGCCACGATCAAGATCCTTCAATCGAGCGGCGTGCGTGACATCGTCGGCGTCGACGAGCACGGCACCCTGCACCGCGGTCGGGCCCAGGGCATGGACTTCATGAAGCGCTGGGTGGCGGCCAACACCAACCCCCGCCAGGCCAAGGGCACGCTGGCCGACGCCGTGCGCGGCGCCGACGTGTTCATTGGGCTGTCCGTGCCCGGCATCCTGACCGTCCGCGACGTGAAGCGGATGGCGCGTGACCCGATCGTGTTCGCGATGGCCAACCCCGTGCCCGAGATCCAGCCCGAGGAGGCGGAGCGGTACGTACGGGTGATCGCCACCGGCCGGTCGGACTACCCCAACCAGATCAACAACGTGCTGTGCTTCCCGGGGTTCTTCCGCGGCCTGCTCGACAGCCGCGCTCGTACCGTCAACGACGAGATGAAGGTCGCGGCCGCCCGTGCCCTGGCCGCGTGCGTGACCCGCGGCGAGCTGAGTGCCGAGTACATCATTCCCAGCGTGTTCAACAAGCGCGTGGCGCCGGCGGTGGCCGAGGGGGTGGCCCGGGCGGCCTGGGAGGCGGGGGCGGCGCGCCGGCGCCGTCGCTTCGACGTCTCCATCCTGCAGTGACGGCGGTCCCGCGCCTGTCCGTCGTCATCCCCGCGTTCAACGAGGCGCTTCGCTTGCCCGCCTACCTCGACGAGGTGGTGGGTTTCCTGGAGGGCCGCGGCGAGCCGTACGAGGTGATCGTGGTCGACGACGGCTCGAGCGACGACACGGGCGTGCTGGTGCAGGCGCTGGCCAGGCGGCAGCCGGCCGTGCGCCTGCTTGCGCTGGGCCGGAACCGGGGCAAGGGCGCGGCGGTGCGGGCGGGGATGCTGGCTGCCGCCGGCGTCCGGCGGCTCTTCACCGACGCCGACGGGGCCACGCCCATCGCCGAGCTCAAGCGTCTGGAGCCGGCGCTGGCGACCGGCGCCGACATCGTGATCGGCTCGCGCGTGCTGGTCGATCCGGCCGTCGCGGTGCGCACGCGGCCCCACCGGGTGGCGGCCGGCCGCGTCTTCAACTGGCTGGTGGCGCGCCTGGGCGTCCGCGGCGTGGCCGACTCGCAGTGCGGGTTCAAGCTCTTCACCGCGCGGGCGGCCGAGGCGCTGTTCGGCGTGCTCCAGACGGCGGGCTTCGCGTTTGACGTCGAGCTGCTCCTGCGCGCGCAGGGGGCCGGATTCCGGATCGTGGAGGTCGCCGTGAACTGGGCCGACCAGGAGGGCAGCAAGGTGGGGGTGCTGAGGACGGGCCCGGGCATGCTGGCGCAGATCGTGAGAGCGCGATGGCGGATCGGCCGGCGATGAGCCTCGCGCGGCGCGTGCAGGAGATCGAGCCGTTCCTCGCGGTCGAGGTGACCGAGCGGGCCCAGGAGTTGGAGCGGCAGGGCGTGGACGTCGTGCACCTCGGTTACGGCGAGCCCGACTTCGCCCCGCCGCTCGTGGTCCAGCAGGCCCTCGATCGCGCGATCCGCGACGGCCACATGCGCTACACCCACAGCCTGGGCATCCTGCCGCTGCGCGAGGCCATCGCCGACCACTACCGGGCGACGTACGGCGTGAAGGTCTCGCCCGAGCAGATCCTGGTCACGCCCGGTACCTCGCCGGCGATGCTCCTGCTGTTCGGCGCCCTGCTCGATCCCGGCGACGAGGTCGTGCTCAGCGATCCCTACTACGCGTGCTATCCGAACTTCATCCGCTACGCCGAGGGTGTGCCCGTCACGGTGGACACGACCGAGGAGGACGGCTTCCAGTACCGGCCCGAGGCCATCGCCTCGCGGCTCGGCGCGCGCACGAAGGCCATCCTCGTCAACTCGCCGGGCAATCCGACCGGCGCCGTGCTGGCGCCGGACCGCATGGCCGCCATCGCCGCGCTCTCCGAGGGGCACGGGGCCTTCGTCGTCGCCGACGAGATCTATCACGGTCTCACCGAGGGGGGCCGCGACCGATCGATCCTCGAGTTCACCGACCGCGCGTTCGTCCTGAACGGCTTCTCCAAGGCCTTCGCCATGACCGGCTGGCGGCTGGGCTACCTGATCGCCCCGCCCAGCCACGTGCGCGCGCTGCAGCGGCTCTACGGCAACTTCTTCATCTCGACCAACGAGTTCGTCCAGTGGGCCGGGGTGGCGGCGCTGCGCGAGGCGGCGGCGGAGCCGGCGCGCTTCGCGCGGATCTTCGCCGAGCGGCGGCGGATCATGATCGACGGGCTGCGGGCCATCGGCCTCGGCGTCGGCTTCGAGCCGGCCGGCGCCTTCTACATCCTCGCCAACGCGCGGCACGTCTCGAGTGACTCGCTGAGCTTCGCCTACGAGATCCTCGAGCAGAGCCACGTCGCGGTCACCCCGGGCGTGGCCTTCGGGCGCAACGCCGAGGGCTACCTGCGCTTCTCGTACTCCGCCTCGATCCCGCGCATCCAGGAGGGGCTCCGGCGGCTGGGCGTGTTCCTGGCGAGCCGGCGATGACCGCGCAGGCGTGTCCGGCCTGCTCGGGGGAATGGCCGGCGCCCGAGCAGCGCATCGCCGATTGCGGGCTGACGGTGGCCTACCTGCACGACGACCAGTTCTTCGCCGGCTGGACCTTCCTGCTCCTCAAGCGTCACGCCACCGAGCTGTGGCAGCTCGAGCCCCGGGAGCGCGCGCAGCTCATCGAGGAAGTCTCCCGCGTGGCCCACGCCGTGGGGATGGCGTTCGGGGCGGCCAAGATGAACTACGAGCTGCTCGGCAACGCGATCGCCCACATCCACTGGCATCTCGTACCCCGCCGCGCCGACGACCCGGCGCCCAAGCTGCCGGTGTGGACGGTGGCTCATGAGCCGTGCCGGCTCGCCCCGGGCGAGCGGGCCGGGCGCATCGCCCTGATCCGCTCGCATCTCGGCGGCTGATGGCGATCGCCTCGCCGACCTGCGGGACCGGCGACGCCCTGCTCGCCTGGCGGCGCCCGTGACCGAGGCGCTGCCCCGGGCGTGGACCGTGGTCGCCGCGACGTTCGCGGCGCTGGCGGTGGGGACCGCCGTGTGGCTGGCCATCGATGCGCGGCCGCCGGAGTGGGATCACGCCAATCACCTGGAGCGCGCGCTGCTGTGCGCCCACGATCTACGGATGGGCGACGTCCGCGCCATCCTCGAGCGCTCGTCGTTCTATCCGCCGCTGGTGCTGTGCCTCACCGGCGCGGCATCCCTGCTCATGCCGGTCGAGGCGGCGGCCGGCGTCGTCATGCTCGCGTTCCTGGCGCTCGGCATGGCCGCGGTGTGCGAGCTCGGGCGCATGCTCGCCGGCGACGCCACGGGCATGACCGCCGCACTCCTGTTCGGCACCGCGCCCTTCGTCGTGTACTCGACGCTCCGGCTGCAGCTCGACCTGCCGCTGGCCGCGATGGTCGCGCTGGCCCTGCTCGTGCTGCTGACGACGGACGATCTCTCGCGGCGCCGCGCCACGCTGCTCTTCGGCGCCGTGTGCGGCCTCGGTCTCATGACCAAGCCCACCTTCGCCCTGTACGTGCTGCCCTCGGCGGCGTGGTGCCTGGCCCGGGGTCGACGGCGGTCCGTGGCGGGCGCCGGCCTGGCGCTGGCCGTCGCGGTGGCGATCAGCCTGCCCTGGCTCGGGCCGCGGCTGCTCGGCCTGGGCGCTCAGCTCGACGCGCGCGCGTTCGCCCAGGCGGCCGAAGCCGGACACCCGGACCCGCTGACGCTGGCGGGTCTGGGGTTCTATCCTCGCTGGCTCGGCTACGAGATCGGTCTGGGCGCGACGGCGCTCGCGGTGATCGGACTCGGCGTGGCGCTGGGCCGGCGTCGCTGGTTCCTGCCGATCGCCGTGCTGGCGCCCTTCGTCGTCCTCGAGCTGATCCGCAACAAGAACCATCGCTATTCGCTGCCGCTGGTCGGTGCCCTCGCGCTGCTCGCCGCGGTCGGACTGCGGGCGCTGCCGGCGCCGGCCCGGCGCGCGGGCGCGGTGGCGCTGGTCGTGCTCGGCCTCGCGCAGGTGAGCGCGGTCACCGCGGCCGTGCCGCCCAACGTCTGGATTCCCGGGCTGGCCATCTGGTGGGTGCCGACCTCGCCGCCCGAGCGCCGGGCGTGGCATCATCGCGAGATCCTGGCCCTGCTCGAGCGCGAGCGACACGGGGCACCCGCCACCGTGAGCGTGGTGCCGAACGTCGGCACGTTCTCGGTCAGCAACTTCCGCTTCTACGCCGTCCGCGACGGCCTCGACCTGCGCTTCGTCCGCGCCTGGGACGACCCGCCGCTCGGCATCGACTACATGGTGCTGAAGACCGGCGCGCAGGGGCCGAGCTGGACGGCCGAGAAGTCACGCCGCACCTCGGAGCGGCTGGTGAGCGATCCGCACCTGGCGCGCGTGTTCCCGGTCATCGGCGAGTTTCCGTTGCCCGACGGCTCCACCGCCAGCGTGCGTGCGCGCCGGGTGCCCGCGGTGAGCGGCGCCACGCCGGCGGCGCTGGCCGCGGCGATCGAGGCGGGGCTACGCCGTCGCCTCGACGAGGTCGCGCGAGACGTGGACGGCCTGCAGATCCGTCTCGTCCACGACGACGGCATCCTGAGCGGCCGCCTGCACCGCGTCGAGATCCGCGCGACGGCGGCGACCCTGGGCGAGTTCGCGCGGCCGGGGACGTCGTCCCTGCGCGTGCACGACCTCGGCCTGGCGCTCGACGACCTGCTGGTGAATCCGTGGAGCGCGCTCGACGGGCGCTTCGATCCCCTCGACGCCGGCCGGCTCCGCCTGGAACAGGCCACGGTGACGGTGGCGGATCTGCAAGCGTTCCTGGCCGGCCTCAAGCACTTCCGGCGCTCGACCGTCACCGCGGCGGGCGACGCGCTGGCCGTCACGATCCGCCAACTCGGGCCCGACGTGAGCGCGCGCATCCGCGTGCTGCCCGCGCCCGATCGACCGTTCGCGCTGCGGGCCGAGCGCGTGCGGGTGGGGGGCGTGCCGGTGCCCGACCTGCTGGTCAACTGGGTGGTGCGCAACTTCGATCCCACGCCGCGCCTCGCGAGCCGCATGCCGTTCCCGGTGGAGATCGGGCGCGTGTCGGTGCGCGACGACGCGCTCACGATCTCACGCGAGCGATAGAGGGGAGCGCCGATGCGGGAGACGGTGGCCGGCAAGCGGGCCCGGGCCCGCACGATCCTCCAGGCGCTGCAGCGCGCCTATCCGGACGCGAAGATCGCCCTCGATTTCTCCAATCCCTACGAGCTGCTGGTGGCGACGATCCTCTCCGCCCAGTGCACCGACGAGCGCGTGAACATGGTCACGCCCGAGCTGTTCCGCCGCTATCCGAGCGCGCGGGAGCTGGCGCGGGCGAACCCGGCCCGGCTCGAGACCGAGATCCGCTCGACCGGCTTCTTCCGGGCCAAGACCCGCTCGCTGCTCGGCATGGCCCAGGCCCTCGTCGAGCGCCACGGCGGGGAGGTCCCGCGGGCGCGGGAGGCGCTGATCGAGCTTCCCGGCGTGGGTCTCAAGACCGCCAACGTCGTGATCGGCAATGCCTTCGGCGGTGACGCGCTCGCGGTCGACACCCACGTGTTCCGCGTCTCCCAGCGCCTGGGTCTGGCGCGCTCCGACGACGCCGAGGACATCCACGACCAGCTCGTGGCGACGCTGCCCCGCGGGCGGCTGACCCCGGCCACGCATCTGCTGATCATCCACGGCCGCCGCACGTGCGCCGCCCGCAAGCCGCTCTGCCCGGGCTGCCCGGTGCGCGCGCTGTGCCCGTGGCCCGACAAGACCCGCGGCTGACGGGCGGCGGTCGGCGAGCGGCGGGTCGGCTACAACCCCCCGGTGACGTCGATGGTCACGCCGGTCACGAAGTCGGCGTCGTGGGAGGCCAGGAAGCAGATGACGCGCGCCTGGTCGGCGGCCTCCGCCATGCGCCGCAGCGGGGTGCGGCCGATCTCGCGGGCCTGCTGCTCGGGTGTGCGCCGGTCCCAGTGCGGGCGGATGCGCTCGGTCAGGGTCATGCTCGGGGCGATCGCGTTGACGGTGATGCCCGAGGGCCCCAGCTCGATCGACAGCTTGCGGGTGAGCGCGATGATCCCGCCCTTGGCCGCCGCGTAGGCGCTGCTGCTGCTCTCGCTGAGCCCGCGGCCGGCGATGGAGGAGAGGTTCACGATCTTGCCGGCGCCCTGTCGCTTCATCACGGGCACGACCGCGTGCGAGAACAGGAAGGTCCCGGTGAGGTTGAAGTCGATGAGCTTCTGCCAGTCGGCCAGGCTGAGGGCGTCGACCGTCGCCGCCGAGTCGCGGATGATCGTGCTGCCGCCCACGGCGTTGACCAGGATGTCGATGCGCGCGTGCTCGCGGACGACGCGGTCGACCACGTCCTGCACCTGGGCCGCGTCCAGCGCGTCGGCGCGCACCCCGTGGGCCCGGCCGCCGGCGTCCCGCAGGCCCGCCACGACCTTCTCCAGCCGCCCCTGGTCCGTGTCCACCGCGATGACCGTGCCGCCCTCGGCGGCCATGATCTCGGCCGTCGCCTTGCCGATCCCGCTCGCCCCCGCCGTGATGACCGCCACCTGGCCGGCAAATCGCATGGCTCTCGCCCTCCCTGTTCAGGCGAGACACTACCATCGGCTCCGCGCCTTGACACCCCGTCGCTTTTACCGTAAAGTTGTGCGTTGCGAAATTGCTATCACTGACGGATAGTTACAGCCCGAGCAGGGAAACCGATTGCGAAAGGAACGCGATGTCGACGCCGGTGCCGAAGGAGCATGAGATCGAGCGGAAGTGGTTCGTCGTGGACGCGGACGGCAAGGTGCTGGGGCGGCTGGCCACGCAGGTGGCCTCGATCCTGCGCGGCAAGCACAAGAGCACGTTCACGCCGCATCTGGACGTCGGCGATCACGTCGTCGTGGTCAACGCGGAGAAGATCCACGTCACCGGCCGCAAGCGGACCGACAAGCTGTACCGCTGGCACTCGGGCTACATCGGCGGCCTGCGCGAGGTGCCGTTCGAGAAGATGATCAAGTCGCACCCCGAGCGGGTCATCGAGTGGGCCGTGCAGGGGATGCTGCCGAAGAACCGGCTGGGGCGAGCGATGGCGAAGAAGCTGAAGGTCTACCGGGGAGCCGGGCATCCGCACGAGGCGCAGCAGCCTCAGGCCTTGCCGACGACGTCCCGCGGCGGGGAGGGGCGCTAGATGGCCACCGTGCTCGACAGGTTCTACGGCACCGGACGGCGCAAGACGTCGGTGGCCCGCGTATGGATCCGGCCCGGCTCGGGCCGCGTGGTGGTCAACCGGCGGGAGTTCGCGGACTACTTCCCGCGTGAGACGCTGCGCATGATCATCGCCCAGCCCTTCCAGGTGACGAGCACCGAGGGACAGTTCGACTTGCTGTGCACGGTCGGTGGCGGCGGGCCGAGCGGCCAGGCCGGCGCCGTGCGTCACGGGCTGGCCCGGGCGCTGACCCGGTTCGACGAGAAGCTGCGCTCGCCGCTCAAGAAGGCCGGTCTGCTCACGCGCGATCCGCGCATGCGCGAACGCAAGAAGTACGGACAGCCGGGCGCCCGGCAGAAGTTCCAGTACTCCAAGCGTTGAGCGACGTGGCCCGCCCCGATCGCCTCCGTGTGGCCGTCGCCGGCGCCAGCGGTTACATGGGCGCCGAGCTGCTGCGCCTGCTGCTCTCGCATCCCCGCGTGACGCTCACCGGGGTCACCTCCGAGCGGCTGGCCGGCGAGCCGCTGGCCCAGGCCTATCCACACCTGCGCGGGCTCACCGACCTGACGTTTCACGACCTCGACCCCGCCTGGCTGGCCGATGTCGCCGACGCCGTGTTCCTCGCGCTGCCCCACATGGAATCGCAGCGCGCGGTGCCGGCGCTACGCGCGCGCGGCTGCAAGGTCGTCGACCTCTCGGCGGACTACCGCCTGCATGACCCGCAAGACTACGTGACGTGGTACAAGGCGCCGCACATCGATCCGGCCGGGCTGGCCGAGGCGGTGTACGGACTGCCCGAGCTGCATAGGAAGGCCATCGCCGGGGCCTCGCTCGTCGCCTCGCCCGGCTGCTATCCGATGGGCGCGATCCTGGCCACCGCGCCGCTGCTGAAGAACGGCCTGGCCCGCCTGGAGGGCATCGTCATTGACGGCAAGTCGGGCGTGACCGGCGCCGGCGCCCAGGGCCGTAAGATCGATCCGATGTACCTCTACACGGAGGTGAACGAAAATCTGCAGGCCTACGCCATCGCCTCGCATCGTCACACGCCGGAGATCGAGCAGGAGCTCTCGGCCCTGGCCGGCAGCCCGCTGCGCGTGAGCTTCACGCCGCACCTGGTGCCCCTCAACCGCGGGCTGCTGACGACCGCCTCGGTGCCGCTGGCCAGCGTTCTGGGCACCGCCGACCTGCTGCGTGTCTACCGGGACTTTTATGCGGGTGAGTCGTTCGTGCGCGTGCTGGGCGAGGGCGAGCGCCCGACCACCCGCCATGTGACCGGCTCGAACTACTGCGACGTCACCGTCGTGGCCGATCCGCGCACCGGGCGCGCCGTCTGCGTGTCGGCGATCGACAACCTCGGCAAGGGCGGCTCGGCCAACGGCGTGCAGAACCTCAACGTGCTCTTCGGCTGGAACGAGCGCACCGGGCTGGACGCGGCCCCGGTGTATCCCTGAGCGGAATGCCGGACATCGAGTGGCTCGACGGCGGCATCACGGCCGTACCCGGCTTCCTGGCCAGCGGGGTCGTGGCCGGCATCAAGCCGAGCGGCAAGAAGGACCTGGCGCTGATCCATTCGCCGACCCCGGCCCGCTCGGCGGCCGTCTTCACGTCCAACCAGGTGAAGGGCGCGCCGGTGCTGGTCTCCATGGAGCACGCCCGCGGTGGAGCGGCGCAGGCCATCCTGGCCTCCGCCGGCTGCTCGAACGTGTGCACCGGCGAGCGCGGGCTGAGGGACGCCCGGGAGATGACCCGGACGGTCGCCGACCTGCTGCGCATCCCGCCGACGCACGTCCTCATCGCCGCCACCGGCGTCATCGGCGTGCCGATGCCGATGGACAAGGTACGGGCGGCGCTGCCCAAGGTCGTCAAGGCGCTGTCACCCCAAGGGGGCCGGGCGGCCGCCGAGGCGATCATGACCACCGACACGCGGCCCAAGGAAGCGGCGCTGCGGGTCGAGGTCAACGGCCGGACGGTCACGATGGGCGGCATCGCCAAGGGCGTGGGGATGCTCGAGCCCCACCTGGCGACGATGTTCTGCTTCGTGGCGACCGACGCCGCGGTGGCGCGCGGCGCGCTGGCCGGCGTCGTCCGGCGCTCGGTCGATCACTCGTTCAACCGGGCCACGGTCGACTCCGATCAGTCCACCAGCGACACGGTCGCGGTGCTGGCCAACGGCCTGGCCGAGAACCGCCCGGTCGAGGTCGGGGGCCGGGGGCTCCGGCAGTTCGCCGCCGGCGTCGAGGCGCTCATGACCCGCCTGGCCCGCATGCTGGTCTCCGACGGCGAGGGGGCGACCAAGCTGGTGGCCGTCACCGTGCGCGGCGCGGCCAGCCGCAAGGACGCGCTGGCGGCGGCGCGGAGCGTGGCCAACTCGCCGCTGGTCAAGACCGCCATGAACGGCGCCGACCCCAACTGGGGCCGGATCATGATGGCCCTGGGCAAGTCGGCCGCCCGGATCGACCAGGACAAGGTCTCGATCGCCTTCGGCGAGGAGGCCCTGGTCGAGCGGGGCGTGCTCAGAGAAGGCGTGCGCCTGGAGCGCATCCGCGAGATCATGGGAGGCCAGGAGTACGAGATCACGATCGATCTCGGCCTCGGGCGCGGTGAGGACCGCATGTGGACCTGCGACCTCAGCGAGGAGTACGTGCGGATCAACGGCAAGTACACGACGTAGTCGCCGCACCATTACGCACGCCGCGCTTCCTCGGTGGGCGCCGACAGGGGTCGGCGCCGTCGCGCGGCGGAGGATGAAACCGCAGGAGGACAGATGGCAGCACTGACCATGAAGGAACTGCTCGAGGCGGGCGTGCACTTTGGCCACCAGACCAAGCGCTGGAACCCGAAGATGCAGAAGTACATCTTCGGTGAGCGCAACGGCATCTACATCATCGACCTGCAGAAGACCCTGAAGAAGTTCCGCGAGGCCTACGCGTTCGTGCGCGACCTGGCCGCCGGCGGCGGCAGCATGCTGTTCATCGGCACCAAGAAGCAGGCCCAGGAGACGGTCTTCGAGGAGGCCGGCCGCTGCGGGATGTACTTCGTCAACCAGCGCTGGCTGGGCGGCACCCTCACCAACTTCACGACGATCCGCAAGTCGATCGCCCGGCTCAAGAAGCTGGAGGAGATGAAGGAGACCGGCGAGTTCGACCGGGTGGGCAAGAAGGAGGCGCTGCAGCTCGACCGCGAGCGCGAGAAGCTCGAGAAGGCGCTGGTCGGCATCAAGATGATGGACTCGCTGCCCTCGTCGGTGTTCATCATCGACCCCCGCAAGGAGAACATCGCGGTGGCCGAGGCCCGGCGTCTCGGGATCCCCATCGTGGCCATCGTGGACACGAACTGCGACCCGACCGGCATCGACTACCCGATCCCCGGCAACGACGACGCCATCCGGGCGGTGCGCCTGATCACCTCGCGGATGGCCGACGCCATCCTGGAGGGGCGCGGCACGCTGGCCAAGGACGAGGCCGAGAGCGAGGCCGAGCCCGGCGAGGTCGAGATGGTGGAGGCCACGACCGAAGCGGAGGTGTCGTGATGGCGGCCGACGCCAAGACGGTGATGGAGCTGCGCGACCGGACCGGCGCCGGCGTGATGGACTGCAAGGCGGCCCTGCAGGCCAGCGACGGCAACCTCGACGCCGCCCTCGAGTTCCTCCGCAAGAAGGGGCTGGCCGACGCCAAGAAGCGGGAGAGCCGCGACGCCAAGGACGGGCTCGTGCACGCCTACATCCACGCCGGGGCCAAGCTCGGCGTGCTGGTCGAGGTGAACTGCGAGACCGACTTCGTGGCCAAGACCGACGCGTTCCAGGGGCTGGTGCGCGACCTCGCCATGCAGGTGGCGGCCAGCAACCCGAGCTACGTCGCGCGCGAGGACGTGCCGACCGCCGTGCTCGACAAGGAGCGCGAGATCTACCGCGGCCAGATGGCCGACCAGAAGAAGCCGCCGCAGGTCATCGACAAGATCGTCGAGGGGAAGCTGGAGAAGTTCTTCAGCGAGCAGTGCCTGCTCGAGCAGCCGTTCATCAAGGACGCGTCCGGCAAGGTGCGGGTGAAGGATCTCGTGGACCAGGTCAACGCGGCCACCAAGGAGAAGGTGGTCGTGAAGCGGTTCGCGCGCTTCCAGGTGGGCGGAGGCGGCTAGCCGTGGCGGCGGAGGCGGGCAGCCGGCGCCCGGCGTACCGCCGCATAGTCCTGAAGCTCTCCGGGGAGGCGCTGGCCGGGAGCCAGGGCTACGGCCTCGACCCATCCGTGCTCGTGCGGATCGGCGACGAGGTGCGTGAGGTGACCAGGCTCGGCGTCGAGCTGGCCATCGTCATCGGCGGCGGCAACATCTTCCGCGGCGTGGCGGCCAGTGCCGGCGGCATGGAGCGCGCCACCGCCGACTACATGGGCATGCTCGCCACCATCATCAACGCCCTCGCCCTGCAGGACGCGCTCGAGAAGGCCGGCTGCCAGACGCGCGTGCTCTCGGCCATCGAGATGCGGGCGGTTGCCGAGCCCTACATCCGCCGGCGGGCCATCCGTCACCTGGAGAAGGGCCGGGTGGTGATCTTCGCGGCCGGTACCGGCAACCCGTTCTTCACCACCGACACCGCGGGCGCCCTGCGGGCGGTGGAGATCGGCGCCGACGCGATCCTGAAGGCCACCAAGGTCGACGGCATCTACTCGGCGGATCCTGCTCGCGACGCCAGCGCCGTGCGGCTGCCCACGGTCACCTACATCGAGGTGCTCAACCGGCGCCTCGAGGTCATGGACACGACGGCGATCTCGCTCTGCATGGACAACAAGCTGCCGATCGTCGTGTTCGACCTCACCCGCCCCGGCAATATCGCGCGGATCGTGTGCGGCGAGCCGGTGGGGTCGATCGTCACCTCGTCGGTGTGAGGGGCCACGGGGCCGGGGCCCCCGGGGAAGGCTCAGTCAGGAGGCCGGCATGCAGGCGGTGTTGAAGGACGTTGAGGCGCGCATGACCACGGCGCTGGAGGCGCTGGGACGGGAGTTCGCCACCGTACGGACCGGCCGGGCCTCGGCCGGGCTGCTCGACGCGATCCGCGTCGACTATTACGGCACCCCGACGCCGATCAGTCAGATGGCGTCGGTGTCGACGCCGGACGCCCGCACGCTGGCCATCCAGCCGTGGGAGGCCGGCCAGATCGGCGCCATCGAGAAGGCGATCCAGAAGTCCGACCTGGGCCTCACGCCCGTCAACGACGGCAAGCTGATCCGCCTCACGATGCCCGCGCCGACCGAGGAGCGCCGCAAGCAGCTGGTCAAGACGGTGGCGAAGATGGCCGAGGACGCCCGGGTGGCCGTGCGCAACGTCCGGCGCGAGGCCAACGACAAGCTCAAGGCGGCGGCCAAGGCGGCCAAGGCCTCCGAGGACGAGGAGCGCCGCGCCCACGATCAGGTGCAGAAGACCACCGACCGGTTCATCGGCCGGATCGACGAGCTGCTGAAGAAGAAGGAGCAGGAGATCCTCACATTCTGAGGCGCGCGCCGGCGGCGGTCCCGACGCTGGACGGGCTCGGCGAGCCGGAGCTGCTCTCGCTGGTCCGCTCGCAGCCGGTGCCGGCCCACGTGGCGGTCATCATGGACGGCAACGGGCGGTGGGCGACGGGGCGCGGCCTGCCGCGCGTGGCCGGTCACCGGGAGGGCGTGAAGGCGGCCCGGGCGCTGGTGCGGGCGGCCGACGCCGTCGGCCTGCGCTTCCTGACGCTCTACGCGTTCTCGACGGAGAACTGGAACCGGCCCGAGGACGAGGTCTCCACGCTGATGCGGCTGCTGGAGGAGGCGATCTACCGCGAGCTGCCGGAGCTGATGGAGCGCAACGTGCGGCTGCGGGTGATCGGCCGCCCGACGGGCGTGCCGCTGCCGGTCCGGCGCGGCATCGACCACGTGGTCGCCGAGACGCGCGCCAACACCGGGCTGACCCTGCTGATGGCGTTCAACTACGGGGGACGCGACGAGCTGCTCGACGCCTTCCGGGCGCTGGCCGGACGCGTGCGAGCGGGCGAGCTCCGCCCCGAGGAGATCTCCGAGGCGCACGTCGCCCAGGCGCTGTACACCGACGGGATTCCCGATCCCGACCTGCTCATCCGCACCAGCGGCGAGATGCGCATCTCGAATTTCCTGCTGTGGCAGATCGCCTACACGGAGCTGTGGATGACGCCCACCCTGTGGCCGGACTTCGGCCCCGGGGACCTGTACCGCGCCCTCGCCGACTTCCAGCGGCGCAGCCGTCGCTTCGGTGGGGTGTGACGTGGCGGCCGCGCCCGCTGCCAGCCTGGCCCTGGGCACGCCTCGGAGAGCGGCGTTGGTGAAGCGTCTGGCCAGCGCGCTGGTGCTGTTGCCGGTCTTCCTGCTCATCGTGATCAAGGCGCCGGCCTTCCTGTTCAACACCCTCGTCGTCATCGCCAGCGCCGCGGCCACGTGGGAGCTGCTGCGACTGTTCGAGCAGGCCCGCCGTCCAGTCGACCGGGGGCTGGCCCTGGTGGCCGGGGTGGCGGTGACGGCGTCGTTCGGCGCCTCGCGCATCCTCGATCCGCAGGCGCTGCCGGTGTTCGCGCTGATGATGGCGGTGGTCGCGGTGGTGACGGCGCCGGTGTGGCGTGGCACGCCCGACCTCGAGCGGGCCGCCCACACGCTGCTGGCGGTGATGTACGTCGGCTGGCTGCTCGGCTTCGGCATCCTGCTGCACCACACCTCGCCGCTCGGCGACGAGCTGGTGCTGTTCGTCGTCGGCGTGACGTGGGTCGGCGAGACCGCGGCGTACCTGGTGGGCTCGACGCTGGGACGCCACAGGCTGGCGCCGATCGTCAGCCCGCGCAAGACGGTCGAGGGCGCGCTCGCCCAGGTGGTGGCCTCCGTGCTCACCGGTGCGGTGCTGGCCGGCTGGCTGCTGCCCGCCTGCGGCCCGGGCCTGGGTGTCGGCGCCGGCGCGCTCCTCGGCGTCGTCGGCCAGTTCGGCGACCTCGCGGAATCGGCGATCAAGCGCAGCGCCGGCACCAAGGACACCGGCGGCCTCATCCCCGGTCACGGCGGCGTCCTGGACCGGATCGACAGCCTGCTCTTCAACTTCCCGGCCTTCTACTACTTCTCGCTCCTGGCGGGCTGCCGATGAAGCGCGTGACGATCCTGGGCGCCACCGGCTCCATCGGCCTGCGCACGCTCGAGCTGGTGTCGAGCTTCCCCGACGACTTCACCGTCGCCGGTCTCGCGGCTCGCGGCTCCAACGTCGAGCTCGTCGCCGAGCTGTGCCGCAAGTACGCCCCGCGCGCGGTCGCGCTGCTCGACACCGATGCCCGCGATCGTCTCGCTCGGCTGCTGCCCGCCCCGCGCCCCGACCTGCTGGCGGGTGTCGAGGGACTGGTGGCGCTCGCCGGCCAGGTCGACGCCGACGTCGTCGTCTCGGCGCTGGTGGGCGGCGTCGGGCTGCTGCCGACCATGGCGGCCATCGAGGCGGGCCGGACGATGGCGCTGGCCAACAAGGAGACGCTGGTCATGGCCGGCCGGCTCATGACGGCGGCTGCCCGGGCCCGCGGCGTGGCGCTGCTGCCGGTCGATTCCGAGCACAGCGCGGTCTTCCAGTGCCTGGTCGGTCACAACCGCGGCGACGTGCATCGGATCCTCTTGACCGCCTCGGGCGGGCCGTTCCGCGAGTGGCCGGCCGAGACGTTCGAGGACATCACCGTCGAGGATGCCCTCAAGCACCCGACCTGGAAGATGGGCGCCAAGATCACGATCGACTCGGCCACCCTGATGAACAAGGGGCTGGAGATCATCGAGGCGCGCTGGCTGTTCGACGTCTCGCCCGATCAGGTGCAGGTGGTCGTGCACCCGCAGTCGATCGTGCATTCCATGGTCGAGTACGTCGACGGCTGCGTGCTCGCCCAGCTGGGCGTGGCCGACATGGGCATCCCGATCCTGTACGCGCTGACCTATCCCGAGCGCCGCCCGACGCCGGCCCCGCGTCTGGACCTGCCGCGCGTGGGCACGCTCACGTTCTTCGAGCCCGATCCCGTGAAGTTCCCGTGCCTGCGGCTGGCCCGCGCGGCCCTGGAGGCGGGCGGGGCGGCGCCCATCGCGCTGAACGCGGCCAACGAGCTCGCCAACGCGGCGTTCCTCGACCGCCGCATCCGGTTCGTCGACATCCCCCACCTCATCGAGCGCGCCGTGGAGGCCGACGGGAGTGGCGCGATCACGTCGATCGAGGAGTGCATCGAGGTCGACGCCCGCACCCGCCGCCGCGTCGAGACCTGGCTCGGCGGCTGGGGAGGTGTCTCGCGGTGGAAGTGATCACGCCGTACGTGCTCGGGTTGGTGCGTTTCGTGGTGGTGATCGGCGTCCTGATCCTCGTCCACGAGCTCGGTCACTTCTTCGTCGCCCGCTGGACGGGGGTGGGCGTCGAGCGCTTCTCGATCGGCTTCGGCCCCGTGCTGCTCCGCTGGCGCGGCCGCGAGACCGAGTACGTGCTGTCGGCCATTCCCATGGGCGGCTACGTGAAGATGATGGGCGAGGAGAATCCACTGGAGGGCGGGGGCGGGCCGGTCAACGACCCCGCGAAGTCCTTCGCGCTCAAGGCGCTGTGGGCGCGCTTCCTCATCGTCTTCGCCGGGCCGGCCATGAACCTGGTGCTGGCCGCCGTCATCTTCGCGGTCGTCCTGGCCGCGCTGGGTCGTCCGGTGTGGCCGGCCAAGATCGGCAAGGTCACCGACAACAGCGCGGCCGCCGCGGCCGGGCTGCGCCTGGGCGACACCATCGTCGCCGTCGACGGGCGCTCGATCGCCTACTGGGAAGACGTCGACCACGCGGTGGCGGGATCCGCCGGCCGGCCCCTCGATCTGCGCATTCGTCGCGACGCCACCGACCTCACGGTGACGGTGACCCCGCGGCGGCACTCGGCGCCCGATCCGGTATTCCGCGAGCCGCGCGACACGTGGGACATCGGGGCCGGCCCCGAGGGCTTGCCGGTGATCACCTCGGTGAGCCCGCGTTCGCCGGCCGACAAGGCGAAGCTCAAGTCGGGGGACGTGGTGGTGATGGTCGCCGACCAGCCACTGCACTCGCCCGACGACCTGCTGGAGGCGATCCGCTCGCGCCCCAACACGTCGTTCGTGATGACCGTGGAGCGCGAGGGCACGCGTCTGACCTTGACGGTCACGCCGGAGCCGGTGAAGGAGCGCTCGGCGAGCGGCGACGAGGTGGTCGTCGGCAAGATCCAGGCCGGCCTCGGCCTCAAGCCCGACCGGTTCGAGCCCTACGGGCCGCTGGCCGCGGCGTACTACGGCACGCTGCGGACCTGGGACATGACCGCGCTCACGGCCAAGGGGCTGTGGAAGCTCGTCTCGCGACAGATCGAGCTGTCGAACATCGGCGGACCCATCCAGATCGCCACCGAGACGACGCGCCAGGCCAACGAGGGCCTGGTGTCGGTCGCCGTGTTCGTCGCCGTGATCAGCGTGAACCTGGCCGTGCTCAACCTGTTGCCGATCCCCATGCTCGACGGCGGCCACCTGTTGTTCTTCGTCATCGAGGCGGTGCTCGGGCGGCCGCTGTCGCTCCGCAAGCGCGAGGTCGCTCAGCAGGTGGGCTTTGTGCTGCTGATGGTGATCATGGTGTTCGCGCTCTACAACGACCTGACCCGGCTCAACGTCTTCAAATTCTTTCAATAGGCGGAGGCCATGATCACTCGGCGCAAGACGCGGCAGATCACGCTCGGCAGTCTCAAGGTCGGCGGGGACGCGCCGCTCACCGTGCAGTCGATGACGAAGACCGACACCCGGGACGTGCCGGCCACGCTGCTGGAGATCTGGGCGCTGGAGGCGGCCGGCTGTGACGTCGTCCGCTGCGCGGTGCCCGTGCGGGAGGCGGCCGAGAAGCTCGGCGAGATCAAGCGCCAGATCCGCATCCCGCTGGTGGCCGACATCCACTTCAACTACAAGCTGGCCCTCATCGCGCTCGAGCAAGGCGTGGACGGCCTGCGGCTGAACCCCGGCAACATCGGGGGCAAGAAGTTCGTCATGGAGGTCGTCACCCTCGCCAAGGAGCGAAAGATACCGATCCGCATCGGGGTAAACGCAGGTTCACTTGAAAAGGATCTGCTCGAGAAGTACGGAGGACCCACGGCCCTGGGCATGGTCGAGTCGGCGCTGCGCCACATCCACATCCTGGAGGAGTGCGCTTACCCGGAGATGAAGGTCTCGCTCAAGGCCTCCGATCCGCTGATGATGATCGAGGCCTATCGCCTGCTGGCTGACCAGGTGGACTACGCGTTTCACCTGGGCGTGACCGAGGCCGGTACGCCCGGCGTGGGGACCATCAAGTCCGCGGTCGGGCTGGGCGCGCTGCTGAGCGAGGGCATCGGCGACACCATCCGCGTCTCGCTCTCGGCCGATCCCACCGAGGAGGTGCGCGTCGGCATCGACATCCTGAAATCCCTCGGCCTGCGCAAGGGCGGGCTCACCTTCGTGTCGTGCCCGTCGTGCGGGCGCGCCGACGTGGACCTGGTCAAGCTGGCCAAGGAGGTCGAGGACGAGTTCCGCGGCCTGAACGAGGAGATCCACATCGCGGTGATGGGGTGCGAGGTCAACGGCCCGGGGGAGGCGCGGGCGGCCGACATCGGTGTCGCCGGCGGCCGGGGGATCGGGCTCATCTTCAAGGGCGGCGCGGTGATCCGCAAGGTGCCGGAGAAGGAGATCGTCACGGCCATGCGCGAGGAGGTCGACAAGTTCCTGGTCGAGCGGCGGGCCGCGAAGGACGCGGCGGGAGCGAGCGCCTGATGGGCCAGTACGAGACGCACGTCTTCGTGTGCACGAGCGGCGACGATTGCCCCAAGGACGGCGACGTCGAGGGGTTCGTGAAGTACCTGCGCGGGGAGATCGTCAAGGCCGGCCGGCAGCAGGCGGTGCGCATCAACAAGGCCGGCTGCTTCTCGCAGTGTGGCCACGGGCCCATGATCGTCGTCTATCCCGAGAACGTCTGGTACGCTGGCGTGCAGCAGTCCGATCTGCACGAGATCGTGCAGTCGCACATCCTGGGGGGCCAGCCGGTCGAGCGCCTGGTGTACGCGCCGGGTGTGCAGGGCGCCAACAAGAAGAAAGACGCGCACTAGATGCGGGTCGCGAAGTCCCTCCTGCCCACGCTGCGTGAGGATCCCGCCGACGCCGAGGCGCTGTCGCACAAGCTCATGCTGCGGGCCGGCCTGGTCCGCCAGCTCGGCGCTGGCATCTACGTGTACCTGCCGCTCGGCCACCGGGTGCACGAGCGGATCACCGCGATCATTCGCGAGGAGATGAACGCGATCGGCGGCCAGGAGATCACGATGCCGGTCATCCAGCCAGCCGAGATCTGGCAGAAGAGCGGGCGCTGGGACGGCATCCCCGAGATGTTCAAGCTCAAGGACCGGTGGGGGCGCGACATGGTCCTCGGCATGACCCACGAGGAGGTGATCGCGTGGCTGGCCGCCCGCGAGATCCGCTCGTATCGGGACCTGCCGCAGATCTGGTACCAGATCCAGACCAAGGAGCGCGACGAGGCCCGCCCGCGCTCGGGCGTGCTGCGCACCCGCGAGTTCGTCATGAAGGACTCCTACACGCTCGACCCCGACGCCGCCGCGCTCGAGAAGTCCTACGCCGCCCACGAGGCCGCCTACCGGCGGATCTTCGAGCGGTGCGGGCTGCGCTTCTACGTCGCCCACTCCGACACCGGCATGATGGGCGGCCTCGGGGCCCACGAGTTCCTGGCGCCGTGCGCGGCCGGGGAGGACGAGATCGCGCGGTGCGCGGGGTGCGGCTACGCCGCCAACGTGGAGATCGCGCGTGGGGCGCCGGCGGCCCCGTCCTTCCCGCCCGCCGGCCGCGAGGAGGTCGCGACCCCCAACGCCCGCACGATCGCCCAGGTCAGCGAGCTGCTGAAGATCGATCCGCGGCTGACGATCAAGTCGCTGCTGTACTCGACGCCGGCCGGCTTCGTGCTGGCGCTGGTGCGCGGCGACCACGCGATCCACGAGCGCAAGCTGGCCCGGGTGGTGGGGCCGGAGTTCCGGGCCGCCCAACCGGAGGAGATCGCCCAGCAGCTCGGTGCCCCGGCCGGCTCGGTGGGGCCGGTGGGCGCGCGCGTGAGCGTGATCGCCGACGAGGCGCTGCGCGAGGGCGTGTACGTCGTCGGCGCCAATCGCGAGGGCGTGCACCTGCGCGGCGTCGTGCCCGGCCGCGACTTCGAGGCCCGCTTTGCCGACCTCCACACGGTGACCGCCGGCGAGGCGTGCGGGCAGTGCGGCCGGCCGCTGGCGGTGGAGAAGGTCATCGAGATCGGCAACATCTTCAAGCTCGGCACCAAGTACTCGGAGGCGCTGGGTGCGATGTACCTCGACGAGTCGGGCAAGGAGCAGCCGATCGTCATGGGCAGCTACGGGATCGGGCCGGCTCGCATCGCCGCCGCCGCGATCGAGCAGAACGCCGATGCCGACGGCATCGTGTGGCCGGTCGCCATCGCGCCGTTCCGGGTCCACATCGTCGTCGTGAGCCTGCGGGACGCCGGCCAGGTCGCCGCCGCCGAGGAGATCTATCGGGCCTGCCAGGCGGCCGGATTCGACGCGCTGCTCGACGACCGCGACGAGCGCCCCGGCGTGAAGTTCAAGGACGCCGACCTGCTGGGCATGCCGGTGCGGGTGACGATCGGCAACGCCCTGGCCAAGGACGGCGTCGTCGAGATCAAGGAGCGGCGCGCCCCCCGCCGCGAGAGCCGGGTGCCGAAGGATCAGGTGGTCGACACGCTGCGCGGGCTCGAGGTGTTCCGGCCCTCTTCCTGACCGCCGGCGGGGCCTGTCAGGGTCCTGCATTGCTTGCCACAACCCCCATCACGTGCTAAAGTCCCGAAAAAGTGGGCCTTGCCCACTTTTTTACTTTTGCAGGTGGTATGCACGAAGACGAACGCGAGGTCCGAATCGAGGAGGCGCTGCAGCCCGTTCTCCGCGATCACGGGCTGACGCTCGTAGACCTCGAGTGGCGCGGGCACCGGCCGCGCGGGGTGCTGCGGGTGTTCGTCGACAAGCCGGACGGCGTCCGGGTCGAGGATTGCCAGCGCGCCAGCCGCGAGATGGGTGACGTGCTGGACGCCGCCGGTCTCATCGAGGAGGGGTACGATCTCGAAGTGTCGTCGCCGGGGCTGGATCGCCAGCTCCGGAAGGACCGCGAGCTCCGCTGGGCAGTCGGCAAGCGCGTGCGATGCTGGCTGTCCGGGGGGGAGGAACACCAGGGACGCCTCGTCGGCGTGGACGAGGTCGCGCTCACGCTGGACCACGACGGGGCACGCGTGGAGTTGCCGCGGGCCCGGGTCACGAAGGCGTGCCTGGACGTGGAGGTGCCCTGGCCGCGACGGCCGGCAAGACTATGAACCGCGAACTGATCATGGTGATCGAGCAGCTGGGCCGCGAGAAGGGGATCGACAAAGAGGTCCTCTTCGAGGCGCTGGAGTCTGCCCTGCTGTCGGCCTCGCGGAAGTCGCTGCCCGGCGACAACATGCGCATCCACATCGATCGCAAGACCGGCGAGATGCGCGCCTACGCCCGCCGCAAGGTCGTCGCCGAGGTCACTGATGCCAAGCTCGAGATCAGCCTCGACGAGGCCAAGGCGCTCAACCCGGAGGCGGAGCTCGACGACGAGCTCGACCTGGAGCAGGAGCGCCCGCCCCAGGACTTCGGCCGCATCGCCGCCCAGACGGCCAAGCAGGTCATCCTCCAGAAGGTCCGCGACGCCGAGCGCGAGGGCATCTACTCGGAGTTCGCGGGGAAAGAAGGGCAGATCCTGCGCGGCGTGGTCCATCGAATCGAAAAACGCAACGTGATTCTGGAAATCGGCAAGGCGGAAGCGATCCTCCCCGAGCGCGAGCAGATTCCGGGTGAGCGCTACAACCCGGGTGACCGCATTCGCGCGTTCGTCCTGGAGGTGCGCCGCTCGGCCAAGGGTCCGCAGATCACGCTGTCGCGCACGCACCCCGGCTATCTGGCGCGCCTGTTCGAGACCGAGATCCCGGAGATCCAGGAGGGGATCGTGGTCGTCAAGGCCACCGCCCGCGAGGCGGGCGAGCGGGCCAAGGTGGCCGTGGCCTCCACCAAGCGGGACGTCGATCCGATCGGGGCCTGCGTGGGGCTGCGCGGCACGCGCATCCAGGTGATCAGCCGTGAGCTGCGTGGCGAGAAGATCGACATCATCGAGTGGTCGCACGACCCGGCCACGTTCGTGGCGCGGGCGCTGTCGCCGGCCAAGGTCTCCTCGGTGTCGGTCGGCGGGGACGAGGCCGGCGAGGTCATGCCGGCGGCGCTGGTGATCGTGCCGGACAACCAGCTCTCGCTGGCCATCGGCAAGAAGGGTCAGAACGCCCGGCTGGCCGCCAAGCTGACCGGCATGCGGATCGACATCAAGAGCGAGTCCGAGGTGGAGAGCGAGCGCGCGGACGCCGAGGAGGCGCGGGCGGCCCTGACGCGGTTCGCCGGCGGCGCGCCGGGGGTGATCGAGGCGCTCGAGGCGGCGGGCCTGACGACGCCGAGGGCGATCGTCGACGCCGGCCGCGCCACGTTGCAGGAGCTGCCGGCGGTGGGGGACCGCGCCGACAAGATTTACGTGGCGGCCGAGGAGTGGCTGACGGCGCGCGCCCAGCCGGTCATCGAGGCCGAGGCTCCGGCGGCACCGGCGCTCGACGCCGAGCCGCCGTCGACGGGCGCGTGACGCATGTCCCGACCCGCACCTGCCTGGGTTGCCGACAGCGCCGCCCCAAGCGCGAGCTGGTGCGGCTGGTGCGCCGGGCCGACGGCCTCGTCAGCGTCGACGCGCGGGGGGGCGGGCCGGGTCGCGGCGCCTACGTGTGCGCCGAGCCCGGGTGCACGGAACGCGCGCTGAAGATCGGACGGCTCGCGCATGCGTTTCGCGCGGCCTGCCGGTTGGGTGAGGATCTGGAGTCGAGCGTGCTGGCCAGGAGCCGCGCGGCGGCCGTGGCCGGCCATGACAGTGGTTCGTAGGAGGTGAGGGGCACGTGGCAGCGACGAAGATCAAGGTGATCGAGCTCGCGAAGGAACTCGGCGTGACCAGCAAGGATCTGATGGTCGCGGCCGACGAGATGGGACACAAGGGCGTCCGGGCCATGACCCCGCTCGACCAGGTACTGGCCAATGAGCTACGGGTCAAGCTCGGCAAGGGCCGCGAGCTGCCCGAGGAGTCCGCGAAGTCCAAGCGGGCGGCCAAGCCGCGAGTGGCGAAAGACGGCGCCGCTGCCAAGAAGGGTCCGCTGGGCGACGGCGACGAGATGGCCGACGTGCGCCCCGCGGCGACGATCGTCAAGCCGAAGCCGGCCGCGCCCGTCGAGATCGCGCCCGAGCCTCCGCTGGTCGTCAAGCCCGCGGCCGAGATCCTGCCGGAGCCCGTGACCGCCGTGCCGGTCGTGACGCTGCCGGTCGCCGAGACGGTGAAGCCGGCCGCCGTGGCGCCGCCCGCTCCGCCCGTGGTGCCGCCGATGCCGACGGTGCGCAAGCCGGAGCCGAAGATCGTTCCGTTCCGTCCGCTGGAGAGGGCGGCGCCGCCCCCGTCGCGGCCCTCGCCGCGTCAGCCGGCCGGTCCCTTCTCGCAGGCGCGCATCACCCAGGGCCCGCCGCGCCCGTTCGCGCCTCCGCCCCCGCTGCGCCCGGCGCAGCCCGCGGTGCCGCCGGCCGCCGCCACGGTCCGCCCGGCCGCGTCGGCCCCGACGGTCGAGGTCCCCAACCCAGCCGCCGCCGCCGCGGTGGTCGAGACGGCGCCGGCTCCGCCGCCGCCTCCGGCCGTCGAGGTCAAGCGCGAGCTGGTGCGCGTGCCCGAGTCGGTCACCGTGGCCGAGCTGGCCGAGAAGATGCGGCGCAAGTCGGGCGAGGTCATCAAGGCGCTCATCGAGCTCGGCGTGATGAAGATGGTCAACGATCTGCTCGACCCGACCGAGGCCAAGCTGGTCGCCGACCGGTTCAACTTCGACCTCGAGGTTCGCTCGGTCGAGGGCGATGTCATCGAGGAGGAAGAGACCGACCCGACCCAGCTGCAGCTGCGCCCGCCGGTCGTCACCGTCATGGGCCACGTCGACCACGGCAAGACGTCGCTGCTCGACGCGATCCGGCGCACGAAGGTGGCCGAGAAGGAGTTCGGCGGCATCACCCAGCACATCGGGGCCTACCAGGTGGTGACCGGTCACGGCAAGGTCACGTTCCTGGACACGCCGGGCCACGAGGCCTTCACGGCCATGCGCGCGCGGGGGGCCCAGGCCACCGACATCGTCATCCTGGTGGTGGCCGCCGACGACGGCGTCATGCCGCAGACGGTGGAGGCCATCAACCACGCGCGGGCCGCCAATGTGCCGATCATCGTCGCCGTCAACAAGATCGACAAGCCGGAGGCCGACCTCGATCGCGTGAAGCGCGAGCTGGCCAACCACAACCTCGTGCCGGAGGAGTGGGGTGGCCAGACGATCTACGTGCCGACCTCGGCCAAGAAGGGCACCGGCATCGAGCAGCTGCTCGAGATGACCGCGCTGCAGTCCGAGGTCCTCGAGCTCAAGGCCAACCCGGCCCGGGCCGCCCGCGGGGTCATCATCGAGGGCCGCCTGGACCGGGGCCGTGGTCCGGTGGCGACGGTGCTGATCCAGAACGGGACGCTGCACGAGGGGGACGCGGTCGTCGTGGGCTCGCACTCCGGACGCATCCGCGCGCTCATCGATCCGGCCGGCCGCAAGGTCAAGGCGGCCGGGCCTTCCGATGCGGTCGAGCTGCTCGGTCTGTCGGGCGTGCCGGGGGCCGGCGACGTGCTGGTGTCGGTCTCCGACGAGCGCAAGGCCCGCCAGATCGCCGGCATGCGCGCCGACCGCGACAAGAGCAAGGTGAAGGCGGCCACCCGCATCACGCTGGAGGGACTGCAGAAGCAGATCCAGTCGGGCGAGGTGAAGGAGCTGCGCCTCATCCTCAAGGCCGACGTCCAGGGCTCGGTGGAGGCGGTCGCCGAGGCCCTGGAGCGGCTGTCGACCGAGGAGGTCAAGCTCAAGGTCATCCACAGCTCGGTGGGCGCCATCAACGAGAGCGACGTCATGCTGGCCTCGGCGTCCAACGCGATCGTGCTCGGCTTCAACGTCAAGGTCGAGCCCAAGGCGGCGACCCAGGCCCAGGCCAACGGCGTCGACCTGCGCTTCTACAACGTCATCTACGAGGCGGTGAACGACGTGAAGGCGGCGCTGGAAGGGATGCTGGCGCCGGAGATCCGGGAGACGGTGCACGGCCGCGCCCAGATCAAGCAGATGTTCGTCATCTCCAAGCTCGGCCCGGTGTGCGGCTCGCAGGTGATGGAGGGCAAGATCGTGCGCACCGCCAAGGTGCGGGTGCGGCGCGGCAGCACCGTCGTGGGCGAGGGCACGATCACCTCGCTGCGGCGCTTCAAGGACGACGTGCGCGAGGTGCTGACCGGGCTGGAGTGCGGCATCGGCGTGGACATCCGGGATACCCAGCCGGGAGACATCCTCGAGGTGTACTCGACCGAGGAAGTCGCGCGCACGCTCTAGCGCGACGGCGACGGCGAGGACCGTGTCGACCGCGCGCGTCGCGCTGGGGATGGTGGAGTTGCACCTGCCCGACGTCGACTCGCTCAAGGGCAAGCGTCACGTGCTCAAGGGCCTCAAGGAGCGGGTGCGCGCCCGCTTCGAGTGCTCGGTGGCCGAGGTCGACCACCAGGACTCCTGGCAGCGCGCGACGCTCGCGGTGGCCTACGTGTCCGGCGACGCCCGTCACGCCAACGAAGTCGTCTCCAAGGCCATGGACTTCATCGAGGACCACGTGGAAGGGCGCGTGATCGAGACCTTTCTGGAGATTCTCTGATGCAGGGCAAGCGTCTGGACCGGATCAACCAGCTCATCAAGGAGGAGGTCTCCACCCTCCTGCAGCGCGAGCTGAAGGACCCGCGCCTGGGGTTCGTCACCGTCACCGAGGTCGAGACGGCCAAGGACCTGCGCGTGGCCAAGGTGTTCGTCTCGGTCCTGGGCAACGAGCGCCAGTGGGAGGGCTCACTGGCCGCGCTGGCCAGTGCCCGGGGCTTCGTGCGCAACTGGCTGCGCCAGCACCTGGATCTGCGCATCACCCCCGAGATCGACTTCCGGCCCGACCACTCGATGGAGCACGCGGCCCGCATCCAGTCCCTGCTCAAGAAAGTGCAGGGACCGCAGTGAGCGACCTCGTCGGAGCCCGGGGCTCCTCGACCACGCCACCCTCGGACCTCTCCGGGCTCGCGCCACCCGCTCCCACCATCCTGGCGCCCTTCCAGCGACCGCCGGGACGCGCGCTGATGCTCGGCCACGTGCATCCCGACGCTGACGTGCTCGGCACGCTGCTGGGCCTCGGCCTCGCGCTGCACGCGCGGGGCTGGAGCGTGGTGTATGGCGGTCCTCACCCGGCGCCGGGCGCGCTCGACTTCCTGCCCGGTGTCGAGCGCTACGGCGTGCTGAGCGCCGTCGCGGGACGCTTCGACGTGGCGGTGCTGACCGATTGTCCCAACCCCGGCCGCACCGAGGGGCTGATCGACCAGGCCCGGGCGGCGGCCACGGTCGTCGTCAACATCGACCATCATCCGGACAACCAGCGCTACGGTCACATCAACTGGATCGACACCTCGGCCGCCGCCACCGGAGAGATGGTCTACCGACTCCTCGTCGCCCTCCGGTTGCCGCTGACGCCGGCGATCGCCACCAACCTGTACACGGCGGTGCACACCGACACCGGCTCGTTCCGCTACTCCAACGTGACGCCGGCCACCTTCCGGATCGCCGCCGAGCTGGTCACGGCCGGCGCCGACCCGGCCGCCGTGTCCTCCGCCCTCTACGAGCGGCGTGCGACCGATTCGCTGCGCTGGCTCGGCGAGAGCCTCGCCCGCGTCCGGCTCAGCGAGGACGGTCGCGTGGCCTGGCTGGCGTTGCCGGCCGACGCCGTCCCGGAGACGTTCATCGAGTCGGAGGAGCTGGTGAACTATCCGCGCTCGATCGCCTCCGTGCGGGTGGCGTGCCTGCTGCGGGCGCGTGGTGCGCAGGTGAAGGTCAGCCTGCGCGGCAAGGGCGATGTCGACGTGCAGCGCATCGCCGCGACGTTCGGCGGCGGCGGCCATCCCAACGCCGCCGGCTTCACGGTGGCCGGTGCGCTCGACGCCGTCACCCGCGACGTGCTGGCGGCGGTCGGCGAGGCGTTGGCGCGGTGACCGAGGCGGGCGTGCTCGTCGTCGACAAGCGGGCCGGCGTCACGTCCTTCGACGCCGTGGCGCTGGTGCGACGCCGGCTCGGCCTCAAGCGCGTGGGCCACGCCGGCACGCTCGATCCCGATGCGACCGGCGTCCTGCCGATCCTGCTCGGCGAGGCCACCAAGCTCATGGCCTACCTGGCCGACCAGGACAAGGAGTACGTCGCGACGCTGCGGCTGGGCGTCACGACCGATACCGGCGATATGAGCGGCCGCGTGGTGGCCGAAGCGCCGGTGCCGGGGATCGACGGCCCGCGGGTGGAGGACGCCTGCCGGCCCTTCCTGGGCCGGATCAAGCAGGTGCCGCCGATGTTCTCGGCGGTGCACCACGAGGGGCGGCGGCTCTACGAGCTGGCGCGCCAGGGCCTGGAGGTCGTGCGCGAGCCGCGCGAGGTGGTGATCCACGTCATCGAGGTGCAGGAGGTCTCCGTCCCTCACGTGCGCCTGCGCGTCGTCTGCGGCAAGGGGACGTACCTGCGCACGCTGGCCGCCGACCTGGGCGCCGCGCTCGGATGTGGCGCCGCCGTCGAGCGGCTGGCGCGCACCCGGGTCGGACCCTTCACGCTCGCCGAGGCCGTGGCCTGGGAGGCGCTCGACACCGAGCCGGCGGCGGCGCTGTGGGCTCGGGTGCGTGCCGCCGACTCGGCGCTGGGAGACTGGCCGACCCTCCGGCTCGACGCGCAGGCGCTGGGCCGGTTCGAGCACGGCCAGTCCGTCGAGATCGCGCCGGCGAGGGCCGCCTCCGGCTCGCTCGTCCGGGTCCACGCCGCCGACGGCCGGCTCGTCGGTGTGGGCGAGGTCGTCGACGGCGGGCGGACCCGTCCAGTGCGGATGCTCCATGCGGATCGCCCGGGGACTCGAGTCCGTCCCGCCTGACGCACGACCGAGCGTGGTCGCCCTCGGGACCTTCGACGGCGTCCACCTCGGGCACCGCGCCATCCTCGGCACCGCGCTGGCCCGCGCGCGCGAGGTCGGCGTGGAGGCCTTGGCCTGCACGTTCGATCCTCACCCGATGGAAGTCCTGCAGCCGGATCGGGCGCCCCGGCCCATCACCCCCCTCGACGAGCGGCTGGCCTTGATCGGCGACTCGGGCATCGACACCGTGATCGTCCTGCCGTTCACCCGCCAACTCGCCGCCGTCGAGCCCGAGACGTTCGTGAAGGACGTGCTGCTCGAGCGCTTGCACGCCAGGGAGATCATCGTCGGGTACAACCACCGCTTCGGCCGCGGCGCCCGGGGCGACGCCCGTCTGCTGGAGAGCCTCGCGGATCGACTCGGCTTTCGCGCCCACGTGGTCCCGCCAATGACGGTCGACGGCGTCGCGGTCTCGTCGAGCGAGATCCGGGCGGCGCTGCAGCGGGGTGACGTGGCCGCCGCGGCGCGTACGCTCGGCCGTCCCTACGCGATCGCCGGGCCGGTGACCTCGGGCGCCGGTCGGGGCCGGACGCTGGGTTTTCCGACCGCGAACATCGACCCCGACCGTCAACTGCTGGTGCCGCGCGGGGTCTACCGGGGCCGGGTCATCGTGGAGGGCCGCCCGCACGCGGCGGTGGTCAATGTCGGCGTGCGACCCACGTTCGACGAGACCGTCGTGGCCGTCGAGGCGCATCTGCTCGACTTCACAGGCGATCTGTACGGTCACCGCGTGCGGCTGGAGTTCGTCGATCGGGTCCGGGACGAGATGCGCTTTCCCTCGGTTGAGGAGCTCAAGGCCCAGGTCATGCGCGACATCGCTGCGGCCCGCGCTCAGAGCGGGAGGGGTTAACTTTACTTCGGCCCGACCCCGTGATACCCTCCCTGCCTATCTGCTGACAAAACAAAGTTTTTTTGAACCCTCCCTGGGGAGCCGATCTCTGGGGTGAGGCGATTGGAGGAGGTCCTCCCGATGCCGCTTGCCGTCGACCGCAAGAAGAGCCTGATCGAGCAGTTCAAGACGCACGAAGGGGACACCGGCTCCCCCGAGGTCCAGATCGCGCTGCTGACCGAGCGCGTCAACGGCCTCACGGAGCACTTCAGGCTGCACGCGAAGGACCATCACTCGCGCCGCGGCTTGCTGATGCTCATCGGTAAGCGTCGGGGGCTCCTCGAGTACCTCAAACGGAAGAACCTCGAGCGCTATCGCACGATCATCGACAAGCTGGGCATTCGCCGTTGACGGCGAGTCCCACCCGCTTCATGACCGGTCCTCGGACGGAACGACCCCGGGGGCCCTCCTTGGGTGCTGAGCGCAGGCGCCGGCACCCCTCACATCAGGTGTTCGCCGGGTGACCGCCGAACGAGGACAAATGCTCCTATGAGCCACAGCGTGCAGACCGAGATCCACGGCCAACTCTTCTCGATCGAGACCGGGAAGGTGGCCAAGCAGGCGGAGGGCGCCGTCGTCGTCCGCTTCGGTAACACCATGGTGCTGGCCACCGTGGTCGCCGCCAGGAGCGCCCGCGAGGCGCAGGACTTCTTTCCGCTGACGGTCGAGTACCGCGAGCGGGCGTACGCCGGCGGTCGCATCCCCGGCGGCTACTTCAAGCGGGAAGGAGCCCCGGTCAAGAAGGAAACCCTCACCTCCCGTCTCATCGACCGCCCGATTCGCCCGCTGTTTCCCGACGGATTCCGCAACGAGGTGCAGGTCATCTGCCTGGTCATCTCGGGCGACACCGAGAACGATCCCGACGTGCTGGCGATCAACGGCGCCTCGGCGGCGCTCTGCCTGTCGGGTATTCCGTTCAGCGGTCCGGTCGGGGCGGTGCGGGTGGGGCTCGTCGACGGCCAGTTCGTGGCGAACCCGACGACGGCCGAGCAGGTGGCCTCGCAGCTGGAGCTGGTCGTGGCCGGGACCGAGGACGGCGTCCTCATGGTCGAGGCCGGCGCCAAGGAAGTCTCCGAGGAGAAGATGCTGGAGGCCATCGCGTTCGGCCACGAGCAGTGCAAGCGCCTGGCCCGCATCCAGAAAGAGCTGGCTGCCCAGGCCGGCAAGCCGCGCTGGGCGTTCGATCCCAACGCCGGCAAGGACCTGGCGCTGGCCGCCCGCGTGCGCGAGCTGGCGACGGCCAAGCTGGCCACCGCGCTGTCGGTGACCGAGAAGCACGGCCGGGCGGAGGCGGTGGCGCGCGTGTTCGACGAAGTCTGGGGCGCGCTGGGCGTGGACGACACCAAGAAGGGGGCCGTGCGCGCCGCCTTCGAGGAGGCCGAGAGCGCCGAGGTGCGCCGGATGATCGTCGAGCGCGGGGTGCGCGTGGACGGCCGGAGGGTGAACGAGATCCGGCCGATCACGATCGAGGTGGGCTACCTGCCGCGGGCCCATGGCTCGTCGCTGTTCACCCGCGGCGAGACCCAGGCGCTGGTCTCGGCCACGCTGGGCACGAAGTCCGACGAGCAGAAGATCGAGTCGCTGGAGGGCGAATCCTACCGGAACTTCATGTTCCACTACAACTTCCCGTCGTTCTCGGTCGGCGAGGTCCGGCGGTTCGGCTCGCCGACGCGCCGGGACATTGGCCACGGCGCCCTCGCCGAGCGGGCGGTCGAGGCGATGCTGCCCCCCAAGGAAGAGTTCCCGTACACGATCCGGGTCGTGTCCGACATCCTCGAATCCAACGGCTCGTCCTCGATGGCCAGCGTCTGCGGGGCCTCGCTGGCGCTGATGGACGCCGCGGTGCCGCTCAAGGCGCCCGTGGCCGGCATCGCCATGGGCCTGGTCAAGGAGGGTGACCGCTTCGGCATCCTCACCGACATCATGGGCACCGAGGACCACTACGGCGACATGGACTTCAAGGTCGCCGGCACCGACAAGGGCATCACGGCGCTGCAGATGGACATCAAGATCACCGGGGTGTCGGTCGACATCATGCGGGAGGCGCTCAAGCAGGCCCGCGACGCCCGCCTGATCGTGCTCGGCAAGATGCGCGAGATCCTCGAGAAG
The DNA here is from genome assembly GCA_041499965.1 of Methylomirabilia bacterium. Classification (GTDB taxonomy): domain Bacteria; phylum Methylomirabilota; class Methylomirabilia; order Rokubacteriales; family CSP1-6; genus AR5. The sequence goes on from JBGQLG010000030.1 coordinate 34,760, forward strand.
CCGCGGGCCGAGCTGTCGCCCTACGCCCCGCGCTTCGTCACCATCAAGATCCGGACCGAGAAGATCCGCGAGATCATCGGCCCCGGCGGCAAGGTGGTGCGCGGCATCCAGGACGCCACCGGCGCCAAGATCGACATCGAGGACGACGGCCGGGTCACGGTCTTCTCGCCCGACAACGCCTCCGTGCAGAAGGCGCTCGGGATGATCCAGGACATCTGCCGCGAGGTGGAGCTGGACCGGATCTACCTCGGCAAGGTGAAGAAGATCGTCGAGTTCGGCGCCTTCGTCGAGGTCATCCCCAACACCGAGGGGCTGCTGCACATCTCGCAGATCGCCGACTCGCGCATCCGCGCGGTCCAGGACGTGCTGACCGAGGGTGACGAGGTGCTGGTCAAGGTGATCGAGGTCGACGGCAACGGCAAGATGCGGCTGAGCCGGAAGATGGCCCTCCGCGATCAGCCCGCCCTGGCCGACAAGGAGCGGCTGAAGAATCCGCAGGCCGCCAATCCGCCGCGTGACTGAAGCCTACCGCAAGAGCGTCCTGTCCAACGGCATCCGCATCCTGACGGAGCGGATGCCGCACGTGCGGTCGGTCGCGGTCGGCGTGTGGGTGGAGACCGGCTCCCGCCACGAGCCCCCGGCGCGGGGGGGCGTCTCCCATCTCATCGAGCACCTGGTCTTCAAGGGCACCGCCACCCGGAGCGCCGAGGTCATCGCGCGCACCATGGACTCGGTGGGCGGCCAGATGGATGCGTTCACCACGAAGGAAAATACCTGCTTCTACGTGCAAGTTCTCGACGAGCATCTGCCGCTGGCCGTCGATCTCCTGACCGACATCCTCCTGCACCCCCTCTTCGACGCCGAGGAGCTGGAGCGGGAGAAGTCGGTCGTGCTGCAGGAGATCCGGATGGTGGAGGACACGCCCGACGACGTCATCCACGATATCTTCGCGGCCCAGGTCTGGGCCGATCACCCGCTGGGCCGGCCCATCCTCGGCACCCGCGAGCTGGTGACCGGCTTCAGCCGCGAGGCGATCGCCGACTGGTTCGGCAACGAGTACGTCCCCCCGAGGATCATCATCGCGGTGGCCGGCAACGTCAGCCACGAGCAGGTGCTCGACCTGTTCGCCCCGTGCTTCGAGGGGTTCACCCATGCCGCCCGCGCGCGCACGGCCCAGGCCGTCACGCTCACGCCGAGCGTGAACATCGTGCACAAGACGCTCGAGCAGGTGCACCTGGTGATGGGCTTCCCGGGCCTGGCCCACGCCGCTCCCGAGCGCTACGCGATGTTCCTGCTCAACGACGTCATCGGCGGCAGCATGTCCTCGCGGCTGTTCCAGGAGGTGCGCGAGCGGCAGGGGCTGGTCTACTCGATCCACTCCGGCGCCCAGGCCTTCGCCGACACCGGCCTAGTCTATCTCTATGCAGCGACCGACCCCCAGAACTTCTCCAAGGTGCTGAAGTCGATCTTCAAGGAGCTGCGCGAGCTCAAGAAGTCGGGCATCACCGCCGAGGAGCTGAAGCGAGCGAAGGATCACCTCAAGGGCAGCCTGATGCTGTCGCTGGAATCGACGTCGAGCCGCATGAACCGGCTGGCCAAGCACGAGCTGCATCTGGGGTCGTTCTTGACCATCGACGAGATGCTGGGCTCCATCGACGGCGTGAAGCACGAGGAGGTGCAGGCGCTCGTCAGCGAGGTGCTCGACGAGGATCACCTGGCCCTGACGACGCTCGGTCCGCTCGACCGCCGCAACCTGCCCGCCGAGCTGCGTCACTAGACCCGTCCCGGCCTTTCGCTCGCGGCCGTTTTGCATTAAGGTGTTGCCGTGATCGAGCGGTACACCCGGCCCGCCATGGGGAGTATCTGGAGCGAGGCCGCGAAGTACCAGGCGTGGCTCCGGGTGGAAGTGGCGGTGTGCGACGCCTACGCCCGCCGCGGCCGCATCCCGGTCGACGCCCTGGCCCGCATCCGGGCCGCCCGGGTCGACATCGGACGCATCCTCGACATCCAGAAGCGCGTCAAGCACGAGATGATCGCCCTGCTCACCAGCCTGGAGGAGCAGCTCGGCGCCGACTCGCGCTTCGTCCACGTTGGCCTCACCACCAGCGACGTGTGGGACACCGCCACCGCGCTGCAGCTGCGGGACGCCGCCGACCTGCTGCTGGCCGGCCAGGAGCGGCTGCGCCAGGCCCTGCGCACGCTGGCCCTGCGCTACCGCGACACGCTCACCATCGCCCGCACCCACGGCGTGCACGCCGAGCCGACCACCTTCGGCCTCAAGGTCGCGGTCTGGTACGTCGAGGCCGGGCGCAACCTCGAGCGGCTGCGCCGGGCCCGCGAGGCGGTGGCGGTCGGCAAGCTCTCGGGGGCGGTCGGCAACTTCGCCCACGTGGAGCCCCAGGTCGAGGAGGAGGTGTGCCGCGACCTCGGGCTCGGGATCGAGCCGGTGTCCACGCAGATCGTGCAGCGCGACCGCCACGCCGAGTTCTGCGCGGCGCTGGCCATCGCCGGCGCCTCGCTGGAGAAGATCGCGCTGGAGGTCCGCGGGCTGCAGCGCACCGAGGTGCTGGAGGCGCAGGAGCCGTTCGGTGAGGGCCAGAAGGGCTCCAGCGCGATGCCGCACAAGCGCAACCCGGAGCTGGCCGAGCGCATCTGCGGCCTGGCCCGCCTGCTGCGCACCAACGCGCTGGCCGCGGTCGAGAACGTGGCGCTGTGGCACGAGCGTGACATCAGCCACTCCTCGGTCGAGCGCGTGATCCTGCCCGACGGCACGATCCTGCTCGACTACATGCTCGACCTGGCGGCGTTCATCCTGGAGGGCCTCGACGTCGATCCGGCTCGCATGGCCGAGAACCTCGAGGCCAGCCACGGCAACATCTACTCCCAGCGCGTGCTGCTCAAGCTGACCGAGGCGGGCCTGGCCCGCCAGGTGGCCTACGAGCTGGTGCAGCGCCACGCCATGCGCGCGTGGAAGGAGCGGCGGCCGCTGCTGGAGCTGCTGGCCGCCGACCCGGCCGTCACCGAGAAGCTGAGCCCGCCGGAGCTCAAGGCGTGCTTCGACCCGGCCTGGTTCGTGCGCAACGTGGACACGATCTTCCGCCGGGCGGGGCTGGTCGGCGGGTGAAGGTCCGCGTCTTCGTCCGTCTGAAGCCCGGCATCCTCGACGTGCAGGGCGCCGCCGTGCAGCGCGCGCTGGCCGGCCTCGGCTTCGGCGACGTGCGCGGGCTGCGCGTCGGCAAGCTGATCGACGTCGACGTCGACGCCGCCGGCGCCGAGCAGGCGCGCGCGCGCGTGGACGAGATGTGTCGCCGCCTGCTCGCCAACACGGTCCTGGAGGACTACACGATCGAGCCCGAGGCGGCCGAGCGCCTTGCCCCACCCGGAGGCGTCCGGTAAGATGGTCGTGCCGTCGCGCGCGCTCACTGCGCATCCCGAGAGGAGAGACTCGACTCCATGAGATTTGGTGTCGTCGTATTCCCGGGCACCTGGAGCGACTGCGACTTCCACTACGTGATCTCGGAAGTGGTGAAGCAGCCGGTCAAGTACGTCTGGCACCGTGACCGCAACCTCGCCGATCTCGATTGCGTGATCCTGCCGGGCGGGTTCTCCTACGGCGACTACCTGAGAGCCGGTGCGGTGGCCGGGCGCTCGCCGGTGGTGGAGGCGCTGCCGGGGTTCCTGGCCGGCGGCGGGCTCGTCCTCGGCTCCTGCAACGGCTTCCAGATCCTGTGCGAGGCGGGGTTGCTGCCGGGCGCCCTCATGCGCAACGAGTGCCTGCAGTACCGCTGTCAGTCGACGAGCCTCCTCGTGGACAACGCCGAGACGCCGTTCACGCGCGCGCTGCAGCGGGGCCAGGTGCTGACCATGCCGATCTCCCACGGCGAGGGCAAGTACCACGCCGATCCCGAGACGCTACGGGCGCTAAGGCGTGGCAACCAGGTCGTCTTCCGCTACGCGACGAGCGACGGGCAGGTGACGCGGGCCGCCAACCCCAACGGCTCGGTCGAGAACATCGCGGGCATCGTGAACGCGGAGGGGACGGTGCTCGGCCTCATGCCGCACCCCGAGCGGGCGGCCGAGTCGGCCATGGGCGGGACCGACGGACTGCAGATCTTCCACTCGCTCCTCGGCAGCCTCGTCGAGGATGGCACGTTCCTAAAGCGGTAGTGCGAGCCGAGGCTGAGCCGAAGGTCACGCTCGACCTGGCGCGCGGCCTGGGGTTGACGGCCGAGGAATACGATCGGATCATCCGGCGACTGGGCCGCGAACCCTCCTACACCGAGCTCGGTCTCTTCTCCGCCCTGTGGTCCGAGCACTGCGCCTACAAGCACTCCAAGGTCTTCCTCAGGCGGTTGCCCCAGACCGGGCGCGGCGTGCTGCAAGGGCCGGGTGAGAACGCCGGCGCGATCGACATCGGCGACGGCTGGGCCGTCGTCTTCAAGGTCGAGAGTCACAACCATCCCTCGTTCATCGAGCCCTTTCAGGGCGCGGCGACCGGTGTGGGCGGCATCCTGCGCGACATCTTCACAATGGGCGCGCGACCCATCGCCATCCTGGACTCGCTCCGGTTCGGCGATCCCGCCGATCCGCGGACCCGCCGGCTCATCGAGGGCGTGGTCTCCGGCATCTCGTGGTACGGCAACTGCTTCGGCTGTCCCACCGTGGGCGGCGAGATCGCCTTCGCGCCGGAGTATGCCGGCAACCCGCTGGTGAACGTCATGTGCGTGGGCCTCGTGCGCGCCGATCGCATCTTCCGGGCGCGGGCCGAGGGCGCCGGCAATCCCGTCTTCTACGTGGGCAACAAGACGGGGCGCGACGGCATCCACGGCGCCACCATGGCCTCGGCCACCTTCGACGAGCACGCCGAGGCGCGACGCCCGACCGTGCAGGTGGGCGATCCGTTCACCGAGAAGCTGCTGCTGGAGGCGTGCCTGGAGGCGATGGCCACCGGGGCCGTGCTCGGCATCCAGGACATGGGGGCGGCGGGCCTGGCCTGCTGCACCTCGGAGATGCCCGCCCGCAGCGGCACCGGCATGCGCGTGGAGCTGTCGCTTGTGCCCCAGCGCGAAGAGGGCATGACGGCGTACGAGCTGCTGCTCTCCGAGTCGCAGGAGCGCATGCTGCTGGTCAGCGCCCGGGGCCGGGAGGACGAGCTGCGCCGCGTGTTCGCGAAGTGGGAGCTCGAGGCGGTGCGGATCGGCGAGGTGACCGATCGCCCCGACCTCGTCGTCGAGCATCGCGGCGAGGAGGTCGCGCGGGTCCCGGTCGACGCGCTGGCCGAGGCGCCGCAGTACGAGAAGCCCTACGCGCCGCCGGCCTGGCTGGCCGAGCGCCAGGCCCTCGATCCGCTCGCGCTGCCCGAGCCGGTCGACTACGGGGCCGCGCTGATCGAGCTGATGGGCTCGCCCGCGCTGGCCAGCAAGGCGTGGGCGTACCGACAGTACGACCAGCAGGTCGGCATCAACACGCTGGTGCTGCCGGGTTCCGACGCCAGCGTGCTCCGCGTGAAGGGTACGCGCCGGGCCATCGCCGTCGCCACCGACGGCAACGGGCGCCACGTCCTGCTCGACCCGCGGCGCGGCGCGGCCATGGCGGTGTGCGAGGCGGCGCGCAACGTCTCCTGCGCGGGCGGTCGCCCGCTCGGCGTCACCGACTGCCTGAACTTCGGCTCGCCGGAGCGGCCCGACATCCTCTGGCAGCTCGCCGAAGCCGTCGAGGGCATCGGCGAGGCGTGTCGCGCGCTGGAGCTGCCGGTAGTGGGCGGCAACGTTTCGCTCTACAATGAGACCCTCGGTCAGGCGATCCTGCCGACACCGATCATCGGCGTGGTGGGATTGCTGGAGGACGCCACGCTGCTGGCGACGCAGTGGTTCAAGGGGCCCGGCCAGCGCGTCGCCCTGCTGGGGCCCGACGCGGTGAGCCTGGGCGGCTCGGAGTTCGTGTGGACGCGCCACGGCCAGGTCGGTGGACGCCTGGCCCCGCTGGATCTCGAGGTCGAGCGACGCGTGCAGGCGGCGGTGCGGGCGGCGATCGCCGCCGGCCTGGTGACCGCGGCGCACGATTGCTCCGACGGTGGCGTGGCGGCGGCCCTGGCCGAGTCGTGCGTCACCGGTCCGACGACGGTCGGGTGCGACGTGGCGTTGCCGGCGGGGGCGCGGCACGACCAGGTGCTGTTCGGCGAGGGGCCCTCGAGGATCGTCGTGAGCGTGGAAGCCGTGCGCGCGCGGGAATTCGAAGCGCTGATGGCCGAGTCGGCCATCGCCTGGCGCTGGGTCGGGACGACGGGCGGCGACCGGCTGCGCCTGCGCGTGGGCGGGGAGACGGTCGTGAACGTGGGGCTGGACCAGGTCGAGCACACGTGGAGGAACGGCTTTGAGCGCCACATGGCGTGACGACAAGTTCCACGACGAGTGCGGGTTGTTCGGCATCTGGAATCACGCGGAGGCCGCCAACGTCACCTACCTCGGCCTCTACGCGCTCCAGCATCGGGGCCAGGAGTCGGCCGGCATCGTGGCCACCGACGGCCACAACTTCCATCTGGAGAAGGCCATGGGCTGGGTGGCCGACGTCTTCAGCCCCGAGCGCCTGCGCCGACTGCCCGGCCACCGGGCCATCGGCCACGTGCGTTACTCCACCGCGGGCTCGTCGAACACCCGCAACGCCCAGCCGATCACGGCGACGTTCGCGCGCGGTCCCATCGCCATCGCCCACAACGGCAACCTCACCAACGCCGACGCGCTCCGCAAGGAGATGGAGCGGCAGGGGGCGATCTTCCAGTCGAACTCCGACACCGAGGTGATTCTGCACCTGCTGGCCCGTGCGCCGGCCGGGCCGCTCGAGGAGCAGATTCCCTGGGCGCTGGCCCAGGTGAAGGGCGCCTACTCGCTGCTGATCCTGACGCGCGACGCCCTCTACGCCGTGCGCGACCCCTACGGGTTCCGTCCGCTGACGCTCGGCCGCCTGGCCGACTCGTGGATCGTCGCCTCGGAGACGTGCGCGCTCGACCTCATGGAGGCCCGCACCGACCGGGACATCGAGCCCGGCGAGCTGGTGGTCATCGACGACGCCGGCCTGCGCTCCTACCGCGCCGCCCCGGCCGGCGAGCGGCTGCAGTGCGTGTTCGAGTACGTCTACTTCGCGCGCCCGGA
>JBGQLG010000031.1:0-40671 GCA_041499965.1 Methylomirabilia bacterium
GCGCAGCGCCTCGAACAGCACCCGGTCGTAGGCGCCGGGATCGCCGCTGGGCCGGGCCACCGACGCCTCCGCCTCCGTCGGGGCCAGCGCGTCGGCCGCGGTGGCGCGCACCGCGCCGGGGCTCGTCAGGGCCGGCGCCTGTCCCTCGCCGCGCAGCACCGCCCGCCCCTGCTCGGTCAGCGTGACGGTGGGGTACTCGTCCTCCGTGCGCGCCAGCAGGCCATGGGCGAGGAGCTGATCGATCCAGCCCCGCACGCGCGCCTTCGTCTCGCCGCGCAGGGCGCCGTAGGCCGCGAGGCGATCGTGACGGAGCTGGGTGATGCGGCCGGTGGCCGCTCCGGCCAGGACGTCGGCGACGTGCGTGGCGCCGAAGCGCCCGCGCAGCTCGCCCACGGCCTCCAGGATGCGCGCCGCCACGCCGGAGGTGTCGACACCCTGTACCGTCTCGCCCAGGCAGACGTCGCAGGCGCCGCAGCCGACGCGCTCGTACGTCTGGCCGAAATACGTCACCAGCGCGCGGTGCCGGCACACGGCCTGCTGGCAGAACGCGTACATCTCGCCCAGCTTGCGCAGCGCGCCCGGCGGCGGCTCGGCACCGTCGGGCGACATCACCGACTTCCACAAGCCGTAATCGCCACCGCTCACCAGCAGCAGGCACTCCGCCTCCAGGCCGTCGCGGCCGGCCCGGCCGGCCTCCTGCTGATAGTGCTCGAGCGACTTCGGCATGCCGGTGTGGATGACGTAGCGCACGTTGGAGCGGTCGATGCCCATGCCGAACGCCACGGTGGCCACGACGATGTCGGCCCGCTCGTTCACGAACGCCTCCTGGTTGGTCCGCCGCTCGTCGTCGCCCAGCCCCGCGTGGTAGCGGAGTGCGCGAAGGCCTCGGCGCACGAGCGCCGCCGTCAGCTCCTCGACCTCGCTGCGGCGGATGCAGTACACGATGCCGGCCTGGTCGCGGTGCCGCTGGATGGCCGCGACGACCTGGCCCAGCCGATCGGTCCGCGGCCGCACGCGATAGATGAGGTTCGGCCGGTCGAACGAGCCGACCAGCACCGTGGCGTTCTTCAAGCCGAGCTCGGCGACGATGTCGGCGCGCACCTGCGGCGTCGCCGTCGCCGTGTAGGCGTGCACGGCCACCGTCGGGAACGTGGCCCGCAGGGCCCGGAGCTGCCGATACTCCGGCCGGAAATCGTGGCCCCACTGGCTGATGCAGTGCGCTTCGTCCACCGCGAAGAACGCCGGCGCCGCCCGCTGCAACCGCTCGAGGAAGCCGTCCATCACCAGCCGCTCGGGGGCGAGATAGAGGAGCTGCACGCCGCCGCCGGCGACCGCGCGCATGACGCCGGCGCGCTCGGCCGGTGTCTGGCTGCTGTTGAGCACGGCGGCGGGCACGCCAGCCTGGCGCAGGCCGTCCACCTGGTCCTTCATGAGGGCGATCAGCGGGGAGACGACGACGGCGAGGCGGCGGCGGTGCGCGGCGGGCGCCTGGTAGCAGAGCGACTTGCCGCCCCCGGTCGGCAGCACCACGAGCGAGTCGCGCCCCTCGAGCACGCACGCGATCGCCTCTTCCTGCAGCGGGAGAAAGCGATCGTACCCCCAGATGCGCCGGACCGTCTCGTGGACGAACTCAGTCTGGATGATGGCGCGATGATAGCCGACGCAGCGCGGCCCGACTAGAGTGCACGAGCGGAGACGGTCACATCGACAGCGCGAGCTGCGCAGGCGCCGGCGGCGGCTCGAGCGGGCGGGCGCGGCGGTCGGCGATGGCGTGCTCGGCGCAGAGCGCGGCGACGCGGGCCCTGATCGGCTCGGCCTGGCGCCGCTCGAGGTACGTGCCCCGGTAGAGCGCCTCGTAGCGCGGGAGCAACGCGGGCCAGTCACGGGCCAGGTTCTCGAGGAAGTGCTCGCGCGTGCCCGGCTGCAGATGCAGCACGTTGCACCAGAGGCCGGTGGCGCCCGCCTCGCGCGCCGCCCGCACGACCTCCGCGAGCTGCGCCGGGTGGTCGGAGATGCCGGGCAGGATCGGCGCCATCCCCACGCCGGCGTCGATCCCGGCCTCCACCAGGCGCTGCAGCGCCCGCAGCCGCTGGCGCGGCGGTGCCGTGCCCGGCTCGGTCCGCCGCCAGACCTCCAGGTCCAGCGTCGGAACGGAAAAGCTCACGTGGACCTCGGCCCGCGAGGCCGCGGCCTGCAGCACGTCGATGTCGCGCACGATCAGCGGACCGCGCGTGACGATGCTGAATGGATTGCGGGCCGCAGCGAAGGCCCGGATGCAGCCGCGGGTCAGCCGATAGCGGCCCTCGGCCGGCTGATAGGGATCGGTCGCCGCTCCCACCGCGACGGACTCGCCCTTCCAACCCGGGCGTGCCAGCTCACGGGCGAGGACCTCGGCGATGTTGACCTTCACGCGGATCGAGCGGCCGTAGCGGTCGTCCGAGGGCCGGTCAGCGCGACGCTCGAAGCCCCTGACGTAACAGAAGGTGCAACGGTGGACGCAACCCATATAGGGATTCAACGACCACCGAAAGCCCATACCTTCCACGGGGTTGATGGCCGATCTGCAAGGTTCCTCTCGATACTCTGCCGGCACGCCGACTACTATACACGAGTGTGGCTCTTTCTACCCGACCTTCACGAGCATCTTGCCGAGGTTCTCGCCGCGCAGCAGACCGATGAACGCGCGCGGCGCTTGATCGAGCCCCTCGACGACGTCTTCGCGGTACTTGATCCGTCCCTCGCGCACCCACCCCGCCATGTCGGCCAGGAACGCGGGCAAGCGGTCCACATGGTCCGACACGATGAAGCCCCGGATGGTGAGGCGGTTCAAGAGGACCGGGGCCATGTTCGGCCCGGGCGGCATCTCAGTGGCGTTGTACTGCGAGATGAGGCCGCACAGCGGAATGCGCGCGAACGGGTTGACCTGCCCCAGCACGGCCTTGAGCACGTCGCCGCCGACGTTGTCGAAGTAGACGTCGATGCCCTTGGGGCAGGCGTCCTTGAGCGCGGCGAAGAGATCCGGCGAGCGGTAGCTCACGCAGGCGTCGAATCCCAGCTCCTTCACGACGTAGTCGCACTTGCTCTGCGAGCCGGCGACGCCCACCGCGCGGGCGCCCTTGATCTTCGCGAGCTGGCCGACGATCGAGCCGACCGCGCCCGCCGCCGCCGAGACGACGACCGTCTCGCCGGCCTTCGGCTGACCGAGATCGAGCAGGCCGACGTACGCGGTCATGCCCGGCATGCCGAGCACGCCCAGCGCCGTCGAGATCGGCGCCGCCTTCGGATCGAGCTTGAGCGGCCCGAACGGCCCGGGCGCCGCCCCGGCCCGCGCGACGTGATACGACTGCCAGCCACCGTAGCCCAGCACGACGTCGCCGGCGGCAAAGCCCGGATGCCGCGACTCGACGACCTCGCTGACGGTGCCGCCGACCATCGGCTGGCCGAGCTCGACGGACGCCGCGTAGGACTTCCGGTCGCTCATGCGCCCGCGCATGTAGGGATCGAGCGAGAGCCAGAGGGTGCGACAGAGAATCTCGCCGTCGGCGACGGACGGCAGCGGCGCGTCGGCGATCTCGAAATCGGTCGGCTTGGGCTCGCCGACCGGTCGGCTCCGGAGCAGCACGCGACGGTTCGTCGTGGGTGGCACGGTGGATTCCTCCAGCCAGGATTGTCCGCCACGCCCCCCGACCTTGCAACCGCCGGAGCCCTCCGCTATGGTGCGACCATGAGTGCCACCGCCCGTCTCGCCGAGTTCGTCGTCAAGACCTCGCTGCGCGACTGCCCCGATGCCGCCATCGTCCAGGTCCGCCGGGCCGCGCTCGATACGCTCGGCGTGATGCTGGCCGGCGCCGCCGAGCCGGTGGCCGCCAGCGTGCGCGCCGTCGCGCGCGCCGAGGGCGGCACCCCGCTGTGCACGGTGATCGGTACCTCGATGCGCGCGGCGCCGACCTGGGCCGCGCTGGCCAACGGTACCGCGGCCCACGCCCACGACTTCGACGACACGAACTTCGCGCTGCTGGGCCATCCGAGCGCGCCGCTATTGGCGGCGGCGCTGGCCTGCGCCGAGGCCGAGCCCGCCGACGGCGCCGCCGTCGTCCTGGCCTACCTCGTCGGCTTCGAGGTCAGCGTGGCGCTGGGGCTGGCGCTCAATCCCGATCACTACACGCGCGGCTGGCACGCCACCTCCTCGATCGGCACGCTGGGCTGCGCGGCGGCGGCGGCCTGCGTGCTCGGCCTCGATCCCACCCAGACGCGGCACGCGCTCGGCGTGGCGGCATCGCTCGCCTCGGGGCTCAAGGAAAACTTCGGGTCGATGACCAAGCCATTCCACGCCGGTCACGCCGCCCGCAACGGCGTCTTCGCGGCGATGGCGGCGCGCGAGGGGCTCACGGCCTCCGACACCGCGCTCGACGGGCGTCAGGGCTACGCGGCGGCGTTCAGCCAGGCCACGCTGGCGCCCGACGCCTTCGACGCGCTCGGCCAGCGCTGGCAGGTCGTCGCCTCGGGCATCGCCGTGAAACCCTACCCGTCGTGCGCGCTGACCCACTCGGCGATCGACGCGCTGCTGGAGCTGCGCGCGCGGCACGGGCTCGGCGCCGGCCAGGTGGCCGAGATCGTCGTCGGCGTCAACCCCGTCGTCCCCGACGTCCTGCGCCACGACAGCCCGAGCAACGGCCTCGAGCGCAAGTTCTCGATGCAGTACTGCGCCGCGGCCGCGCTGGCCACCGGCCGGGTCGACCTCGGCTCCTTCGACGACGGCCCGGTGGTCGACGACGGCACGCGCCAGCTGATGGCGCGCGTGCGGATGGTCGTCGATCCGACGCTGCCGGCCGGGCTCGACCAGCACGCGTGGAGCCGCGTCACGCTACGACTGGGCGACGGCCGGACCCTGGAGTCGCCCCCGCGCGGCGCCGCCGGCCATCCCGACCAGCCGCTCACCGACGCGCAGCTGCGCGACAAGTTCCTGGTCTGCGCGACGCCCGTGCTCGGCGCCGACGAGGCCGCCGGCGTGGCCGCGCAGCTCACGCATCTCGAGGACATCCCCGACGTCCGCGCGCTCACCGCGCGGCTCGTCACGGCGAGGAGCTAGCCATGAGTAGTGTGCTCGACGGCATCAAGGTCCTGGAGCTGGCCCGCGTCCCCCCGGCCGAGATGCCGGGGATGATCATGGCCGACATGGGCGCCGACGTGCTGAAGATCGAGACGCCGGAGCCCGACCGGGCCACCGACGAGCTGTCGATCCGCCGCACCATCCACGCCTTCGTCAACCGCAACAAGCGCTCGATGACGCTGAACATGAAAGCGCCCGAGGGCCAGGCCATCTTCCGCAAGCTCGCGGCCGGCGCCGACGTCATCGTCGAGGGCTTCCGGCCCGGCGTCATGGACCGGCTCGGCGCCGGCTACGAGGCCCTGAAGGCGCTGAATCCGCGGGTCATCTACTGCTCGCTGTCGGGCTTCGGCCAGGATGGGCCGTACAAGAACTATCCCGCCCACGACATGAACTACCTGTCGCTGGGCGGCGTGCTGAACCTGATCGGCGACGCCGGTAGCAAGAAGCCGGTGATTCCGCTCAACCTCGTCGCCGACTATGCCGGCGCCAGCCTGCACGGCGCCCTCGGCATCGTGCTGGCGCTGTTCGCGCGCGAGCGCACGGGGCGCGGCCAGCACGTGGACGTGTCCTACCTCGACACCACGGTGTCGCTGCTGGCCGCCACGCCCAACATGCGCTTCTTCTTCTCCGACGGCGTGGCGCCCCGGCGGGGTGAGGGCTTCCTTGGCGGCTCGTACCCGTACTACGCGATCTACGAGACGCGCGACGGCAAGCTCCTGACCATCGGCTGCACCGAGCCGTGGCTGTGGGAGAACTTCTGCACGGCGATCGGCCGGCCCGACTTCGCGCGCTTCGCCCGCAAGCCCGACCAGTTCGTGCGCGCCGCCAACCCCGAGGAGGCCGCCGCCCGCGAGGCCATCGAGGCGGTCATCCGCACGCGCGACCGCGACGACTGGTACGAGTTCTTGGTCAAGCACGACGTGTGCGTGGGCAAGGTCTACGAGGTCGAGGAGATGGTCGCCGATCCCCAGATCAACCACCGCGGCATGATCGTGGACGTCGAGCACCCGACCCACGGCCGCGTCCGCCAGTTCGGGATCGCCATCAAGCTGTCCGACACCCCGGGCACGATCCGCAGCGCGGCGCCGCTGGGCGGCGAGCACACCGAGGCGATCCTGAAAGACCTCGGCCTGGGCAGCGCCGACATCGCCGGGCTGCGCGAGCGCAAGGTCATCGAGTAGCCCGCGACCCTGTGATCCCGGAGCGCTGGCGGCAGCTGGCCGTCCTGTCGCTGGCCGAGCTGCTGGCGCTCTGCCTGTGGTTCAGCGCCGCAGCCGTGCTGCCGGCGCTGCGCCGCGAGTGGTCGCTCGGCGACGGCGGCAGCGCGGCCCTCACCATCTCCGTGCAAGCCGGCTTCATCGTGGGCACGCTCGGCGCGGCGCTGGCCAACCTGCCCGACGTCTGGCCCGCGCGTCGCGTGATGATCGCCGGCGCGGTGGTGGGCGCGCTGGCCAACGGCCTGCTGGCGGTGGCCGTGCACGGCCTCCCCGGTGCGCTGGCGCTACGCTTCGTTACCGGCGTCGCCATGGCCGGCGCCTACCCGCCGGCCATGAAGATCATGGCGACGTGGTTCCGCGAGGGCCGCGGGCTCGCCATCGGGATCCTGGTCGGCGCGCTCACGATCGGCTCGGCCACGCCTCACCTCGTGCGCGGCATCACCGAGCTGTCGTGGCGGCACACGCTGCTGGTGGCCTCCGGGCTGGCGCTGCTGGCCGCCGTCCTCGTCCTGGCCTTCGTGCGCGAGGGGCCGCACGCCTTTCCGGCGGCGCGATTCGATCTGCGCATGGCGGCGGGGATCTTCCGGGAGCGCGGCCCTCGGCTGGCGTGCTTCGGCTACTTCGGCCACATGTGGGAGCTCTACGCGATGTGGGCGTGGATCGGCCTGTTCCTGGCCGAGAGCCTGCGCGTCCGCGGCGGCGGCGACTACCTCGGCGCCAACGCCAGCGGCGCGACGTTCCTGGTGATCGCCGCCGGTGCCCTCGGCTGCTGGCTCGGCGGCCTCGCCTCCGACCGGTGGGGACGCACCACGCTGACGATGCTGGCCATGACGGCCAGCGGCGCCTGCGCGCTGGCCATCGGGGCCACCTTCGGCGGGCCGCCGCCCGTCACGCTGGCGGTGGCGCTGCTGTGGGGCGTGACGATCGTCGCGGACTCCGCGCAGTTCTCGACGGCGATCACCGAGCTGTGTCCACCCGCCTACGTGGGCACCGCGCTCACCACCCAGACCTGCGCCGGCTTCGCGCTGACCACGCTCACGATCTGGCTGATCCCGTCGGCGGTCGCCGCGCTGGGCTGGGGTTGGGCCTTCGCCACGCTGGCGGTCGGTCCCGCCCTCGGCGTGGTGGCCATGGCGCGCCTGCGGGCGCTCCCGGAGGCACGGCGGCTGGCCGGGGGGCGGCGCTGACACGCCATAACTTGAATCGCCAGGCGCCGTCGTCATACGGTACGTGAGGATGGAACGCTATGACCTGATCGTGATCGGCTCGGGACCGGCCGGGGAAAAAGGCGCCGCCCAGGCTGCGTACTTCGGCAAGCGGGTCGCCGTGATCGAGCGGGAGGCCCATCCGGGGGGCGCCGGCATCAACACGGGCACGGTGCCGTCCAAGACGCTGCGCGAGACCGCCCTCTACTTCTCGGGCCTCAGTCAGCACGGCCTCTACGGCGTCGACTATCAGGTCAAGAGCGAGCTGACCGTCAAGGACCTCATGTATCGCGAGCAGGAGGTCGTGCGCTCACTCCGCCAGGTGATCACCGAGAACATCTCGCGCCACAAGATCGACTACATCCAGGGGCTCGGCAGCTTCGAGGACCCGCACACGATCCGCGTGGCCACCGAGGGGCAGCCCCCGCGGCTGCTGCAAGCGGACGTCATCCTCATCGCCACCGGCTCGGTGCCGACGCGGCCCAAGGACGTGCCGTTCAGCGACACGCGCGTGCACGACAGCGACGAGATCCTGGAGCTGGAGCGGCTACCCCGTTCGCTGGCCGTGGTCGGCGCCGGGGTGATCGGCTGCGAGTACACGACGATCTTCGGCGCGCTCGGCATCAAGGTCACGCTCATCGACGGCCGCGACCGCCTGCTCGGCTTCCTCGACGCCGAGATGGCCGATCAGCTCCGCCTGCAGATGGGCTTCCTGGGCATCGACCTGCGTCTGAAGGAAGGCGTGACGCGCTACGTCCCCGAGGCCTTCGGCGTCCGGCTCGAGCTGCAGAGCGGCGGCAGCCTCGTGGTGGACCAGGTGCTGGTGGCGGCCGGGCGCGTGGCCAACGTGGGCAAGCTGGCCATCGAGCGGGCCGGGCTCACCGTCAACAAGCGCGGCCTGCTGGCGGTCAACGAGCGCTACCAGACCTCGGTGCCCCACATCTACGCGGCCGGCGACGTCATCGGCTTTCCCGCCCTGGCCTCGACGTCGATGGAGCAGGCGCGCGTGGCCATGGTGCACGCCTTCGACCTGCCGAAGTACAAGACGCAGGTGGCCCCGATCTTCCCGCTGGCCGTGTACACCATCCCCGAGATCGCCATGGCCGGCGAGACGGAGGAGAGCTGCCGGCAGAACAAGGTCGACTACTGCGTCGGCCGCGGGTTCTATCGCACCAACGCGCGCGGCCAGATCGTGGGCGACCTCTCGGGCGAGGTGAAGCTGGTCTTCCGCTATCCCGACAAGCGGTTGCTCGGCGTGCACGTGATCGGGGAGATCGCCGCCGAGCTGGTCCACATCGGGCTCATCGCGCTCCAAACCGAGTGCACGATCGACATGTTCGTGAACACGGTCTTCAACTACCCCTCACTCGGCGACGCCTACAAGTACGCGGCCTACGACGGCCTCGGCGCCCTCCAGCGACGCCAGTCCGCCGTATCTACCGCCCCACGGATCTAGGCGCCCGAGTCAGAGGCTCGTCGATGTGGAGAGCTTCGTCCACGACCCGGGAGCGCGCGGCGACGGCTCGGGGCGTGGGTGGCGGGGCGACAGGGTCTCCTGAGGTTCCGTTGGCTTCGATCGTGTTGCGCCACACGTAGGACCAGGCTCCGACCACCCCTTCGCGCACCGGGTAGTCTCTCGCGGAACCGAAGGGGACCCTGTCGCCCCGCCGCCCACGCCCCGAGCCGTCGCCGCGCGCTCCCGGGTCGTGGACGAATCTCTCGCTCGGGGGCCTCTAGGCGACGGGTGCCGGAGTGAGCGAGCGCACGAGCGGAGCACCCTGCTGGGCCAGCCAGTCGCGCGTCGACGTGTAGCCGAATCGCAGCGCGGCCCGACTCGCCTCGAACCCCATCGACGGCCCGGACAGCAGCTCGGTGTCGTGCGAGGGCTGCAGCAAGTGGAAGGCGGTGCGCGGGTACTTGATCGCCAGCGAGGCCATGCCGAGCTGCAGCAGGTTCTGGCTGTAGATCCGGCCGGCCTGCTCCATGATCGTGTACACGCCCCGGGCTCGCATCGAGGCGCCGCCGTTCGCCCCCCGGTTCGGCACCAGTGGATTCACCACGAAGACCACGTCGGCCCCCGCCTCGGCGGCGAGGTCGGCGTGCCCGGAGAAGCCCACGCCCCCGTCGACATAGTCGCGCCCGCCGATCGTGTAGGGATCGAAGAAGCCGGGGATCGCCGAGGAGGCGGCCACCGCGTCGCTGATCGGCACCGTGCCCAGCGCCCCCTGCCCGAAGACGACCCGCTCGGCCGTGTTCAGGTCGACCGCCGGGATGAGCAGCGTCCGTGGCAGGTCGGCGAAGGCGTTGCGCGCACCGCGCGAGGCCAGCCCCAGCCGCATGAAGCGCTCGAGCGAGGCCAGCGTGAAGAATCCGGCCGGCAGCTCTCGCTCGGCTCGCGCGAGGACGTCGGGCAGGCTGCGCTCACCGCGCAGCACGTGCTTGCCGATCGCCCACACGAAACGACCGAACCGGGTGCAGGCCATGCGAAACGCGTCGCCAGCGAACAGGACGCCCCGGCGGAAGTTGAGGGGATCGTCCCGATCCTCGTCCAGGATCTGGTAGATCTCGCTGGCCGGGATGCCGCTGGCCAGCAGCGAGGCCACGACCGAGCCGGCGCTGCAACCAACGTAGATGTCGAAGCCGACCCCGTTGCCGTTGAGCCGCTCCTCGAGGGCGGTCATCGCGCCGACCTCGTACATGCCGCCGATGACCCCGCCCCCGGCCAGGGCCAGCGCGTACCGGGATCGGGTGGGAGGCGGCGTCCGCCGCTTCCAGAGCCCCTTGGCGCGATGTATCAGTTGCACGAAGTCTCTAGCGAGCAAGTGGCCTGCCATCAGGGACGCCCCGCAAGTCCTTGTCACTGCTGACTCGATCACGTCCATCACGTGTTAAACCGGCGAGTCGCCTGACAAGTTTCTGCCCGGCTCTACCCCTGGAGCGAGTGTACCCGAAGCCTGGCGCAACCCGGGTGGGCGGAATCCCGCGGATGGACGACGCAGTCTAACCGGATATGGCGATTGCACTGCGGCGCGCGGATGAGCGGGGTCACGCCGATCACGGCTGGCTCGACACCTGGCACACCTTCTCGTTCTCGGACTACTACGACCCCCGGTTCATGGGTTTCCGCGTGCTGCGGGTGATCAACGAGGACTTCGTCGCGGCCCAGCGCGGCTTCCCGACCCACGCGCACCGCGACATGGAGATCATCACCTACGTGCTGGAGGGGGCGCTGGAGCACCGGGACAGCCTCGGCACCGGCTCGGTGATCCGGCCGGGCGACGTGCAGCGCATGAGCGCCGGCACCGGCGTGCGCCACAGCGAGGCCAACCCATCGGCCGACGAGCCCGTCCATCTGCTGCAGATCTGGATCGAGCCGGCGCGGGAGGGCCTCGCGCCCGGCTACGAGCAGAAGGCGTTCGCCGACGAGGACAAGCGCGGCCGGCTGCGGCTGGTCGCCTCGCCCGACGGTGCCGAGGGCTCGGTGACGATCCACCAAGACGCACGCCTGTACGCCACGCGGCTCGGAGCTGGCCAGCAGGTCACGCACACGCTACAACCCGGCCGGCACGCGTGGCTTCACGTCGCGCGCGGCACGCTCACGCTGAACGGCGAGCGCCTCGGTGCCGGCGACGGCGCCGCCGCCAGCCGCGAAACCACGCTGACGCTCGTCGGCGACAAGGACGCGGAGGCGCTGCTCTTCGACCTGCCCTAGCCGACGATCCGATCGCCTGACGGATCCTGTCGCCCGAATGCCGGCGTGGCATCCGGGCGGCCGACCAGCCGCGGCACATCCGCTTGCCGTCATGGAAGAACCTGCCGAGGAACACCTCTTGCTGTGGTCCCCCGTCCGGGAGGACCGGCCGATGTGGGTCGAGCAGACGGGCCTGACGCAGATCGACACGAAGGTCCGCTATGGGGCTGCCGCCGAGGTCGATCGTCTGCTGCAGGATCTCCTCGCCGGTGCGACCGCGCCCGCCACCGTCCCGGTTGGCTGCCCCACCTGCCAGCGTGATCTCGTCCGGCAGTCGCTGGCGATCGGCACGCTCTTCGTGCGTGCCTGTCCCAACGGCCACGGGGCGTGGCTGAGTCCCGAGACCGCCGAGTCCCTCCGGAGCCTCGTCGGCAACGGCACGACCTCCCAGCGCTGGCAGTGGCTCGGCGTGATCGGCATCGTGGCTGTCATGTCGATCGTCCTGTTCGCGATTTGGCCCTGGCGTTCAGGCCAGGAAGCACCCGCCCCGCGCAGCCCGGACCCGGCAGCGGTGGCCCCGGCCGCGCCGACCACACCGACGACACCGACCACGCCCACCCCGGCGGCGGTGTCCCCGGACGCCGGCGATCACGTCGACAACGCCGCGCTGTCGGAGCAGTACTGGCCGGAGCGTCGGTGGCCTGGGGCGCGCCCGCTCCCGCTGAAGGAGAGCCGCATCGACGTGCACGAGGAGCTACTCTACTTCGATCAGCTCCTCGGGGTGCTGGCGGTCGGCATCTCGAATCGCCTGAACATGGAGGGCGTGCTGGCCGTGCCCCGGGCGCCGGAGCGCTACGAGGAGCTCTACGACGTCTATCGCGGGCGCCAGGAGGACGTGCTCGACCGGCTCCGGCGACTTCAGACACCGGACCGGCTGCAGCCGATGCACGAGCAGATCGTCCGAGCCACCGAGCAACAGATCGCGTTCTACCGTGACTTCGCCCGCGCCAAGACGACCGACGCCACGACCGATCTCCGCCGCCTGCTCGCCCATCCCGCGGTGCGCGAGCAGAACCGCGCGCTGCTGGACGCCTGGGGGCGCGTGCGTCAGATCTACCCGGACCTCGACACCGCCACCCGCGAGGCGATCTACTACCACCTCTGCGGCTTCGACACGGTCTGAGCGGGCCTACCGGCCCGCCGGGACCTCCGCCCCCCACGGCTCCATCGCCGGCCGCAACGGGGTGAACTCCCGCACGCGCCCGGCGGCGCCGGCCAGAATCGTGTCGATCGTCGCCCGCTCGGCCGGCGACAGCGCGAGCTCGGCGCCGGCATCGTTGGCGTCGACCTCGGCCGGGGTGCGCGCGCCGACCAGCGCCGTGCTGATCGCGGGATTCCCCAGCACCCACGCCAGCGCGACCTGACTCACGGCGACGCCGCGCGGCTCCGCCACCTCGCGCCGGATCCGCTCGACCACGCCGACGTTGGTCTTGAAGTGGTCGCCGCGAAAGATCGGCTGGCCGAAGGCCACGCCGTGGCCGCGCCAGTCGCGAGCGGGATCGAACGTCGTCGTCGCCGTGAAGGCGCCGGTCAGCAGGCCGTGGCCGAGCGAGCCGTAGCCCATAACGCCGACGCCGTTCGCGAGACAGGTCGGGAACGTCTCGTGCTCCTGGCGCCGGTCGAACATGTGATAGCCCACCTGGGACACGTCGACGCGCCGAGCGCGCAGGCACTCGTCGATCATCGCGCCGGTGAAGTTCGACACGCCGACGAAGCGCGCGCGGCCGGAGGCGGCCACCTCCTCCAGCGCCCGCATGGTCTCCTCGAACGGCGTGCCGGCGTCCGGCCAGTGCACCAGTAGCACGTCGACCCAGTCGGTGCGCAGGCGCTTGAGGCTGGCGTCGACCTCCCGCTGGATGTTGGCGCGGCTCGAGTCGCGCACCGGGCCGAGCTGGCCGGGCGGTGGCGCTTTCACGCCGCACTTGGTGACGAGGATGACGTCGCGCCGTCGCCCGTCAAGCGCGCGGGCCACGACCTCCTCCGAGTGGCCGGCGCCGTAGGCCGGCGCGGTGTCCACGCAGTTGACGCCCCGGTCAAGCGCGCGGTGGATCGCCTTGACCGCCTCGTCGTCCTCGATCGCGCCGTAGCGGTCGCCCGCCATCGGCCAGCAGCCGAAGCCCACGACGGACACCGAGAGACCGGTCCTGCCGAACGGACGGTAGCGCATGGGCATCCTCCCCCCGAGAGATCTCGCTCAGCGGCTGCGGAGAAAATCGAAGTCGCAGCCGAGGTCGGCCTGCAGGACGTGCTCGGCGTAGAGGCGTCGATAGCCGCGCGCGGGCGTGGGCGCCGGCGGGCCGGCGGCGCGTCGGCCAAGCTCGGCGGGATCGACCAGCAGGTCCAGGCGCCGCTCCTTCACCGACAGCCGGATGCGATCGCCGCTGCGCACCTGCGCCAAGGGCCCGCCGACCGCGGCCTCGGGTGTGACGTGGAGCACGATGGTGCCGAACGCGGTTCCGCTCATGCGGGCGTCCGAGATGCGGATCATGTCCGTGACGCCCGCCCGCGAGAGCTTGGTCGGAATCGGCAGGTAGCCCGCCTCCGGCATCCCCGGCGCGCCCTTGGGCCCGGCGTTCTTCAGCACCAGGAAGTCGGTCGGCGTCACCTCGAGCGCGGGGTCGTCGATGCGCGCCGCCAGATCTTCCAGCGAGTCGAACACGACCGCCCGGCCCTCGGTCTCGAACAGGCGCGCGTCGGCCGCCGAGCGCTTGAGGATGGCGCCGGCGGGCGCCAGCGAGCCGAACAGCGCGACGAGGCCGCCCACCGGCTGGAACGGCTCGGCGGCGCTGCGGATCACGGCGCGATCGACCCACGCGTCGTCGCTCTGCAAGCGGGCGCCGAGCGTCTCGCCGGTCACCGTGAGGCAATCGAGGTGCAGCCGATCGCGGAGCTCGCGGAGGACGGCGCCGAGACCGCCGGCGGCGAAGAAGTCCTCCATGTAGTGCTGGCCCGAGGGCTTGAGATCGACCAGCACCGGCGTCTCGTCGCTGAGCCGGTTGAGCACGGTCAGGTCGATCGGCACCCCCACCCGGCCGGCGACCGCGGTGAGATGGATGATCGCGTTGGTGGAGCCGCCCACCGCCAGCAGCACCCGCAGCGCGTTCTCGAACGCCCGGGGCGTGAGGATCTGCGCCGGCGTCACGCGGGTGCGCGCCAGCGTCACGGCCGTCTCGCCGGTGGCCTCGGCCGCGCGCAGCCGATCGGCGTGCACGGCCGGGATGGCGGCGGTGCCGGGCAGCGCCATGCCGAGCGTCTCGGCCAGGCACGCCATCGTACTGGCCGTGCCCATGACCGCGCAGGTGCCGGCCGTCGTCGCCAGGTTGCCCTCGATGCCCGCGATCTCGTCCTCGCCGATCTGCCCGGCCCGGTACTTCGCCCAGAAGCGCCGGCAGTCGGTGCAGGCGCCCAGCCGCTCGCCGTGGTGGTGGCCGGCCATCATCGGCCCGGCCAGCAGCTGCACCGCCGGGACGCCGGCCGACGCCGCGCCCATGAGCTGGGCCGGCACCGTCTTGTCGCAGCCGCCCACGAGCACGACGGCGTCCATCGGCTGCGCGCGCACCATCTCCTCGACGTCCATCGACATCAGATTGCGGTAGAGCATGCTGGTCGGCTCCAGGAAGACCTCGCCGAGCGAGATCGTCGGGAAGTCGATCGGCAGCCCGCCGGCCGAGAGCACCCCGCGGCGCACGGCGTCGATCAGCTCGGGGAAGTGGCGGTGGCAGTTGTTGAAGCCGCTGCCCGAGTTGGCGATCCCCACGATCGGCCGGGCCAGCGCCGCGCTGGAGTAGCCCATCGAGCGGGCGAACGACCGGCGCAGGTAGAGCGCGAAGTCGCGATCCCCGTAGTTCGTCAGGCCGCGCGCGAGCCCGGTCGACATCGCCGATCTCCTACTCCTGCGGCCGACCGGACGCCACCGCCGCCGGCCCGAGCGCGGACAACACGTGCCGCCCGAACAGCTCGACGGTGCGGATCGGGTCCGCCGCGAGACTGACCGTGAACATTAGATTCGTGGCGCCGGCCGCCAGCGCCGCGCGGGTCTGCTCGAGACAATCCTGAGGCGTCCCCGCCACCGCCAGCCGCCGGCGCAGGTAGTCGAACAGTCCCAGCCGGCGGACGAGGTCGGGATCCATCTCGCGCCGCCGGGTCGTGTACTGCCGCCGCAGCTCGACGACGGCCGGCACCAGCTCCGCGGGCACGCCGCGCTCGGCCGGCGACGGTCCGAGGACGTAGGCGGCGACGAAGCCCAGGATGTTCCCGAGCTGGGCCAACGCCGTCTCGCGCCGCTCGCTGACGTCGAGAGCGGCGATGAACCAGGTGTCGAACGCGGCCGTGTCGCGGCCGGCGGCCGCCGCGCCCTCGGCCAGCAGCGTGCGGGCTCGGGCCACCTCGGCGGCGCCCAGCCCGTAGTTGACGAACGCGCCGTCGGCGGCCGCGCCGGCCGCGCGCAGCGCCGCCGGCCCCGAGGCGGCCGCGTAGACCGGTACTCGCCGGTCGCCGTCGAGCAGGCCGCACACGCGTGTCAGACCCTCGCGCAGCTCGCCGGGCGACGTCGGGCGCCGGCCGACATTCACGACGCCGCTGTGGCCGGCGCCGAGGCCGAGGACGAAGCGCCCCTGGGAGAGTCGGTCGAGCGAGCCGGCCGCGCCGGCGGTGATCGCGGGATCGCGAGTGGCCAGGTTGGTGACGCAGCTCGCGAGCCGGACCCGCGTGCTGAGTGTGGCCGCCTGGGCCAGCGCCACCCACACGTCCATCGCGTTGCCCGGCGTGTCGGCCACGCCCACGAGGTCCCAGCCCTGGGTGTCAGCAAGCCGCACCATGCGCTCGACCAGGGCCGGCGCGTAGGGCCAGAAGAAGAAGCCGAAGCGGGGCTTGGTCACACCTCGAGCAGATCCTCGCCGACGGCCACCGGCCCGCGGAAGCGCTTCTCGGCCGCCGCCTTCAGCTCGGCCGGATCGGAGCCCGGCATGAGATGACTCAGCACCAGGCGCTGAGGCCGGGCGCCCTCGGCGACGCGGCCGATGTCCTCCGGCTGCGTGTGATACGACGCCAGGTCGCGGATCTTCTCCTCGATCGTCGCCCAGCCACAGCCCGGGGACCACGAGGTCCGGGCCATCTCGCAGCACTCGTGCACCAGCACGTCCACCCCCCGGCTCCAGCGCATGAGGTTCTCGCAGGGTCGCGTGTCGCCGGAGACGACCACGCTGCGGCCCTCGGCGTCGAAGCGGTAGCCGAAGGCCGGCTTCACCGGATCGTGCTCGACCAGAAAGGCGGAGACGCGCAGCCCGTCGCGCTCGAGCACGCGCCCCTCCTCGATCTCCGTTACGCAGACCTCGGGCAGCGGCCGCCCGTGCATGTGCGCGCGGCGGACGTCCAGGTCCCAGCGCAGCCAGTCGAGCAGCTTGTCCATCTGGCGCTGGGTGCCGGCGGGGCCGTAGACCTCGAACGGCGCATTCTGGCCGACGATCCAGCGCGTGATCAGCAGATGGCCGAGGTCGATCGTGTGATCGGAGTGGTGGTGCGTGATGAACACGGGCGGCCAGTCGTAGGGCCGGACGCCGGCCTGTACCAGCTGGACGCCGACGCCGGAGCCGGCATCGACCAGGAAGCGCTCGGTATCGCCGACCACGACGAGCGTGGCCGGGCCGCGGCGCCTGGGATTGGGAGGCGGCGAGCCGGTACCGAGCAGGAGCGTGCGCATGGCGACGGGATACTATCAGCGGCCCCGGGAAGGGTAAAGTATCGGCGTGACGCGCGCGTGGCGGCGGTGGCTCGTGGTGGCGTTGCTGCTGGCGCCCGCCGCAGCACCCGCCCAGCCTGACCCCGACGCCCAGGCCGCCGGCCGCGTCGTGGTGCAGCAGCTCGAGGCCTTCCGCCGTGACGACTTCGACGCCGCCTTCGGCTTCGCCTCCGAGGAGATCCACCAGCTCTTCGACGTCGCCCGCTTCGAGGCGATGGTCCGCGGCGGCTACCCGGAGATCGCCCGCTCCGCTTCGGCGTTCATCGACCACGCCACCCGCGGCCCCGGCGGCCGCCTGTATCTGGTAGTGCGCGTGCGCGGCGCCAACGGCCAGTCGATCGAGGCCGTCTACGAGATGGTGCGGGAGAACGGCCAGTGGCGGATCAACGGCGTGGTGACCCAGCCCGATACCAGCGAGCGGGCCGGAGGGCTAGCGCCGGGCCGGGCAGCGATCGAGGGAGGCCTCGACGACGCTCAAAACAAGCCGACGACGTTGCCGTCGGCGTCGATGTCCATCGTCTCCGCGCCCGGCGTCTTCGGTAGCCCGGGCATCGTGAGGATGTCGCCGGCGTAGGCGACGATGAAGCCGGCGCCGGCGGCCAGCTTGGCGTCGCGCACCGTGACGGTGAAGCCGCGCGGCCGCCCCAGCTTCTTGGCGTCGTCGGAGAGCGAGTTCTGCGTCTTGGCCATGCACACCGGCAGCGTGCCGTAGCCGAGGCCCTCCCAGCGCGCGAGCTTGGCGGCGGCCGCCGGCAACACCTGCACGCCGTCGCCGCCGTACATTCGGGTGACGATCGTCTCGATCTTCCGGGTGAGCGGCCACTCGTCGGGATAGAGCTGACGGAACGTCCCCCGGTCGGCCGCGGCCATCACCTCGACCAGCGCCTCGGCCAGCTCCGTGGTGCCGGCGCCGCCCAGCTCCCAGCCGCGCGAGACCGCCGCCCGCACGCCCCAGCCGCGGCAGACGTCGAGGACGGCGGCCACCTCGGCGTCGGCGTCGCCGGTGAAGTGATTCAGCGCGACGACCGGCGTGAGCCCGAAGGTGCGCACGTTCTCCACGTGCTTGGCCAGGTTCTCGGTGCCGCGCCGCACCGCCCCCTCGTCCTCGCGCCCGAGGTCGGCCAGCGCGACGCCGCCGTGCAGCTTGAGCGCGCGCACGGTGGCGACGATCACCGCCGCCGACGGCGTCAGCCCGCCGGTGCGGGCCTTGATGTCCACGAACTTCTCGGCCCCGAGGTCGGTGGCGAAACCCGCCTCGGTCACCACGATCTCGCCGAGCTTGAGGGCCAGGCGGGTGGCGATCAGGCTGTTGCAGCCGTGGGCGATGTTGCCGAACGGCCCGCCGTGCACGAAGGCCGGCGTGCCCTCCAGCGTTTGCACGAGGTTCGGCTTGATGGCGTCCTTCATCAGCACAGCCATGGCGCCGGCCGCCTTGAGCTGGCGCGCCTCGACCAGCGCTCCGGCCGCCGTCTCCCCCACGATGATGCGCTCGACGCGCGTCTTGAAGTCGTGAAGGTCGCGGGCCAGGCACAGGATCGCCATGACCTCCGAGGCCACCGTGATCTCGAAGCCGCCCTCGCGCGGCACGCCGTGGGCGGAGCCGCCCAGGCCGAGCACGATGTTGCGCAGGGAGCGGTCGTTCATGTCGAGCACGCGCTTCCAGAGGACGCGGCGCTGATCGAGGCCGAGCGCGTTGCCCTGGCTCAGGTGGTTGTCGAGCATCGCGGCCAGCAAGTTGTGGGCGGCGCCGATCGCGTGCATGTCGCCGGTGAAGTGGAGGTTGATGTCCTCCATCGGCGCGATCTGGGCCCGGCCGCCGCCGGCGGCGCCGCCCTTGACCCCGAACACGGGCCCCAGCGAGGGCTCGCGCAGCGCCACGATCGCCCGCCGGCCGATGCGGCGAAAGCCGTCGGCCAGCCCCACCGTCGTCGTCGATTTCCCCTCGCCGGCCGGCGTCGGCGTCATGGCGGTGACCAGCACCAGCGCCCCGTCGGGCCGGTCAGCCACGCGGGCGATGGCCTCCCAGCTCACCTTGGCCTTGAGACGGCCGTACAGCTCGAGGTCGTCGGGACCGAGGCCGAGGCCGCCGCCGATCTCCTGGATGGGTCGCAGCTTCACCGAGCGGGCGATCTCGAGGTCGCGGACACCCATGTCAGACTCTCCGCTCCTGCGCCGTCCCGAAGCGGTCGCGTAGCTCCCGCTTGAGGACCTTGCCGTAGGCGTTCTTGGGGAGGGCGGCCAGGAACTCCACCGACTGCGGCTTCTTGTACGAGGCCAGGTGGCGCCGGCAGTGCTCGACGATCTGCGACTCGTCGAGCGTGGCGCCGGGCCGGGCGACGACCAGCGCCTTCGTGGCCTCGCCCCACTTGGCGTCGGGCACGCCGATGACCGCCACCTCGAAGACGCCGGGATGCCGGCAGATCACTTCCTCGATCTCGCGTGGATAGATGTTGGAGCCGCCGCTGATGATCATGTCCTTCTTTCGATCCGTGATGTAGAGGTAGCCGTCCTCGTCCAAGTAGCCGACGTCGCCGGTGTGCAGCCAGCCGCCGCGCAGCGTCTCGGCCGTGGCCTCCGGCTTGTTCCAGTAGCCCTTCATCACGAGGTCGCCGCGCACGACGATCTCGCCCATCGCGCCGGGCGGCCGCGGCCGATCGTCCTCGTCGACGATCCGCACGCGCACGGCCGGGGTCTCGCGCCCGGCCGAGGCCAGGCGGCGCCGGGCCACCGGGTCGTCGCCGGTGACGTGCTCGGCCCGGGGCAGCAGCGTCATCGTCATCGGCGCCTCGCCCTGGCCGAAGATCTGCACGAAGATCGGCCCAAACGCCGCCAGCGACGCCTCCAGGTGCTCGACGTACATCGGGGCCCCGCCGTAGATGACCGTGTGCAGGCTCGACAGGTCGTCGCGCGTCCGCTCCGGTGCGGCCAGCAGCGTGTTGATCATCGTCGGCACCAGGAACATCGTCGTCGCCCGGTGGCGGGCGATGGCCTCGAAGATGCGCGGCGGGTCGAACGAGCGCGTGGCCGGGAACGCGTTGGCGGCGCCGGCGGCCACGTGGTGGAAGAGCAGGCAGCCGGAGCCGTGGGTGATGGCGGCGGCGTGCAGGACGACGTCGTCGGGCCCGCGCGGCGGCGTCAGGGCCAGGAACTGCTGGACCATGGTGAGCAGCGCGCGGTGGGTGAGCATGGCGCCCTTGGGATGGCCGGTCGTCCCCGAGGTGTAGAAGAGCCACGCCATCGCGTCGGGCTCGATCGCGACCTCGGGCGGATCCTCGCGCGGAGTCGCCGTCAGCAGCGACTCGAACTCGAGGTCGCCGGGGGCGCCGGCGCCCAGGCAGATGAAGCGCTCCACGGTGCGCAGGCGGCCGCGCACGGAGGCCAGGTGATCGCGGAAGTCCTCGGTGTAGACCAGCACGCGGGCCCCCGCGTCGTCGAGCATGTAGGCGTGCTCGTCGGGGTGCAGCCGCATGTTCATCGGCACCACGGCCATCCCGGCCTTCATCGGCGCCAGGATCGTCTCCAGGCCCTGGTAGCAGTTCGGCATCAGCATCCCGATGCGGTCGCCGGGCCGGGCACCCAGCGCCAGCAGCGCGTGGGCCAGGCGATTCACCCGCGCCTCCGCCTGCCGAAACGACACCCGCGTGTCGCCCGCGATCCACGCCGGGCGATCGCCGAAGCGCTGGGCCGCGCGGGTGAGGAGATGTCCGACGTGCACTAGGTTCCTTTCGCTCGCACCGCCAGGGCCAGGCGCGCCAGCGCGCCGTCCACGTCCACGATCTCCTCCGGCGCCAGCACGGCGCCGCCGAAGCGCACGCGTTCGTAGGCGCCGGTGATCTGCGCCAGTGGCGCCGCCCACGCCGCCGCCGACACCCGCGCCGCGAACTCGCGTGCCGTCTCCCCCGCCCCCGGCGCCAGCCGGCGCCGCGCGAGCATGCGGAGGGCGCGCGCGTAGAAGGCCGGCATCTCGGTGCCCGCGCCGACGCGGCGCCGCTGCCAGCCGACGGCCAGGACGAGCGCGACCACGAGCGCCAGCCCCGCCGCGGCCAGCTTGGAGCCCGGTCGCCACGCGCCGGGCCGGAGCGCGGCGGCGCTCCAGCTCAGCGTCGACCGCCGCACCGTCTCCACGACCGCCAGCTGATCGTGCAGGCTGAAGCTGACGACGTAGCGATACCACGACACCCGCATCGAGTCGAGCCACAAGAGGGCCGGCGTGGCGGCCGCCACGGTCTCGGCACCGGCGCGGGGCGAAGGGTCGAGCGTGACCCAGCCGGCGCCGTCGACGAAGACCTCGACCCAGGAGTGCGCGTCGCGCAGCCGCACCATGTAGTAGCGGCCATAGGGATTCCACTCGCCGCGCTGGAAGCCGTTGACCACGCGGGCGGGGATCTGCAACGAGCGCAGCATGACCGCCAGCGACGCCGCGAAGTACTCGCAGTTCCCCGCGCGACGCACGAACAGGAAATCCTCCAGCGGGTCCTCGACCGAGGGGCGCTCCAGCACACGCGTGTAGGCGATCTCGCGGCCCAGCCAGGCGCTGAGCCGTCGCGCGGCGTCGTAGGCATCGCGGCTGCCGGTCGTCACCTCGCGGGCCAGCGCCCGGATGCGCGGCGACACGGCCGGCAGCTGCGTGTACCGCGCCTGCCAACGGGGGTCGTGGGGCAGCCGGGCGTCGGCCACGTCCGCCTGGCGCGGATCGTCCGCCTCGGGCTCCGACTCCACCGTGTAGTGAGCGCGAGCGGTGGCCAGCGGCACCGCCACGTTGCCGAGGTCGTCGATCGTCACGAAGTCCGAGCGCGTGTCCAGCTGCAGGAGGCGCGGCGCCCCGAAGATCATCTGGCTCTCGATGGGCTCGAGGTAGATCTCCTGCGTCAGGACCGGTCCCCCGTAGTAGCGGTGGACGGCAAACGGCACCGGCCGGTCGCGCCGGAGCGTGAGCTTGAGCGTCGAGCGGCTGACCGTCCACACGCGGCCGTCGAAGTGATCGAACGCGATGCCCCGCCAGCGCAGCGACGGCAGGCGCTCGGGCGGTCCGCTGGCGCCGCTGAGGCCGGCCAGATGCACGCGCATGACGACCGAGGCGTCGGCCTCGATCTCGCCGAAGGCGCCGAGCTGCACGCGCTCGGTGAACCCGGCGATCATGCGGGAGACGTTCGGCCGCAGCGGCAGCGCTGCCTGGCCGATCCGCGGGATGAGCAGGAAGAGCAGCCCGGTGACGAGCACGGTGACCACCGAGGCGGCCAGCGCCAGGCGGAGCACCTCGCGCCCGATCCGACCCGTCGGCCCGGCCATGATGTCCGCCTCGTACAGGAGATGGCGCAGCATCAAGAGCCAGGTGCCGATCACGAGGAAGGTGACGAACAGGCCGAGGAACACCACGCTGGTCGTGACCGGCGAGGCCGCCACCAGCATGAAGAAAGCCAGGAACGTCACGTCGCGCGCGTCCCGCAGCGAGCGCAGCGTGTAGAGCTTGACGAGCAGCAGGAAGATCAGCAGGTGCGTGAAGACGTCGAGCATCCCGGTCGCCGCCGTCACGATCTCCACGACGAGCACGCCACCGGCCAGCCCCACCAGCACCGCCCCCAGTCGGGGGATCGGCTCCACCAGCCGCCGCAGCGGCTCCTGCCACCACGAGCCGGCCACCAGCGCGAGCAGCAGGAGGAACCCTGGCAGACCGAGGAGGTCGCCAAGATAGAGCGCGGCCACGCCGTCGGCCACCAGCAAGTAGATGGCGGCGGTCAGGGCGCGCGACTCGAACGGCGTCATCCGAGCGCGACCTCGATCTCGCTCATCCCCGCCGTGCGGCGCCCGGCCGGGGGGCCCGTGATGGCGGGATCGTACAGGGCCAGGGCGGTCAGGAGCCGGTGCTGGTGCGCCCGGCCGCGACCGGGCCCCACGTGGAGGCCGGGACCGGCCAGCGCGACGGCGGCGCCACCGGCGAGCAGGTGCACCGCCAGCGAGGCGGCCTCCGACAGCGCCGCTTCCCGCCGCGCGGCGTCGCGCCGGCCGTCGCCCACGAGGACGATCCGCGTGTTGGTCGCCGTCTCGGCCTCCATTTCACGGACAGTCAGCGTGCCGGTCTTGGCGCTACTGCGCCAGTGGATGAGCCGGTAGTCGTCGCCGGCCCGATACTCGCGCAGGTTGTAGAGGTCGTGCCCGCGACCGCGCCGGCGCAGCGAGCGAGTGCTTCCCGCGGCCAACCGGCGACGCCACGCCGCGTCGAGCGGCCGCACGGCCGGAAAGACGACCACCTCGTCGTCGAGTACCACGCGCCCGGCCTTGAGGAACAGCCCGAACGGGAAGCGCGTCACCAGGCGCATGCCGGGCAGCCGCTGGCGGCCGCGCGCGGCGAACGTGGCCTCCCACGTGACCAGCCGCTCGGCGCCGGCGGCAAGCCGGGCGATGTAGAGGCGGCGCTCACCCGCCTCCAGCGCCACCGAATACGAGGGCAGCCACCGCTTGCGGTTCAGCACGCGCGCGCCGAGCCACGCCGGGCGCGTCGCATAGATCTCCTCGGGCAATGCCGCGCGGACCCGCAACCGGCGGATGGACTGCTCGGAGAGGATGCCGGAGACGACGATGAGCGCCAGCAGCAGCGAGGCCAGCAGGTAGAGGAGGTTGTTGCCGGTGTTGACCGCCGCGAAGCCGAGGCCGATGGCGGCGCCGAGGCACCACCAGCCGTCGCGTGTGGGACGAATGGTGCGCTGCGGCCGGAGCCGCGCGAGCAGCGCGCGCAGGCTCACCGCGGGACGGGCGTGGCGTCGGTGATCGCGCCGATGACGGCGTCGCCGTCAACCTCGCCGCCGGGGGCGGCGCGCAGCAGCACCCGGTGGGCCAGGGCGGGAACCGCCAGGGCCTTGAGGTCGTCGGGCACGAGGAAGTCGCGGCCGTCGGCGAGCGCGCGGGCCCGCGCGGCCCGCAGCAGCGCCAACGAGCCGCGCGGGCTCACGCCCAGGCGCAGCAGCGGCGAGTCGCGGGTGGCGGCGACCAGGGCCATGAGGTAGTCGAGGACCGAGTCGTCGGCGCGGACTTTCTCCGCCTGCTCCTGCAGCTGCAGCACCTCCGCGCTCGTGAGCACCGGCTTCAGCGCCTCCGCCGCCGTCGTACCGCCGCCGCGCAGGATCGCCTTCTCGTCATCGGCGCCCGGATAGCCGATGCGAAGGCGGAGCAGGAAGCGGTCGAGCTGCGACTCCGGCAGCGCGTGGGTCCCCTCGTACTCCAGCGGGTTCTGCGTGGCCAGGACCATGAACGGCCGGGGCAACGGATAGGTCGAGTGATCGAGCGAGACCTGGGCCTCGTTCATCGCCTCCAGCAGACTCGACTGGGTCTTGGGCGTCGTCCGGTTGATCTCGTCGGCCAGCACGATGTTGCTGAAGAGCGGGCCCGGCTTGAACACGAAGTCGCCGCGGTCCTGCTGGTAGACGGTGACGCCGATGATGTCGGACGGCAGCATGTCGGAGGTGAACTGGATGCGCTGGAAGGCGCCCCCGATCGAGCGCGCCAGCGCCGCCGCCAGCGTGGTCTTGCCCACGCCCGGCACGTCCTCGATCAGCAGGTGGCCGCGCGCGAGGAGGCCGACGACGGCCAGGCGGATGACGTCGGGCTTGCCGACGAGCGCTTGGGCGACGTTGTCTTCGAGACGGCGGATGAGGTCGATCGCACGGGCCATCGTTCGATCATACTGTACCGGCCCCGAGGTCCTGGAGGCGGATCGGCAGCCCGGTCACCCGCACGCCCAGCGGGCGGACGGCGTCGGCCACCGCGTTGGCGATGGCCGCGGGCGCCCCGATGGTGCCGCCCTCGCCCATCCCCTTCGTGCCGCCCGGCGTGAGCGGCGAGGGGGTCTCCAGGTGCCCGATCTCGAAGGCGGGAACGTCGTCGGCCCGCGGTAGCGCGTAGTCCATGAAGGTGGCCGTGAGCAGCTGGCCCTCGGCGTCGTAGACGATCGACTCCAGCAGCGCCTCGCCGATGCCCTGGGCCACGGCGCCGTGCACCTGGCCCTCTACGATGGCGGGATTGACCACCGGGCCGCAGTCCTCCACAACCACGTAACGCCGCACGCGGACACGCCCGGTGGCGCGCTCGACCTCTACCACCGCGACGTGCACGGCGCCCGAGAACGTCGGGCCCGGTGGATCGAAGTACACGGTCGCCGACAGCCCCGGACCGACCTCGGGCGGCAGGCCGCCGAGCGGCGGCGAGTACGCCAGGCGCGCCAGCTCGGAAATTATGACCGCCCGCTCGGAAAAGCCGCGCACGAACGCGCGGCCCGCCTCTAGCGTGACGTCGGCGGCGGCCGCCTCCAGACAGTGGCCCGCGAGCGCCTGCAGCCGGGCGCGGAGGCGGTCGGCGGCCACCGACGCGGTGCCGCCGATGGCCACCGCGCCGCGGCTGCCGAACGTGCCGCTGCCGGTCGGCCCCACCGCGGTGTCCGACGGCACCAGCCGCACGCGCTCGAGCGCCACGCCGAGCCGATCCGCGATGAGCTGGGCGATCGTGGTCGCGTGTCCCTGCCCCTGCGAGGGGAAGCTCAGCGCGCAGCGCACGCTCCCGTCGGGGTCCATCGTGACGGTGGCGCCCTCGACGCCTCGCACGTCCTCCATACCGCGTCGACGGAACACCTCGGAGCCCATGCCGGTGTACTCGGTGTAGGCGGCGAGGCCGATGCCGACGAGGCGTCCGGCGGCTCGGGCCACCTGCTGCTCACGGCGCAGCTCCTCGTAGCCGGCCAGCGCCAGCGCGTGCTCCAGCGCCTTGGGATAGTCGCCGCTGTCGTAGGTCATCCCGCTCGCCGACGTGAAGGGATAGCGGTCGCGGGGGATGAAGTTGCGCCGCCGGACCTCGGCGGGGTCGAGGCCGACCCGCGCCGCGAGCAGGTCCATCAGCCGCTCCATCGTGAAGGCGCCCATCGTCATGCCGACGCCCCGGTAGGCGCCGAGCGGCGGCTTGTTGGTGGCCACGGCCACGGCCTCGTACTCGTAGGCCTCCACGCGGTACGGCCCGGGCAGGATGGACGCGCTGCCCAGCGGCTCCAGCGCTCCCGTGAGCGGAAAGATGTGATAGGCGCCGGTGTCCGAGAGCACGCGCGCGCGCAGGCCGTGCACGACGCCCTCGGCGTCGGCCGCCAGCTCGACGTCCATGCGCTGCTCGCGCGCGTGCGAGGCCGAGGTCAGCTGCTCGCGCCGCTCCTCGATCCACTTCACCGGGCGGCCGAGCAGGCGGGCCAGCGCCGTCACCACGACGTCCTCGGGGAAGACGTGCGTTTTCAATCCAAACGCGCCGCCGACGTCGGGCGCGATCACCCGGATGCACGTCTCCTCGAGCGCCAGCGCCGTCGCCAGCGTCGAGCGCAGCACCGAAGGGATCTGCGTGGACGCCCACACGGTCAAGGCCTCGCCGTCCCAGTCGGCGAGGACGCCGCGCGGCTCCATCGGCGCGGCGGCCAGCCGCCCGTGCGTGAAGTGCTCGCGCAGCACGATCGGCGCTCCGGCGAACACGGCGTCGACGTCGCCGTGACGCCAGCCGCGCCGGAAGAGCACGCGTCCGGCGGCCAGCGCGGCGTCCGCGGTGGCCAGCGCGGCGAGCGGCTCGTACGCCACGTGCACCAGCTCGCGGGCGTCGGCGGCGACGTAGGGCGTCGCGGCCACCACGGCCGCCACCGCCTCGCCGGCGAAGCGCACGACGCCGTCGGCCAGCGGCGGACTCTCGGTCGGGGTAAAGCCGCCGCCGGTCAGTCGGGGCGCCAGCGGTCGGGCCAGCCCGCGGAGATCGTCGGCGGTGACGACGGCCACCACGCCCGGGAGCGCGCGGGCCGCGGCCGTGTCGAGTGCGGTCATGCGGGCGTGCGCGTGCGGGCTGCGTACGAAGGCGACGGCCAGCATGCGGGGCAGCACGAGGTCGTCGAGGAAGCGGCCGCGGCCCCGCAGCAGGCGCGGATCCTCGAGCCGCCGGATGCGCTCGCCGGTGTAGCGGATGGGCGCGCTCAGCGGGCGCCCGTGACCTTCGGCAGCACCTCGCCGGCGATGAGCTCGAGCTGCTCGAGCGACCAGTCGAGCGGGTTGAGGACGATGGTGTCGACGCCGCCGCCGAGCGCGGCGATGCGGGCGCTGATGCGGTCGGCCACCTCCTGGGCGGTGCCGAGCAGGTAGTACGTCTTCCAGTAGTCGAGGTCCATGCCGGAGTAGACCTTGAAGTGCCGCGCCGCCGACTCCGGCCGCTCACCGGGCTTCAGCACCCAGACGAAGTTCGAGTACACGCGGCCGATGCGCCCGGGATCGCGCCCGTACTCCCGCGCGAAGCCCTGCACCTTGGCCCAGTCGGCCTTGACCATCTCCGGCGTGGCCGAGGAGTGGGGCACCCAGGTGTCGGCGTAGCGCGCCACCCGCTTGAGGACAGGGTCGATGTTCGGCACCGTCTGGCCGTAGACCTTCTCGGAGGGCTGCGTGCCGCCACCGATCCAGATCGGCGGGTGCGGCGACTGCACCGGCTTGGGATCGACCGTCACGTTCCGGAACCGATAGTACTTGCCCTCGTAGGTCACGTTGTCGCCGGCCCACAGCGCCTTCAGGGCCTCGATGGCCTCGCTGGTGCGGGGGCCGCGCTCGCGGTACGGCACGCCCATGAGGCCGAACTCCTCCTCGTGCCAGCCCACGCCGATGCCCAGGATGGAGCGGCCGCCTGACAGCAGATCGAGCGTGGCCCACTCCTTGGCGAAGTACACGGGGTTGCGCAGCGGCAGCACCAGCACCATCGTGCCCAGCCGGATCGTACGGGTGACACCGGCCAGCGCGGCCAGCGTGGTCATCGCCTCCAGCCACGTGCAGGCGTAGGCCGGCGGCGTCAGCAGCAGGTGGTCGATCGTCACCGCGCTGTCGAAGCCGAGGTCCTCGGCGCGGCGCAGGTAGCGGCCCATCGCCTCCAGCGTCGCCGTGCGGGGACCCAGCGCGAAGCTGGGAATGCGCAGCCCGTATTTCATCTCACGCTCCTGGAACGTCGATTGCGGACGACTGCACGCGTGTGACGCCCGCGCCCGTCATGTCCTGCCACGCCTTGGCCAGCGAGCCAGCGGCGTCGATGGCGCGGGTGGCGTCCTCGATGACGGTGGCCGCGAAGCCGGCCTTGCGCGCGTCGAGCGCCGACCACGCGACGCAGAAGTCGGTGGCCAGGCCGACCAGGACAACCTGCCGCAGTCCGCGCTCCCTGAGATAGCCGGCCAGGCCGGTCGGCGTCTGGCCATCGGCCTCGTAGAAGGCGGAGTACGAGTCGATGTGCTGACGGTACCCCTTGCGGATCACCAGCTCGGCCTGCGGGATCCGCAGGGCGGGATGCAGGTCGGCGTCGGCCGTGCCCTGCACGCCGTGATCCGGCCACAGCACCTGCGTCCCATAGGGCAGCGCGATCGTCTCGAACGGCTTCGTGCCGGGATGGCTGGACGCGAACGAGATATGTCCGGGCGTGTGCCAGTCCTGCGTGAGGATCACGTGCTCGAAGGCCCGCGACAGCCGGTTGATGAGCGGCACGACCTGCTCACCGCCGGTGACCGGCAGCGTGCCGCCGGGCACGAAGCAGTTCTGCACATCGATCACGAGCAGCACGTCCTGGGCGCCGGGGGCGAGGCTCAACGCAGCCCGTCCTCTTTCTTGGCCTCGTCCTTCGTGAGCCCGCCGATCCGCGGGTGCGGGCGGCCACCGTCGGTGACGACGATCGCCAGCACGATCTCGTCGCCACGCGGCGCGTCGGGCAGTCGCACCTCCATTGCGTCGTAGTGCGTGCGCACGAATGCGGCGTCCTTGAAGTGCAGCGGCACGTCGATGGCGGTGCCGGGACCGCCCAGCTTCTTCGCCGACGGAATGATCGCCTTGCCGCCGCCCACCGCCGCGCGGAGCGGCGCGCCCAGCTTCGGGTGCAGCAAGGCCGCCGCGTGCTCGTACTCGCCCCGTTCCCCCACGATCGCCGCCTTGCCGTACGACTCGGCCGGCGCGCCCAGCGCCTCGGTGGCCTTCTTGGCCAGCAGGGCGCCCAGCTCCTCGCCGGCGTCCACCAGCAGCGCCAGGTCGTCGACGAAGCGGCCGGCGAACGGATTCTCGAGCACCGCCACCGCCGCCACCTTGCGCACGGGGCGCCGGGCCTCGCGGCCGCCGTCGCTCAGGATCTCCTCCACGATCGTCACGAGCTTGCGGATCTTCGTCATGCCGGATCTCCCACACGATGAAACACCAGGCCGTCGAGCAGCTTGGGATAGAAGTGCGTGGACTTCTGGGGCAGCAGCTCACCGCCCTGCACGACCGCCTGCAGCTCGGCCGGCGTCGTGGGCGCGATCAGAAACGCGGCTTGGTAGCGTCCTTCGCGGGCCGCGCCAATGGCGTCCTCATGATCGGCCGTGTAGTCGACGTGGCTCCCGGCGTCGAGCCGGGCGGCGTCGATCCCGAGGAGGGGCCGCAGCAGCCCCTCGTGCAGGATCGAGACGGCCAGCCGTCGCCACGCCGGCGACGTCCCCGCCGGCCACGCGACGGCGGCGGCGTCGGCCTCGCGCAGATCGAGCACGGCGGCGACGTCGCCGGCCACCACGCCGATCCGGGTGGGCGTCGGCTGAAACGCGGCCGGGTCGGGCAGCGGCGACACGTCGAACCAGCGGCCGGCGTCGCGGCAGAGCCCGGCCAGCGAGAAGCCGTCCACACCGTGCACCAGGCGATGGTTGGCCAGGATCGTGAGCCCCGGCGCCTCCAGCGTGAAGAACGCCATGAGCTTGTCTTCGGCGCCGGGATGGCGCCGCGCGTACTCCACGGCTGTCTCGTAGCGATGGTGGCCGTCGGCGATGATCACCGAGGCGAGCGCCAGCAGCGACCGCACGTGGGCGATCGTCGCCGGCTCGGTGATCCGCCACAGCCGGTGGAGCTCGCCGCGCAGGTCGCGCGCCTCGACGATCGGATCGCCGGCCGGGGCCGTGGCCGCGCGCAACCGGCCGTCGGGATCGGCCGTCAGCATGAAGAGCAGCCCGATGTCGGCGCCGGTCGCCTCGAGCAGCCGCAGGCGGTCCTGCTTGGGTCCGGCGTGCGTGCGCTCGTGGGGCCGCACGATCCCCCGTGCGTAGTCGCTCACCTCGCCGAGCGCGACGAACCCGGTGCGCGTCACCTCGCGGCCGCCGGCGCGGTAGGTCTGCGCGTAGGGGTAGATCGCCGGTCGCTCCTCGCGCGCCCACACCCCCTGGCGCAGCCACGCCTGCAGCGTCTCGCTCGCCCGTGTGTACTTGTCGGCCGTCTCGCCCGCGCCCGGCTGGTCGGCCGGGTAGGAGACGCGCACGATGTTGGCCACGCTCATCGCGTACAGCCGCTCCTGCATGGCCGGCGTGATCTGGTCGTATGGCGGCGCCACCACCTTGGTGAGGTCACGCTCGGCGCCGAGGCCGAAGCGATACCCGCGCAGCGGTTTGATGCGCATACGGGTTCGAGGCTCAGTGACCCGCGGTCGCCGGGCCCGCGCCCTTGAGGACCTCGGCGGCCCGGGCGGCGGGCGGCGTGTTGCGACTGCGGCCGGCGGTGATCTGGCCGTCGATGAGGACCATCGAGATGCCGGGGAGGTCGCCGGCGGCCAGTGCCCCGAGCGCGTCGCGGGCGACCGAGCCGATCGGCGCGTCGCACACCACGAGGTCGGCCTCGCGGCCCACGGCGATCAGGCCGCGGTTGAGGCGGTACACGCGCGCGGTGTTGCCGGTGGCGCACGCCACCGCCTCCGCCGGGGCCAGCCCGCCGAGGCCGGCCAGCAGGCTGAGCGTGCGCAGCACGCCGAGCGGGATCACGCCGGTCCCCGACGGAGCGTCGTTGCCCACGATGATCCGATCGAGGGCCCGCGCGTCCAGCGCCGTGCGCAGCGTGTGCAGCGCCGTGCGCGCGTTGCCACACTGCACGATCTCGAGCGCCATGTCGGTGGCGACGAGCCGCTCGATCTCGGCCGGCGACATGGACGTCGTCCCGCCGTTGATGTGGCCCACGACGTGGGGC
The DNA here is from genome assembly GCA_041499965.1 of Methylomirabilia bacterium. Lineage (GTDB taxonomy): Bacteria > Methylomirabilota > Methylomirabilia > Rokubacteriales > CSP1-6 > AR5. The sequence goes on from JBGQLG010000031.1 coordinate 31,015, forward strand.
TGGGCCTCCAGGACGACGTCGGCGCTGATCGGGTTGGAGCCGGCGATGGACGGCCCGCCAGTGTGGATCGTCACCGTCATGCCGTGCTGCTTGGCCCAGCGCACCATGGGGGCGGCGTCCTTGCCGGTCCTCACCGAGCCGAGGCCGATCTCGCCCACGAGCTTCACGCCGGCCGCGGCCATCTCGGCGAAGTCCGCCTCGGTCAGGCCCAGTTCCAGGATCGGCGCGCCCGCTTCGACCTTCACCCCGCCCGGTCGGACGTTCGCGTACGACTTGGCCGCGACGATGGCCAGCGCCTTGAGCCCCACGATGTCCTTGGGCCGACCCGGCAGGTGGACCTCGCCGGCCGAGATCGCGGTGGTGACGCCGCCGTGCATGCCGGAATCGATGAAGTCGACCGTGCGCTGGCGCGGCGTGAAATCGCCGAACACCGGGTGGACGTGCGAGTCGATGAGGCCGGGCAGGACGGTGGAGCCGCGGGCGTCGATGACCGTGTCGGCGTCCTCATCGAGGCCGCGGCCGATCGCCGCGATGACGCCGTCCAGCAGCACCAGCGAGTCGGCGTCGAGCACCGGCCGCCGAATGTCACCGCTCACGAGCACACCGACGTTCCGCACGAGCGTCTTCATGGCGGGAGCAGAGTGTGGCAAAACCCCCGCCCGAGCGCAACTAGCCCGAGAGCGTCAGAACGCGAGAGCGGCGCGCTCCAGACGGGCCTGCACGTCCTCGATGTGCGCGATCATCGCGGCGCGCGCCTCATCGGCGTTGCCGGCGACGATGGCGTCGAAGATGCGCCGATGGCCCGCCTCGACCTGCGCGCTGTCGGCCTCGGTCAGCTCCGGGCTCGGCTCCATCACCTCGGCCTCGAGCTCGATCAGCGCGTGGGTGATGACGGCGTGGACCGGGTTGCGCGCGGCCTCGGCCAGCACCCGATGGAACTCGACGTACGACTGGCGGGCCGCCGGGCCGGCGACGGGGGCGTGCTCCCAGCGCTGCTCCAGCGCGGCGCCCAGGCTCTTGAGGTCCGCCTCGGTGGCCCGCTGAGCCGCCAGCGAGGCGACCTCGGGCTCGATGAAGCGCCGGGCCTCGATGAGCTGGGGCCACGACACCCGGCCCAGCCGGAACAGCGTCTCGAAATCGCGCACCAATGGCCGGTCGTCCACTTCGCGGACGAAGTAGCCGCCCGTCGAGCCCTGGCGGACGTCGACGAGGCCTCGCAGTTCGAGCGTGCGCAGCGCTTCGCGCACGGCGACGCGACTCGCCTTGAGATCGCGCGCGAGCTGGCGCTCGGGCGGAAGCTTCTGGCCCTGGCGCAGGCGTCCCTCGTAGATCGCGCGCTCGATGTGACCGACGATCTGCTCGTATACACGCGGCGCTCTGACGGTGGCTGGCATGGTGCGCGTCACTGTCGTCTCAAACGAGTCCGAAGTCAAGCCTCCACAAACGCGTGGGACAATCGAGACCGATGCGTCCACTCTTGATCACGGGTCTCGTGGCGGTGGCGACCGCTCTCGGTGGCTGCGCCGGCCTCGCCTGCTCGCCCGTCACGATCGTCGTGACCGACAAGGACGAGCGCCCGCGGCTGCGGAGCGAGCCGCGCGGGCTGCGCACCGACGAGCTCGGCCGGGTCAAGGAGGAGCGGCGCGACGTCATCGTGCCCGAGTACTGGGTCCGCGACCGCGAGGGCCGCTGGTCCCGGGTGGACGAGGCCGTGTGGCGGTCCGCCGAGCCGGGACAGCCCCTCACCGTGTGCCGCTAGCCCGTTGTTCGACTGAACGTCAGCGTCAGCTTCTTGACTGTCAGGTGTCCGCCTACTGTCACCACGAGACACTCGCCCTCGAGGGAGCACGCGTAACCACGCGCATTTCCGCTACTGGCGTGAGCGTTGCACCTGGGCGCGGCACTGATTACTTCAGACCAAGGGCGGAACTCTGACAGGAGGGCGGATCATGCGCGGAGTGATGGGAATCGTGGTGGTGCCGGCAGCGGTGCTCGTGCTGGCGAGCGGCTGCGCGACGAAGAATTTCGTGCGCGAGATGGTTGGCAAGAGTGAGGCCGAGCTCGACCAGCGGGTGGGCAAGGTCAACGAGAAGGTCGTCGCCGTCGAGGGCCGCCTGGGCGAGGAATCCCAGCGGGTGACGAAGGTCGAGGGCCAGATCGTCGAGACCAACCAGCGGGTGTCCGGTGTCGAGACGAAGGTCGGTGAGGTCGGCGAGCAGGCCAAGGCGGCGCAGACGAAGGCCGACGCGGCGTTCGGCCGGGCCGACGAAGTCGATGGCCGGCTGACCCGGCTCTGGACCAACCGCAACAAGCGTCAGATCGTCGAGACTGTGCACGTGCAGTTCGGCTTCGACAAGGCCGATCTCACGGACGGCGCCCAGACGGCGCTCGCCACGATCGTGAAGGAGCTGGCCGCCAACCCGGCCCTCACGGTGGATCTCGAGGGCTACACGGATCCGACCGGTGCGAAGGACTACAACGTGACGCTGAGCCAGCGGCGGGTCGAGACGGTGCGTCGCTACCTCGTCGAGTCGGGCGCCGAGCTGCCGCGCATTCATTCGGTCGGCCTGGGCCCGGTCAGCGCCAAGGGCGAGGACGTGGCCAAGCAGCGGCGGGTGACGCTCAAGCTCATGATCGCCGCCGAGTAACTCCCGCAACTCTCCGCACACTGCCGGGCGGGGTCGCCGATACCGGTCGGGCCCCGCCCTTTCGTTTGCCTACCGCTCGCGCGTTCCCGGTGGCGCGCGTTCGCGGCGCGCAGAGGCGGCGGGGCGACAGGGTCCCCTTCGGTTCCGCGTGTGACAATCCGGTGCGCGAAGGGTTGGTCGGAGCCTGGTCCTACGTGTGGCATTACGCGATCGAAGCCAACGGAACCTCAGGAGACCCTGTCGCCCCGCCGCCTCTGCGCGCCGCGAACGCGCGCCACCGGGAACGAGCCCCTCTAGCCAAACCAAGTCGACGAACCTCTGCCTCGGGACACCCGCCGTGCGTACACACGCTGCCGGACGTGCGCCGACGGTTCGGGATTTGGAGCTTGCGCTGTGTCGCTGCGTGCTTGGTGCGAGGTGGAAGCGTGCCGGCGACTCGGTCGGGCTTCGCGAAACGCTTGGAGGTTGAGGCTACCGCGAGGGCTATCGAGAGGTCCCGAGCTGGATCAGACCAGGCGGGGGGCGATCGCGCTGACGGCCGTCGCCCAGGTCTGCGAGATCAGGGCGAGGTAGACGTGACGGCCGATCACCTGCCGCGCGTCGGCGCGAAGGGCGACCAGCGCGGGCTCCGGACGCAGCACACCGCGCCAGGCGCTGAGCCAGTCGCGGACGTCGCTGAGCGAGGTGAAGATCGGCAGCCAGAGGCCGAGTCCATACCGCGGGTGGCGGCGCCCCACGTGGCGCACCAGTCGGATCAGCACCAGGCCCGTCTGCACCGCGTTCAGCGCTACCAGGGCCAGCACCGCCAGGACCGTCAGCCGGAGGATCACGTCAACCATGACCCTGGCTCAGAGCACACCCCGTACCATGTCCATAACTGGCTGTTATCATAGGCGTGTTGGGCCATGGAGGGGGCGACTTCCGGGCGCTTCCTTACCGAACCGGGCTCGCGGGTATGGAGTGGAATCGACCAGGCCGGATGCCGATTGAGCGATCGAGTACACTTGGGTCGAATTTCACAGGAGAGGGCGCCCCATGGATGTCGCTCAGGTCTTCGACCTGCACACGCTGAAGGCCTTCACCCCCGACAAGCGCGTCCGCAAGATGCTGTTCAAGACGGACCAGCTCTGGTCGGAGATCGCCTGCTACGAGCCGGGCCAATCGACGGTCATGCACTCCCACCCGCGTGAGGAGGAAGCGATCTACGTGCTGCAGGGCACCGCGAACATGAGCATCGACGGCCAGGAGGTCGTGGTGCCGGCCGGGGCCATCGTGAGGTTTCCCAGCAACGTCCAGCACGACGTGCGCAACCTGGGGACCGAGCGCTGCGTGATCATGTTCCTCAAGGTCAACCCCAAGGTGCTGCCAAGGTGCTGAAGGACGCCGCCGGTGGGTAACGTCGAGCGCTGCGACACGACGCTGCCGACCAACGCGATGATGTACCACGTCCGCAAGGACGGGGCGCTGCGGGCCCGCTGGCTGACCGATCTCGAGGGCATCGCCCGGGAGTTCGGCCTGAGCCGCGCGGAGTACGAGGCGATCCGCGACCACGATCCGAAGCGGCTGATGGACCTGGGCGTCCATCAGTACTACGTGCCGCAGATCCTGCGGCTGTTCTTCGGCGCCGCCCAGAACAGCAACGCCAGCGCGGCGCTCGAGTGCTACACGCGCGCGTTCCCGCGCGAGACGGCCGAGGCGATGGCCCTGCAGCAGCGGCTGGAGACCGGGCGTGGCTGAGATCGTCGCCGCCATGGCCATGACGCATTCCCCCGGTCTCACCGGCTGGTTCACGCGGGCGTCCGAGGAGTACCAGCGCCTGGCCCTGCAGGCCACGGCCGAGATGCGGCGCCGACTGGAAGCCGTCCGGCCCGACGTCCTGGTGATGCTCAGCAACGACCACCTGCTGAACTGGCCGATCAACAACGTGCCGGAGTACACGGTCGGCATCGCCGAGGAGCACGTCGGCCCCGCCGACTGGTTTGACGAGTGGCTGGGCATGGAGAAGTATCGCGTGCCCGGTCACGCCTCGCTCGCGCGCTTCCTCGTCAACGAGGCCGGGCGGCGGCGGCTGTCGCTGGCCTGGCTGCGCGAGATGGCGTTCGACGACGGCATCTCGGTGCCGACGCACTACCTGAACCCCGACGCGCGCTTCCGCCTGGTGCCGATCACGATGAACTGCACGGTGCCGCCGATCCCGACTCCGGAGCGCGCCTACGAGGTGGGCCGCGTGCTGCGCGACGCCCTGCGTGCCTATCCGGGGCCCGAGCGCATTGCCGTCGTCGCCACCGGCGGCCTGTCCCACGAGCCGGGCGGCCCGCGCTACTTCTGGGTGGACGAGGAGTTCGACCGCTGGTTCCTGGACCTGCTCAAGCGCGGCGACCACCAGGCCCTGCTGCGCGAGTGCACGCTCGAGCGGATGGAAGAGGCCGGCTCCGGCGGCACCGCCGAGCTGCTGGCCTGGATCGCCGTCCTACCGTTCACCACCGGGCCGGCCGACGTGCTCGCCTACATGCCGGCCATCGCCTGGCGCTCCGGCACCGGCATGGTCGTCTGGAACGAGATCGCCGCCTGACCCGCAGGCCGCGACGGGAGAGCACCTGACCATGGCCGAGCACCACCTGGACGCCAGCGAAGTCCACAAGGAATGGAACAACGCGATCGCGCCGCGCCTGACGGTCGATCCCGGCGACACGGTCGTCTTCGACACCCGCGACGCCGCCGATCACTATTACTCGAAGGCCTCGACCCACGCCGACGTGATCGGGCGCGGGCCCTTCCGCGGGCATCCCCTCACCGGCCCCGTGTCCGTACGCGGCGCCCGGCCGGGCGACACGCTGGTGATCGAGGTGCTGGATGTGCGGCCGGCGCTCGACTGGGGCTGGACGGCGATCCGGCCCGGGCGCGGGCTGCTTCCCGAGGCCGACTTCGCCAAGCCGTACCTGAACATCTGGGACCTCTCCGACGGCACCCACGCGCGCATGGGTACCGTCGTCGCGGTGCCCATCGAGGCGTTTCCGGGCGTGATGGGCGTGGCCCTCGACGAGCCGGGTGCCCACAGCACCATGCCGCCGCGGCGCAGCGGCGGCAACATGGACATCCGCCAGCTCGCGGCCGGGTCGACGCTCTACCTGCCGGTGCTGGTCGACGGCGCGCTCTTCAGCACGGGCGACGCCCACGCCGCCCAGGGCGACGGCGAGGTCTGCATCACCGCCGTGGAGATGAGCGCCCGCGTGACGCTGCGCTTCGGCCTGCAGAACGGCCGGCGCATCGCCGAGCCTCGGCTGCGCACGATCAACCCGCCGAGCGGCCAGGGGCGCCGGGGGCCGTGGATCGCCACCACCGCCAATGGCCCCGACCTCTACGCCTCGGCCCAGCAGGCGATCCGCTACCTGATCGAGCAGATCGTCGAGGAGCGCGGGCTCAGCCGGGAGCAGGCCTACATCGTCTGCTCGGTGGCCGCCGACCTGAAGATCAGCGAGATCGTCGACGCGCCGAATTGGATCGTCTCCGCCTTCCTGCCGGAATCCATCTTTCTATGAGCGCCGACGACTCGATCGCCCCGCTGCGCGCGTGGCTGCGTGACTGGCAGGCCTGCGTCCGGGCCGTCGACTTCGAGGCGGGGCGGAAGATGTGCGCGCCCGAGATCGTCGCCTTCGGCACGGTCGCCCCGTTCGTCGAGGGCATCGACAACGTCATGGCCGCGCAGTGGCACAAGGTGTGGGGCAACATCCGCGAGTTCACCATGCACGACGACCGCGCCCGCGGGGCCGTCGCCGGGGACCACGGCTGGGCGGCGACCATCTGGGACTCGCTCGGCACGCGTCCGGACGGCTCGACGTTCCGCCGGCCCGGCCGCTGCACCATCGCCTTCGTCCGGCGCGACGGCCGCTGGCTGGCCGCCCATACGCACTTCACGCTCATCCCGCAACCCTGAAGGAGAAGCCCATGCACCTCGGCGTCTGCATCTTCGCCACCGAATACGCGATCCGCATCGACGAGCTGGCCCGCGAGGCCGAGGCCCGCGGCTTCGAGTCGCTGTGGGTGCCCGAGCACACCCACATCCCGACCAGCCGCCGCAGCCCCTTCGCCGGCGGCGCCCAGCTGCCGGAGGAGTACAAGCACACGCTCGATCCGTTCGTGTCGCTGATGGCCGCCGCCGCGGCGACCACGAAGCTGCGGATCGGCACCGGCATCTGTCTGCTGATCGAGCGCGACACCATCACCACCGCCAAGACCGTGGCCACGCTGGATCTATTGTCGAACGGCCGCTTCGAGTTCGGCATCGGCGGCGGCTGGAACGCCGAGGAGATGGAGCACCACGGCACCATCTTCAAGTCGCGTTTCCAGCGGCTGCGCGAGCAGGTGCTGGCCATGAAGGAGCTGTGGACCAAGGACGTCGCCGAGTACCGCGGCGACTACGTCGCCTTCGAGCCGAGCTGGTCGTGGCCCAAGCCCGCCCAGAAGCCGCACCCGCCGGTGCTGCTGGGCGGCGAGAGCAGCTACACCCTGCAGCGCGTCGTCGACTTCTGCGACGGCTGGTTCCCGCGCGCCCGCAACGCCGAGCGCGTGCTCTCCGGCCTGGCCGAGCTGAAGGAGCGCGCGGCCAAGGCCGGGCGCGACATGAAGTCGATCACCACGTCGGTCTTCGGCGCCGGCCCGGATCCCGCGACGCTCGACAAGTGGGCCGCCGGCGGGATCACCCGCGCCATCCTGCGCCTGCCCCCGGAGGGCCGCGACAAGGTCCTGCCGCTCCTCGACCAGTGGGCGAAGCTGATCAAGAAATAGTGTCGGTCGGCGGGGGCCGCCGGCGGCCCCCGCTGAAGGTAACGCTGTGGTGAACACGGCATACAGAGTACGCGTGCGCGACGCTGCCGACGGACCCGGTTCCCCAGACGCGGTCTGGTTCTTTCCCAGTGACCACGCCGGGTTCTGGCGCCGTCTCGCCATCGAGCTTGCCGACGCCGTCGCGATCGTGGTGCTGCTGCTGGGGATCGCGGCCGCCGTGATTCTGCTCCATCCCGCGGAACGTCCCGACGACCGCATCCTGTCCATGCTGTGGGGGTGCTGGCTGGCGTGCATCTATGGCTACTTCGTGATCCTCAAGCGGTCGCGCTTCAGCACGGTGGGATACCGGCTGGCCGGCGTTCGCATCGTCGATCCCTATGGCCGTCCGCCCGGGCTCGGGGCCCTGGCTCTGCGTCCGTCCTTCGGGCTCGCCGGGCCGATCAGCATCCTGCTCGACATGCTGTGGATCCCCGCCGACCGTCACAAGCAATCGCTGCGCGACAAGTTCGCCCAAACCTACGTCGTCAAGGCCGGCGCCGAGCCCGCGGGCACGGCCCGGGTCGTCTTCCGGACCTGCTACATCCTGGGGATGTCGTTCGTCTTCCAGGACCTCGAGTCGATGTCCGTGGGCGCTCGGGAGCATTGACGGCCGGCGTGGCCGATGCACCGGCGTGGGCACTGGCCCTGCTGCGCGAGGCCCGCGTCGGCCGCCTGGCGACCGCCGACGCCGCTGGTCGTCCGCTCGTCGTCCCCGTCTGCTACGTCTTCGACGGCGCGCGCTGCTACTCGGCCGTGGACGGCAAGCCCAAGTCGACGCGCAATCTCCGCCGGCTCCGGAACATCGCCGAGAATCCCCAGGTCTCGCTGGTCGTCGACGTCTGGGACGAGGACTGGCGCAATCTCGCCTGGGTGATCGTCGAGGGCCGGGCGGAGATCCTCACCGGCGGCGCGGCGTTCACGGACGCCGTCGATCGGCTCGTGGCGAAGTATCCGCAGTACCGGACGCTGCAGCTCGACCGGCAGCAGGGCGCTGTCGTCGCCGTGACCGCCGATCGCATCCTCGCCTGGCGTCCACCGGCCGGCTCGCTGCCAGGCCTCCCGCGTATCGAGGCCGCCGGCGCCGAGCACGCCGACCTGGTGCGAGACGCGATGCGCCGCGCGTTCGAGGAGTATGGCGGCACGCTGAACCCGCCCAGCAGCGCGCTCGACGAGACGATCGAGGACGTTCGCGCCGCGATGGCCAGAGGCGGCGCCTTCGTCGCCCGCGAGGGCGAGGCGATCGTCGGCTCGGCGCGGTATCAGCTCCGGCCGGGACACGTGTATGCCGAGCGGGTGGCGGTGGACCCCGCGTATCGCGGTCGCGGCGTCGGCGCCGCCCTCATGCGCGCCATCGAGGGCGCCGCCCGCGCCGCCGGCTACGCGGAAGTCCAGATCGGGGTGCGGGCGTCGCTGCCCGGCAACCTGCGCTTCTACGAGGACCTGGGGTATCGCACGCGGGCCGCGCGCCCGCATCCGCGCGGCCCCGACTACGAGATGACGCTGAGCAAGTACCTGGGCACCGCGCCGCGCTAGCTCGACCTCACGGCGTCACCGTGAGGTTGGCGGCGCTGGTCGCGGTCCCGTCGGCCGTGGTGATCGTGATCTTCCCCGTCACCGCGCCGGGCGGGATGGTGAACGTCACCTGCGTCGATGACGACGCGCCGATCTGGGCCGCGATCGCGCCGACCTTGACGGTCGGCGGCGTGCTCCCGATCTTGAGATTGGTGCCGATCACCGTGACCTGATCGCCGACGGCGCCGCTGGGCGGCGCGAAGCCGGTGATCTTCGGCAGCACCTTGAAGACGGCGGTCGTCGTCCCGGTCCCCGCCGGGTTCATGACACTCACGTTGCCCGTCAACGCCCCGGCCGGCACCACCGCGTGCAGCGACGCCGCTATCACCGCCGTCGGAGTGACGCTCACCGCCCCCGTGAACGTCACCAGCGTCGAGCCCGCCAGCGCCGTCCCGTTGATGACGACGTCCGTCCCCACCGCCGCCGCCGCCGGCACGAAGCTCGCCGGCTTGGGCGGCAGGAACACCACCAGATCGGCCGCGCTCGTCGCCGTTCCGTCCACCGTCGTGACCACGACCTTGCCCGTCACCGCGGTGGCCGGCAGCGGGAACGTGAGCTGCGTCGCCGACGAGGTGATCGACCCCGCCGGGACCACGATCGCGCCCACCTTCAC
>JBGQLG010000032.1:0-40660 GCA_041499965.1 Methylomirabilia bacterium
ACGACGGCGGCCGCCACGCCGAGGACCAGGAGCACCAGACCCCCGATGACCCGCCGGCGTCGGCCAGCCGGTCCGATGTTGCGCGCGATCGTCGCCATGGCCGCGTTCCCCGCCTAAGGTATCACCGATATGCTCGACATCGCCTGAACCTCGATGCTAGATTGGAGTGCTAGCACGACCCCCCCGGCAGCGAGGGCCGACATGGAACAGAGCCAGGTCCGCGAGCGGTTCGCGCGGTGGATCGAAGACACGAAGGAGCTCTTCGGGCTGTTGCCCGGTCTGCTCGATCACGACCAGCAGCTCACCGCGAGGTCCGACCACGCCGCGCAGGAGAGCGAGCGGCTGCGGCACGAGTTAGGCGAGCTCCGCAAGGAGCTGGCCGAGACCAAAGCTCAGGCGGTCGACTCGCGCCGGGAGCACGGCGGCCTGCAGAAAGAGCTCGACGAGGCGCGTCGGGAGAACGAGCAGCTCCGCAGCGACAAGGACGAGGCCGCCGGGGCGCTAGCCAAGGTCCTGGAGACGGTGCAGGCGACCAACCAGATCGCGCAGAAGCTCGGTGTGACGCGCAGTCCCTTCGCCCGCCGTGACGCACCCGTGCCGCCCGCCGCGCCGCTGCCCGCCCCTCACGAATAGGCCGCACCGGCGGCCCGCCGGCGCCTAGCTCTTCACCCGGAAGGGCGACTTCGAGTCCTTGCGCAGGAACACGCTCAGCTCGTAGCGGCGATCCGCAGCGGTATCCGGGTTGAACACCGCGACCCACAGCGCCGAGTGTTCCTTGCCGAGACCCGTCACGTGCAGTCCTTCCCCGGGTATCCGCCTGGCTTCGTTCTTGGCGGCGGTGCGGTTGCCGGACGGCGCGCTGACAACCCATCCGGTGTCGGAGGCCGCGCCGTCGGCGGCGAGCTTGAACCCGGCGCCGCGCGCCTCCTTGACGTCGGCCGACACCAGGACGAAGCGGGTCGTGAGGGGACCCAGCGTCATCGTGAACTTGTGCTCGTGGTACCGCTGCCCGTCACTGGCCAGCCGCTGCCCCGAGAGCTCGGTGTCGCCGATGCGGGCGGAGGGCCGCTGCAGGATGCGCGTGTCCTCCTTGGACTCGAGGATGCGGAACTGGAACCACGGGCCGGGCTCGGGGACGGCCGCCAGCAGCGTGTTCTTGACGAAATCGGCGTAGGTCTCGCGCAGCCGTCCCTCGGCGATCAGGTAGTCGTAGAGCTGCTCGCCGACCGGCCGCGTCTGCCCCGGCTTGAGGCTGTTCAGCGCGTTGCCGACACACCCGGGGTTCTGCTTCTCGACGTGGTCCATCAGGATCGAGTAGCCGTAGGCCAGCAATCCGTCCTCGTACTCCGGACTCCTCTGGATCGGAACCGAGAGCAGGTAGGGGTACTTGCCCAGCTCCTCCCGCACCGCCGACTGGAAATCGTGGCTCGATTTCCAGCCCGACCAGCGGGCCCACGCCGCCAGCCACCACTGCGCGGTCTCGTCGGGCGCCGACGGATCCACGGCCACCTCGGTCACGGGCGCCGGCTCGGCGACCGCGACGGCGGTGGTCTCCGGCGCGGGCTCCGACTCTGGTTCGGGCTCGGACTCGAGGATCAGGGACGACTCGGAGGACGGGACCGCCTCGGAGACGACGGGCTCCGGCTCGATCGCCGGGGCACTGGCCTCGATCGTATCCGGGGGCTCTGCCTGCACCGCGAGGGGCGGATCCTCGAGTGGCAGCTCGGTCGCCGCCGGTTCGGGCTCGGGCGCCGCCGGCGCCTCGACGAACTCGCCTTCGAAGCCGAGTCGACCGCGGGCCGCTGCCACCGCGAGCGCCCGACCGAACCCGTGCGAGACACCCTCCTCGAGCTGTGCGTACCGATCGTCGTCGAGTCCCTCTTGATTGTCGATCAGCGTGAGCAGGTCGGCGAACGGTCCGACGCCGGCGACGACCCGGCGCGCGTCCTCCGACTCGATCTCGGTCAGCGCCAGGACGGCGGCGCGCGTCTCCTGCGCCTGGCCGTGGCAGGCCACGAGCGCGGCGAACTTCGGATCATCTCGATGGATGATCTGCAGGACGCGGTCGAGCGTGTCCACGGCGCCGTGCTGCGCGTGCTCGAGCGCCGCGCGGCGCGCCTGCGCCCGGAGCGCCTCGCCGATGGCGGCGAGCAACGGCGCGAGGTCGTGCAGGCTCTGGGGCTCGGCCGCCTGGGCGACCCCCACGGCGGCGGCGGCGTCGAGCGTCTGGGAGCGGAGTTGAACGAACTGTCCTCGGGCTCCGGCGAGATCCTCGACGAGGCCGTTGGCCGGCGGGGCACCGGCGGCCTCCAGCCCCCTCGCGGCCTCGGCCAGCCGGGTGCCGAGGTCCACGAAGCGCTGGGTCAGCGCGGCGAGCTCGCGGGCGATGTCGTCGACGTTGGCTTCCATCAAGGCCGAATGGGTCGCGCCGATTCTAGGTTTTTCGAACCGGGCGTGTCAAACAGCAAACGCCACGGGACGTTAGAGTTCACGTCGGCGGATGGCGGGAACGCGACGACGAACTCAGAGCTAGGAGCCGTGTGTTTGGTTGTCCTACAATCGCCGACACGGCGGGCGCCCATGGCAACGGGTGCTGGAACGCGACCGGTCGGGCTGGCCGGTCGATGAGCGACCTCCGAGCAGCGCGAGTCATTCGCGGGGTAGCACCCGGAGCCGGCCAGTGCCCAGCCCAGGCCCCAGCGGTGTCATTTCGAGATTTGTCCGCGTCGTACCGACCATCCCGGTGCTCGTGTTCGCCGTGCTCGCCGGCGTGCTGGCCCAGCCAGTCCCGGCCAGGGCGGCGGCCACCCTGGGCGCCGGCGGACCGCTTCCGCTCGCGTTCGAGCCGAACCAGGGTCAGGCGGACGGCTCGGTCAAGTTCCTGACGCGCGGCCGCGGCTATGGGCTGTTCCTCACGCCCACCGAGACCGTGCTCGTCCTGACGCCGGGAAGCAGCCGATCGCTGCTCGCGAGCCGACCGCGACCGGCCGGTGGCGATCAGGGTGAGTCGCCGTCGGTGGTGCGGATGCGCTTCGTCGGCGCCGATGCGGCCGTGACCGTCAGCGGTGAGGCGCCGCGGCCGGGCCGCAGTCACTACTTCCTGGGGGAGCCGGCCCGCTGGCGCCGCGACGTGCCCACGTTCGGGCGCGTGCACTACGCCGACCTCTATCCGGGCGTCAGCCTCGTGTTTTATGGCACCGAGCGCGAGCTCGAGTACGACTTCGTGGTCGCGCCGGGGGCGGATCCCGGCGCCGTGGAGCTGGCCTTCGACGGTGCCGACAGCCTGCGGATCGACGCGAGCGGAGATCTGGTGGTCGCGACGGGCGCCGGCGACGTGCGGCTGCGCCGGCCGATCATCTATCAGGAGGCCGAGGGTGGGCGCCGGCCCGTCGAAGGCGGCTACACGCTCGAGGGCGCCCGGGTCCGCTTCCGCGTCGCCGCCTGGGACGCCTCGCGCCCGCTCATCATCGATCCGGTGCTCGGCTACTCGACGTACCTGGGCGGCGCCTCCAACGATCAGGGGTTGGGCGTGGTGGTCGACGCCCTCGGCAATGCCTACGTCACTGGCTCGACGATCTCGTCCGACTTCCCCGTCTCGGCGGGGGCGCTGCAGCTCACGCGAAGTGTGGACACCGACGTCTTCGTCGCCAAGCTGGACGCGACCGGCACGGCGCTGCTCTACTCGACCTATCTCGGCGGCAGCGGGGCCGACGCCAGCAACGCGATCGCCGTCGACACCGGCGGCAATGCGTACGTCACCGGCACGACGACGTCCAACAACTTCCCGGTCGTCAACGCCTTCCAGACCACGACGCGCGGCGGCAGCGAGGCGTTCGTGGCGAAGCTCGATCCCGACGGCAGCGCGCTCGTCTACTCCACCTACCTCGGCAGCAACACCGAGGACTTCGCCTTCGGGATCGCGGTAGACGCGGCCGGCAACGCCTACGTGACGGGCTCGACGTCCTCAGTGTCGTTCCCCAACAACAATGCGATCACCTGCCTGGGGACCAAGCGCACTGGCAGCGACGCCTTCGTCGCCCGCGTGGCCGCCGCCGGCAACGCGCTCGACTACTGCGTGTTCCTGGGCGGCTCCGGCGAGGACAGCGGTCAGGCCATCGTCGCCGACAGCGCGGGCCACGTGTGGGTCGCCGGCGCCACGACCTCCACCAACCTGCCGGTGGTCAACGCGCTGCAGCCGACCCGGGGTGGCAAGACCGACGCGTTCGTCGGCCGGCTGGACACGGCCGGCAACGTCGTCTATCTAACCTATCTCGGCGGTGCCGGCGACGACGTGGCGCTGGGGCTGGCCGTCGACACGCTCGGGAACGCCTACGTCACCGGCTCCACGACCTCGACGAACTTCCCGCTGTCGGCCGGAGCGCTGCAACCGGCGCTGGCCGGCGGCAGCGACGCCTTCGTCACCAAGCTCAACCCGGCCGGCAACGGGCTCGTCTTCTCGACCTATCTCGGCGGTGGCGCCGACGACGTGGGCAATGCCATCGCCATCCACCCGACGGACGCCACGGTGTACGTGACCGGGTCGACGGAGTCGATCGACTTCCCGACGCTGTCGCCGTTGCAGGCCCAGCTCGCGGGCGGCCTCGACGCGTTCGTCACGAAGCTGACCGCCACGGGGGGGGCCCTGGTCTATTCGACGTACCTCGGCGGGGCCGGTGACGACGTCGCCCAGGCCATCGTGGTGGACGTCGACGGCATCGCCTATCTCACCGGGTCCACCAACTCGGCCGTGTTCCCGACCGCCGCGCCCATCCAGAATGCGGCCGGGCTGCTCGACGCCTTCGTCACCCAGGTGGCCGACGGCGGCATCATCCAGTTCACCGCCGCCGGCTACCAGGTGAACGAGAACGCCGGGAGCATCACGATCGGCGTGCAGCGCACCGGCGACACCAGCGGGCCGGCCAGTGTCGAGTTCCTCACCAGCGACGGGACCGCCACCGCCGGCGCCGACTACCAGGCCGTCTCGCAGACGCTGGTCTTCGCGCCGGGCCAGGTCGTGACCAGCATCAACGTGCCGATCCTCGACGACCTCGCGCCGGACGGGGACGAGACGGTGACGCTCACGCTGCGCAACCCCACCGGCGGCGCCACGCTGGGCAGCCGCCGCACGGTCACGCTGACGATCCTGGACGACGAGTCGGCGATTAACTTCAGCGCCTCGACCTACCTGGTGTCAGAGAACGCGGGACCGGCGGTCATCACGGTGACGCGCTCCGGGCCCGCCGCCGGCACGGTGACCGTCCAGTTCGTGACCGCCGACGGTACCGCCACCGCCGGCGTCGACTACACCGCCGTGAGCCGGACGCTGACGTTCGCCCCCGGGGTGCGCAGCGTCACGGTGCCCGTCCCGATCATCAACGACACCCGCGCCGACGGCACCCAGACGGTGGGGCTCAGCCTGCTCAACGTCGTGGGCGGCAGCCCGAACGCCGTCCTCGGCGTACGCTCGACGGCCGTCATCAACATCATCGACGACGATCGGGGCGGGACGCTGAAGTTCAGCGCCCCGAACTTCAACGTGAACGAGCCGGCGCCGCTGAACGGGACGGCCACGGCGACGATCACCGTCCAGCGCACGGGCGGCACGGCCAGCGGCGTGACCGTCGACTACGCCGTCACCGACGGTACGGCGGCGGCCGGAGCGAACTACACGCCGGTGACGGGGACGCTGACCTTCGGGGCGGGCCAGACCGCGCTGACCTTCGGCGTGACCGTGCTCAACGACGGGCGCGCCCAGGGCAATCTCACGGCCATGCTCGCGCTGACCAACCCGGGTGGCGGCGGCGCGCTCGGCTCCGGGACCTCGGCGACCCTGACGATCATCGACGCCGCCCGCAACGTGGCCTTCACCGCCGCCGCCTTCAGCGGGACGGAGACGCAGGCCGAGGCGGTCATCACGCTGCGCCGCGGTGGCGCCACCACCGGCGCGGTGACGGTGCAGTACACGACCGCCGACGGCACTGCCGTCGACGGGATCGACTACCGGAAGGCATCGGGAACGCTGACCTTCGCGGCCGGCGCCACCGCCCAGTCGTTCAAGGTTCCGATCCTCAACAACGTACGCGTCGACGGCCCCCGCACGGTGAAGCTCTCGCTGAACAGCGCCACCGGCGCCGAGATCGTCAATCCGTTCAACGCGACATTGACGATCACCGACGACGATGCGACCAGCCTGGTCGAGTTCGCCGGTCCCGTGTTCGTGGTGGCGGAGAACGTGGGCAGCGCGGTCATCACCGTCAGCCGGACCGGCGGCACCGCCGCCGGCGCCACCGTCGTCTACGCCACCAGCGACGGCAGCGCGACCGCCGGCGCCGACTACACGCCCACCAGCGGGACGTTGACGTTCGGCCAGGGCGAGACCGTGAAGACGTTCGCCGTCCCGATCCTCGACGACGCCACGCCCGAGGGCGTGGAGACCGTCAATCTCACGCTGTCCGCGCCGGGTGGCGGCGCGCTCCTGGGGACCCGTACGTCGGCGGTGCTGCGCATCGTCGACGACGAGCTGGCCCTGGGCTTCAGCGCCGCCAACTACTCGGTGAGCGAGGCGGCCGGCGCGGCCACGATCACGGTCGAGCTGACCGGGGTCAACGCGGTGCCCGTGACGGTGAACTACGCCACCAGTAACGGCACCGCCACCGCCGGCCTCGACTACACGACGGCCACCGGCACCCTCGTCTTCCCGGCCGGCGGCACGCCGACGACCGTGCGGACGCAGAGCTTCGTCGTCCCGATCCTGCAGGACACGCTGGCCGAGGGAACCGAGACCGTCAACCTGACCCTGAGCAGTCCGACCCCGAGCGGCGTGGCCCAGCTCGTCTCGGCCCGCTCGACGGCGTTGCTGTCGATCATTGACGACGACCAGGGCGGGGCGGTCGAGTTCGATGCGGCGACCTTCTCGGTGCTGGAGAGCGCCGGGACCGCGAGCATCCGCGTCAAGCGCACGGGCGGCGTGGCCAGTGGCGTGACGGTCGACTACGCCACCGTCGACGGCACCGCGACGGCCGGGCTCGACTACACCGCGACCTCCGGCCGCCTGACGTTCGCCGCCGGCGAGGTGCTGAAGACCTTCACGATCCCGATCATCAACGACACGCTCGGCGAGGGACCGGAGACCGTGACGCTCAGGCTGTCCACCCCCGGCGGGGGCGGGACCCTGGGGCCCCAGGTCAGCGCGGTGCTGACGATCGACGACGACGAGCCGCACGTCCGGCTGAGCGCCGCCACCTACTCGGTGAGCGAGGGCGCCGGCTTCCTCACCGTGACGGTCACCAGGGGCGGCGTCAGCACCGGGCAGGTCACCGTCGACTACACCACCGCCGATCAGCTCCCGTCCGGCGTCGGCAAGGCCGCCGCCGCGGTGGACTACACCCCGACCACGGGCACGGTGACCTTCGGGACCGGCATCACCACCCGGACGTTCACCGTGCCGATCATCAACAACGCGCTGCCCCAGGGCCCACGGACGTTCAACGTGCTCCTCAGCAACCCGACCATCACCGTGGGCGCCGTCACCCTGGTGGCGCCGGCCCTGGCCGAGGTGACGATCACCGACGACGACATCGGTGGCGTGATCCAGTTCAGCGGGCCGACCTACACCGTCAACGAGAACGGCGGCGAGGCCGTGGTCACCGTCGTGCGCAGCGGCGGCCAGGCCGGCGGCGTCTCGGTCCGGCTGCAGACCAGCGACCTGTTCGTGGTCGCGCCTCCGCTCGATCCGGCCACCGCCACCGCGGGCGCCGACTACACGTCGACCGACGTGCGGGTGACGTTTGGCGCCGGCGAGACGGCCAAGACGGTTCGCATCCCGATCCTGGTCGACGCCACCCCCGAGGGCACCGAGTTCCTCTACGTCAAGCTCAGCGACCCGCAACCGGCCGGCGCGCTGGGGACGCCGACCCTGGGCACCCAGGACACGGCCACGCTGTTCATCGTCGACGCCCAGGCCACCGTGCAGCTGAGCAAGGCGACGTTCACCGTGGCCGAGGGCTCGGCGGTGGCTACCGTGACCGTCGATCGCACGTCGCCCTCGGGCCGGCTCACCGTCGATTTCGCGACGAGCGACGGCACCGCCACCGCACCGGCCAGCTACCTCGGCGCCTCTGGCTCGCTGACCTTCGACCAGGGGGTCACGAGCCAGAGCTTCACCGTGCGCCTCGTCGACAATCAGCTGGTCGAGCCCGACAAGCAGTTCACGGTCACCCTGAGCAACCTGCAGCCGCCCGCCGCCGCCACCCTGGGGCCGCGCACGACCTCCGCCGTCCTCATCAAGGAGAACGATCGGGGCGGCAGCTTCACGGTGTCGGGCGGCAGCATCACGGAGGGTGGCCCGACGGATAGCCCCGTCGCGCTGGTGACGGTGAGTCGCACCGGGGGCACCGGCGGTCCCGTCACCGTCACGTTCCACGCCGACGAGTGCTTCGTGTTCGGGCCCGACTGCGACTTCCATGCACGCCCGGGCATCGACTTCGACGTCGTGAACACGGTGCTGACGTTCCAGGCCGGCGAGATCAGCAAGGTCGTCCCGGTCACCATCCACGGCAACGACGTCCCCGAGGGCAGCCGGGACATCCAGGTGAGCCTCACCAACCCCTCTCCGTCGGTCCTGCAGGACGGCCAGCAGATCGGCGCGCAGATCCTGGGCTCCAACGCCCTGTTCCGCATCGTGGAGGACGACCTCTACTTCGTCACGCTGTCGGCCGACAGCTACAGCGCGCTGGAGGGAGCCCGGGAGGCGCTCATCACCGTCGTGCGTACCGGCCTGCCGATATTCCTGGCGCGGCCGCTGACGCTCGACATCATCGCGTTCACGGGGGGCCCGACGCCCGCCGTGCCCGGCGTGGACTTCGTGGATCTCGGCGGCGGCGTCGCCGCCCGTGACACCGCGTTCACGTTCGCGCCCAACCAGACGACGAAGACGTTCCGGGTGCCCTTCCTCGACGACACCGTCGTGGACGGCCCCAAGACGCTGACCGTCTTCATCGTCAGCTCCACGCCCAGCAACACCGACTCGCCGCGCGGCCCCGGCCTGGCCGATCCGCGCAGCGCGGTCCTCACGATCGGCGACGACGAGGTCGGTGGCACCATCGAGTTCTCCGCCGCCACCTACAGCGTGCCCGAGGACGTGGCGAGCGGGCTGGCGACCATCACGCTGACCCGGACCGGGCCGGCGAACCTGGCCAGCGGCGTGAGCGTCATCGCCGAGACGGGCGACCTCTTCGCGGCCACCACCCCGCCCCAGACCGGTGGGGTCGGGACGGACTACGGGTCCACCCAGGCCACGGTGACGTTCAACGCGGGCGAGACGACGACCTCGTTCACGATCCCGATCATCAACGACGGCGGCAGCCCCGATGGCGTGAAGACCGTCAACCTCCGGATCCGGAATCCCCTGCCGTCCGGCGTGGGGGTGGCCCCCACGCTGGGCACGCGGACGACGGCGGTGCTGCGCATCATCGACGCCAGCCAGACGGTCGGCTTCCAGCTCGCCAACTACGACGTGAGTGAGGCGGCGGGCACGGCGGCGATCCAGGTCGAGCGGACCGGCGCCGTGAGCGGGCCGCTGACCGTCACGTTCACCACCTCCGACGGCACCGGCCTGGCCGGCACCGACTACACCGCCGTGGTGGGTTTCCTGGTGACGTTCGGCCCCGGCCAGACGGTGGCGACGGTGCCGGTGCCGATCATCGACAACAAGGTCGTGGCCGCCGACAAGATCGTCAACCTGACGCTGACCGCGCCGACCGTCGGCGTGATCGCCACCGGCCGCAACACGGCGACCCTGACCTTGAAGGACGACGACGTCGCCGGGGCCATCGCGTTCGCCGCCGCGAGCTTCGTGGCCCAGGAGAAGGACGGCCAGGGCGTGGTCACGATCGTGCGCAGCGGCGGCACCGCCGGCTGCCCGGTCCCGCTGGCTGGCCCGCCGCCGTCGTGCCCCGACGCCACGCTCGTGACCTTCTCGACCGCCGACGGTACCGCCACCACGGGAGGCGGCGACTACACCGCAGTCACCCAGCTGGTCGAGTTCGGCGCCGGCGAGCTGGTGAAGACCGTCACGGTACCGATCAACCCCGACCTCGCGGTCGAGGGGACGGAGACGATCAATCTCGCCCTGACCACCCCGTTGCCGGCCGGCTTCACCGGGCGGAGCCCGTCGCTGGGCACCGCGGCGGCGACGCTGCAAATCGTCGAGACCGAGCTGCGCATCGGCGCCACCGCCTACACCGTGGGCGAGGGCACCGGCAAGGCGACGATCACGGTGGTGCGCTCGGGCGACGTCAGCACCACGACGACCCTCGACTTCACGACCGCCGACGGCACCGCCACCACCGGCACCGGCGACTACGGCGCCACCAACGGCACCCTGACCTTCGGCCCCGGCGTGAGCGTGCTGACGTTCGACGTGATCCTCACCGAGGACACGATCGCCGAGAGCGACGAGTCGTTCGACGTCGTCTTCACCAATCCGACCAACGCGACCATCGGCCGCAGCTCGTGCGCCAGCGCCACCCCGGCCGCGCCGGCCCTGGTGGCCACCTGTACGGTCACCGTCACCATCCTGGACAACGACTCGGGCGGGATCTTCGGCTTCAGCCAGCCGATCTACGACGTGCGGGAGGATGCCGGACCCGCCACCATCACGGTGCGGCGCATCGTCGGTGGCGCCGGCCCGGTCACGGTCGACTTCGCCACCAGCGACGGCAGCGCCCTGGCCGGGACCGACTACACGACCACGACCCAGACCCTCACCTTCAACACCGCCGAGGTGTCCAAGACCGTCAGCGTGCCGGTGCTCAACAACACGGTCGGTGTCCGCAGCGCGAACCTGCTGCTGAGCCACGCCACCGGTGGCGCCACCATCGCGACGCCCTCCGGCGCTCTGCTGCGCATCACCGACGTCGACAACTCGATCGGCTTCTCGGCGATCGGCTACACGGTGGACGAGGCGGCCGGCAACGCCGTCGTCACCGTCGTGCGGACCGGCAGCGCCGGCAGCGTGCTGGTGGACGTCGCCACCGGCGACGGCACGGCCACGGTGGCCGGCGGCGACTACACGCCCGTCGCCACCACCCTCACGTTCGCCGCGGGCGTCACGACGCGGACCGTGCTGGTCCCGATCACGAACGATGCGCTCCTCGAGACCAACGAGTCGCTGACCCTGACGCTGAGCAACCCGCGCCTGGCCGGGCCGCTGACCCCGGTGCCGGTGGCGGTGGACTCCTGCCTGTCGTCCACCGCCACGACCTGCACGGCGAGTCTCACCATCCTCGACGACGATCAGGGCGGTGTCATCTCGTTGAGCTCGGCGACCTACACCGTCAACGAGAATGCCGGCGTCGCGACGATCGGGCTGAGCCGGGTAGGTGGCCTGGCCGGCGGCGTCACCGTGACCTTCGCCGCCACGCCTGGCACCGCGGCGCCGGGAGATTTCAGCGTGCCAAACGCGACGGTGACGTTCCTGGCCGGGCAGTCGACGGCGACGGCTCAGGTCCTCATCACCGACAACCAGACAGCCGACGCCGACCGTACGGTGAACCTGGCGATCAGCAACGCCCAGCCGGCCGGGCTGGCCGGCAGTCCGATCCTCGGCCTACGCACCGCGGCGACGCTGACGATCTTCGACAACGAGCCGCGGGTCCAGTTCGCGTCAGCGGTGTTCGGGGCCACCGAGGGGACGTCGGCGGCGATCATCACCGTGGTCCGATCGGGCGATCCCACCGTCGAGGTGCACGTCGACTACGCGACCGCCGACGGGACCGCGACGGCTCCCGCCCGCTATACGGCGACGAGCGGCACCCTGATGTTCCTGCCGGGGGTCTCGAGCCAGTCGTTCGGCGTCCCGATCGTCAACGACAACACGCTGCAGGGCTTGCAGTCGGTGATCCTGTCACTGAGCAACCCCACGACCACGCCCTTCACGCCCGGCCGGGCCGCCATCGTGGGCACGAACCCGGCCACGTTGCTGATCACCGACGACGATCGGGCGGGCACGCTTGCCTTCAGCGCATCGGCCTACACCGTCAACGAGAACGCCGGATCGGCGACCGTCACCGTCACCCGGACCGGCGGACAGGCCGGCGGCCTCACCGTGAGCTACGACGTCCTCGGCGGCACCGCCGTCAACGGGGTCGGCTACAACCTGACGGTGCCCGGGATGGTCACGTTCGGAGTCGGTGAGGCGACGCGGACCTTCACGTTCCCCGTGGTCGACAACGCGCTGGCCGAGGGTGACAAGACGATCGTGCTCAGGCTGTTCAACCCGAGCCTGCCGGCCGTGCTCGGTACCCCGAGCCAGTCGGTGGTGACGATCGTGGACGACGAGCAGACCGTCAAGTTCGGCGCGCTCGGCTTCTCGGTCGTGGAGAACAAGGGGCCGGCCGTGATCACCGTCGAGCGGCACGGTGCCGCCGTCGGTACGCTGCTCGTGGATTTCGCCACCGTGAACGGGACGGCCACGGCACCGGGTGACTACACGGCGGTGACCCGCACCCTCACGTTCGCCGCCACCGTGCGCGGCCAGACCGTGTCGATCCCCGTCGTCAACGACACCCTCATCGAGGGCAACGAGACCTTCGACGTCCGGCTCAGCAACCCGCGCTTCTCGCCGCCCATCGCGGCCACGGTGGCCTTCGCCCCGACCACGTGCACCACGTTCGTGCTGGGCCCGCCGTCGCAGTGCTCGGTGCCGGTCACCATCGTGGATGACGATCAGGGCGGCCAGGTCCAGTTCTCGGCGGCGACCTACACCGTGACCGAGGCCGGTCCCAGTGCGCAGATCACCCTGACCCGCACCGGCGGGGTCGGCGGGCCGGTCACCGTCGACTTCATCACGGTGGACGGCCAGGGCACCGCGACCGCCCTCGTGGACTACCTGCCGGTGGTGCGGACGATCACCTTCGCGGCCACCGTGACGACGCAGACGGTGGCGATCCCGATCCTGAACGACACCGTCAGGGACGGGAACGAGACGGTGATGCTGCAGCTCACCAATCCCGGTGGAGGGGTGAGCCTCGGCGCTCGCGACACGGCCGTCCTGACCATCACGGACAACGACGTCGCCGGTGTCGTGCAGTTCAGCCAGGCGCTCTACACCGCCAGCGAGCCGGCGCCGACGGCGACGATCACGCTGAGCCGCACGGGCGGCACCGCCAGCGGCGTCACCGTGGACTTCACGACGACCGACGGCACGGCGGTGGCCGGCGCGGACTACGTGCCAGGCAATACGACCGTGACGTTCGGTGCCAATCAGACGACCCAGACGGTGATCATCACGCTGGCGCCCGACGACCTCGTGGCCGAGGGCAACAAGACCGTCAACCTCACGCTCAGCAACCCGGGCGGCGGCGCCACGCTGGGCGCCCGAACCACGGCGGTGCTCAAGATCCTCGACAACGAGTCGACCGTGCAGTTCAGCGCGCCCGCCTACACGGCCGGCGAGGGGGCGGCCGCCACCCTGCCCATCGAGCGTACCGGGACGACCGGGACCGTCATCGTCCGCTACACCACCGGCGACGGCACCGGCGTAGCGGGCACCGACTATCGCGCGACCACCGGGATGCTGACCTTCAACGCCGGCGTGGCCACGCTCAACGCCACCGTGCCGACGATCGCCAACAGCCGCCAGGACGGCAACCGGAGCTTCACGGTGACCCTGAGCGTCGTCGGCGGCACCGCCGGCGCCGTGCTCGGTCCCCAGAGCACCGCCGGCGTCACCATCGTGGACAACGATCTCGCGGGCGCGCTCGCCTTCAACAGCGCGACCTACAATTCCAGCGAGTTCGGATTCGTCACGCTGTCGATACGGCGCCCGAGCAACAGCACCGCCGGCCCGGCCACGGTCGTCTACACGACCGTCGACGACACCGCGCACGCGGGCCTGGACTACCAAGCGGCCTCGGGGGTGCTGACGTTCCAGGCGGGCACCTTCGTCATCGACATCACCGTGCCGGTCTTGCCCAACACGCGACACGAGGGCGACCACTCGTTCACGGTTGCCCTGTCCTCACCCGGCGGCGGCGCAACGCTCGGGACGCCGAGCGTCGCGACGGTCGTGATCCACGACAACGACGTGAGCGGCGTCGTGCAGTTCGGCGCCACCGTCTATTCTGCCACCGAGTGCGCGACGCTGCCGTGCGTGGCCGTGCTGACCGTGAGCCGGACCGGCGGCGGCGCCAGCGGCGTCTCGGTGGACTTCGCCACCATCGACGGCACCGCCACCGCGCTGAACGACTACGTCGCGACGACCGGACAGGTCTCGTTCGCCTCCAACCAGGCGAGCGCGCTCATCCGCATCCCGCTGCAGATCGAGCTGGGCGCGCAGCCCGTCAAGTCGTTCTCGGTCATCCTGACCAACCCTCGGGGCGGCGCGAGCCTGGGCCCGCAGAGCACGACCGAGGTGCGGATCACCGACACCCGGTAGCGCCGCCGCCGCCGCCAGCCCGCCCGCGCGCCCGGTGGAGTACGATGGGGCGCCGTGCGAGATCGAGTCGCCCTGCCGCTCATCGGCCTGCTGTCCCTCGCGATCGTGCTGGTGGTGGCGGTGCTGCTCCTCGGGCACCCGCCGGGCCGGGGCGGCCGCGCCGACGTCTCCGCGTTGCCCACGCTCAACGCGCTGCTCAACGGCGCCAGCGCCGTGCTGCTGACGGCCGGCTGGCGCTTCATCCGGCGGCGCCGTATCGCCGCCCACCGTGCGTGCATGCTCGGCGCGTTCTGCGTCTCGGTTCTGTTCCTCGTCTCCTACGTCACGTACCACGCGGTGGCCGGCTCCCGACCGTTCGCGGGCCAGGGGTGGATACGCGTGGTCTACGTCCCGCTGCTCGTCTCGCACATCGTGCTGGCCGCCGCCATGGTGCCGTTCGTGCTCACCACGCTCTATCGCGCGCTGGGCGGTGAGTTCGCGCGCCACGCCCGGCTTGCGCGACTGACGCTGCCGGTGTGGGTGTACGTCTCGGTCACCGGCGTGATCGTCTACGCCATGCTGTACCTGCTCCCGACGAGCCGCTGAGACACACGCCGCGGCTCGGGCGGCGGCGTGGCCTCGCGGCCGCGTATGACGGCTTGCGCCCGCGCCCCCTCGGCGTGGGGAGGGCGGCTCAGGCGCTCAGCGTGCCGCGGAAGACCGTGACCGCCAGGCCGGCGAGGACGGCGCGCTCGCCGGCCAGTCGCACGCGGACGGTGCCGCCGCGCCGTGAGGCCTGGTATCCGGTGAGCTCGGTCCGGCCGAGGCGCGTGGCCCAGAAGGGCCCGAGGCAGCAGTGGGCGGAGCCGGTGACCGGATCTTCGAGAATGCCGGCTCGCGGTGCGAAGAAGCGCGAGACGAAGTCGTAGCGGGCATCGTCGGAGGGCGCGGTCACGATCACGCCGCGCGCCGGCACGCTGGCCAGCCGTTCGAGGTCCGGCGCCAGGGCGCGAACCGTGGCCGCGGAGTCGACCTCCACCAGCCAGTCGAAGCGATTGCGGCCCGTCCATTTCGCGGTGACGCCGAGTGCGGCGGGCAGGGCCGCCGGCGGCTCGGCCGCTGACGCGGGCTCGGCCGGGAAGTCGAGCTCGATCCAGTCACCGCGTCGCGCCGCGGTCAGGACCCCGCTCTTCGTGTGGAAGCGAGCGACGGCGCCGGGCGCCAGGCGGTCCTCCTGCCACAGGACGTGCGCCGCGGCCAGCGTGGCGTGGCCGCACAGGTCCACTTCGATGGTCGGCGTGAACCAGCGCAGGCCGAAGCCATCGGGCTGCGCCACCACGAACGCCGTCTCCGGCAGGTTCATCTCCGCGGCCAGCGCCTGCATCCAGCCGGCCTCGCGCGGCGCCTCGAGCAGGCACACGGCGGCCGGATTGCCGGCGAAGGGCGTCGCCGTGAAGGCATCGACGTGGATCAGCGGCAGCGCCATGGTGTGGTCCCCTCCGGGAGGCGTAGCATACGCGCATGCGCGGCGTCGAGCAGATCCCCTGGCTGTACGACGCGATCTGCGCGTTCGCGGAGTGGCGTGGGCTGGCGCGCTGGCGGCGCTGGATGACCGACGGCGCCCGCGGGCGGACGCTCGACCTGGGCTGCGGCACCGGCCGCAATCTGCCGCTGGTTCCGAGCGTCGCCCGCGCGGTCGGCCTCGATCCTTCGCTTGAGGCGCTGCGGCGGGCGCGCCGCCGCGCCCCCACCGTGCCGCTGGTGCAGGCGAGTGCCGAGGCGCTACCCTTCCGCGACGGCTGCTTCGACACCGTGATGAGCGGCCTCGTGCTGTGCAGCGTGCCCGATCCGGCCGCCGGCCTCGCGGAGGTGCGTCGTGTTCTCCATCCCGCGGGCACCTTGCGCGCGCTCGAGCACGTGCGGGCGACGACGCCGTGGCGGGCGCGCGTCCAGGACGCGATCCAGCCGGCCTGGACGTGGTTCGCGGGCGGCTGCCATCCCAACCGCGATACCGAGCGGGCCGTCGAGGCCGCCGGGTTCGCGCTCGAGGCCGAGGGCCGGCGCGCGCAGGCCAACCTGCGTCGCTTCGCGGCCCGCCGCCGCGAGGTCGGTACAATGTCGTCATGAGCCGGCCGCGCGAGCCCGAGCCCGATCTCAGCCGCTACGGCGTGCTGGCCGAGTACCGGCGCAAGCGACGCTTCGGCGTCACGCCGGAGCCCGCCGGTCGGCCCGGGCGCCGGCGCTCCCGCGGCCTGGCCTTTGTGGTCCAGAAGCATCGCGCCAGCCATCTGCACTACGACGTGCGGCTCGAGCACGAGGGGGCGATGCTCTCGTGGGCGGTGCCCAAGGGCCCGTCGCTCGATCCCGCGACGAAGCGGCTGGCCATGATGACCGAGCCGCATCCCATGGACTACAACGCCTTCGAGGGTGTGATCCCCGAGGGCGAGTACGGCGGCGGCACCGTCATGGTCTGGGACCGGGGGACGTGGGAGCCGGAGAGCGCCGACGTCGGCGCCGCCCTGGCCAAGGGCGAGCTGAAGTTCCGTCTCCTCGGCCGCAAGCTGAAGGGCTCGTGGGTGCTGGTGCGCACGCGCAATCGCCAGTGGCTCCTCATCAAGCACCGCGATCGATTCGCCTCGTCGGAGGACGTGACCGTCAGCCGAGCGCTGTCGGTCGTCTCCCGGCGGACGATGGGCGGCATCGCCCGCGCCGCCGGCGCCACGCCGCGACAGCTCGAGCTCGCCCAGGCGGCCGACCCGCCGCGGGTCACGCGCTCGGCGTGAGTCTCCCCGCGCGGGTGGCGCCGATGCTGGCCACCCTCGTGGACGCGCCCGTCCAGCGCCCCGGTTGGGTGTGGGAGGAAAAGTACGACGGCATCCGCCTGATCGCCCTCAAGGACGGGCGCCGCTCGCGGCTGCTCACACGCAACGACAAGGACCGCACCGGCGATTTTCCGGAGGTCGCCGCCGCGGTGGCCGCGCTGCCGGCGCCCACGCTCGTGCTCGACGGCGAGGTCGTCGTCTTCGACGCCGGCGGCGTCTCGCGCTTCCAGCTCCTGCAGCGCCGCGCCGAGGGCGCCTCGCCGCCCACCTACGTCGTCTTCGACTGCCTGCACGCCCGCGGCCGCGATCTCTTGCAGTCGCCGCTCACCGATCGCCGGGCGGCGCTCGAGGCCGAGGTCCGCGAGGGGCCGCGGCTGCGGCTCGCCCGGCGACTGGCCGGCGACGGGCTGCGCGCGTTCGCCGAGGCACGCCGGCGCGGCCTCGAGGGCGTGATCGGCAAGGACCCGACCTCGCCGTACCTGCCGGGCGTGCGCTCGCCGGCCTGGTGCAAGGTGAAGGTGAGGGCCGAGGAGGAATTTGTCATCGGGGGGTTCACGGCCCCGCAGGGTGGCCGCCAGCACCTCGGCGCGCTGCTGGTCGGCGCCTGGGACGGTCCCGCGCTCCGCTACGCGGGCAAGGTCGGGACCGGCTTCACCGCGGCGATCCTGCTCGACCTCCACCGCCGGTTGACGCCGCTGACGCGCGCGGCCTCGCCGTTCGCCGATGCGCCACGCGCGCGCGCCGTCACCTGGACGGAGCCGCGACTGGTTGCCCAGCTCGGATTCACCGAACGGACCGGCGACGGCAAGCTTCGCCACCCGGTCTTCCTGGGGCTGCGCGACGACAAGAGCGCCCGGGATGTCCGCTGGCCGGCGGTTACACCGCGTAGCGTGCGCGGACCCGCTCGAGCACCCGCCGGCGCGACTCCGCCGGCGACGCCCCGGCCCTCTCGATCACGGCGATCTCGTCGGCCAGCTCCGGGTCCTTGATCATCTCGCGGAGCCAGCCCGAGTAGTCGCCGGCGGCGAGGTGATGACCCCACGTCGCCTCGTCCACGCCCTCGGCCAGCTCGGCGAACCGCGTCAGATTGACGGCTCGTAGATTCAGGGCGCCGGTCGGCCCGCGGAAGAAGAACGAGCGCTCGGGCGGCAGCTCGCCCTCCGCGTACTTGCGGACGTGACGGCGGTGATGCACGCGCCGCCGGGTGACCCGGAAGCGCACGGCGCGCGGGCTCGGCTCCAGCCACGCCAGCGCCGCCTCTCCGCGCTCCAGCGAGGGCCCGGGCAGGGGCAGCACGCCCTCGCGTGAGCCCCGCGCGGCCAGCACGGTGCGCAGCCCAAGCTGGAAGGCGGCCAGCTCGGTGGAGGCCACCACGTTGGGCAGCGCGCGCACCGTGGGGGCCAGCTCGGCGGCGTCGAGCGTGATCAGCGCGAGCCCCTCGACGCCGGGGCGGACGAGTTCGGCCGCGGGAGAGCCCCCGGCCGGGAGCACGTGGTGCGCCTCGTCGATGACGAGCCAGTGCGGCAGCCCGGTGCGCGAGCGCACCGCCGCCACCACCGCCAGCACCTTGGTCGCGTAGGGAACCTTCTCGGCCAGCGTCATCGCGCTCAGGTCGAGCACGAGGCTCGTGCGTGACTGGCGCAGGAGCTGGTCGAGCTCCTCCGCCGCCGGCAACGCCTGCTCGCCCTTGCCGCCGAACACGATGACGCCCGGCAGCTCGGCCAGCGTGCGGTAGTCGCCCTCGGGGTCCAGCAGCAGCATCGAGCGACCGCTGTCCAGCACGCGTTCGGCCAGCACGCCCGTGAGCGTGCTCTTGCCGCTGCCCGACGGCCCGACGATGAGCAGGCGCGCGCCGTGAGCGGGCACGGTCACCGGCGCCCCGTCGGCCCCCTCGCCGAGCGGCAGCTGGTGGCGCGGCAGGCGAGGGACGATCTCCACGAGGTCGTTGAGCAGGTGCTCCTCGATGAATTCCACGGCGCCGTCGGCCGCCATGCCGCGGGTCACGTAGTCGGCCCGTTCGCGCAGCGCGGGGACCGCGTCGGCGACGGCCACCGCGCATTCGCACATCGACAGGAACGCGTGGTCGTTCTCGGCGTCGCCGATGCCGGCCATGTTGTGGGGCGACAGCTCGAGCGCCTCGAGCGCCGCCGTCAGGCCGGTGCCCTTGGTGACGCCGCCCGGCAACAGCATGAGCGCGCCCTTGTTGAAGACGAGCGAGCGCTCCACACCCGTCTCCTGGATGGCCGCCAGCGCCGCCTCCGCGAAGGGGGCGTGGGTCGCCAGCATGGCGCCGCCCACGTCGAAGGGGACGCCGCGCCGTTGCAGGGCCTCGACCAGCGCCGGCTCGGGAGCATCGCCGAGCATGCGCATCTCACGCCGGTCGGGGAAATAGACGAGCGCGCCGTTCTCGGCGACGACGGCGTCGAACATCCGCTCCAGGTCGGGGCAGACCGCGCGCAGGTCGGGCAGCATGCGGCCGGTGACGAGCAGGAGCTTGCGGCCGCTGGCCCGCACACGGGCCAGCGCGCGCGCTGTCGTGTCGCTGACGATATCGCCCTCGGCGATCGTTCCGTCGTAGTCGGTGGCGAAGACGTGGATGTTCACGAGCGGCGTGCGGTCCCTGGCTTCACCGTACCACGCCGCTCAGGAGGCCCGGCCCCCGAGCAGCTCGCCGTACACCGCGATCGTGCGCGTCATGGCGGCATCCAGCGAGTGGCGCTCCCGCACCAGCGCCTGGCCCCGGCGTGCCATCGCGCGGGCCCCGGCCCGATCGCCGAGGCAGTCGAGCACGGCCGCCGCCAGCGCGCCGGCGTCGGCGGCCGGCACGAGCCGGCCGGTGTCCCCGTCGCGGATGAGCTCGCGGCTGCCGCCGACGTCGGTGGCGACGACCGGCGTGCCCACCGCCAGCGCCTGCGCAATGACCTGCGAGGCGGCCTCCGAGCGGAGGGAGGGGAGGACGAGCACGTCGAGGGCGGCCATCACCTCGGGGATGTCGCGACGGAAGCCGGTCATCCGCACGGCGGTGTCGAGGCCGAGCGCGCCGACGCGGCGGCGCACGTCGTCGAAGCCGATGCCGTCGCCGACGATCAGGAAGCGTGCCGCCGGCTCCCGCGCCAGCACCGCCCGGGCTGCGTCCAGGAACACGTCGTGGCCCTTGGAGCCGCGGATGTTGGCGACCAGCCCGACCAGCGGCGCGGCGTCCAGCCCCAGCTCGGCGCGAACGCCGGCGCCGGAGACGCCGGGATGGAAGCGCGCGGTGTCCACGCCGGGCGCGATCGGCACGATCCGCCCAGCCGGCACACCCGCCGCCGCTACCACGCGCGCGGCCGCCTCTCCGCTGCTGATGATCCGGTCGGCGAGACGGTACACGAGCCCGCGCCGGCGGGGGATGGCGATGGTGACGTGACGGCTGCGCACGACGGGCCGGTGGCGCCAGCGCGCCGCGAGGCCCGCCAACCAGCTGTCGATCGAGCTGTGGGTATGGACGAGCGCGACGTCCCGCTCGGTAATGAGGCGCCGCAGGGCGAGGAGGGCGGCGACGTCGAGCGCCCGGCGCATGGGCACGGCGGCCACCGGCACGCCGAGCCGCGAGCCTTCCTGGAACAGGGGGCTACGGGGCTGGCAGGCGATCAGCGCAGACCACCCGTGATCCAGGAGCCATCGCGCCTCGGCGACGATCCGGATCTCCTGGCCGCCGAAGCCGATCGACGCCTCGGTATGCAGGATCAGCCGCCGCGCCTCACTCACCCGGTCATTCTACCGGCCGGGTGAGCGGTTCGAGGCAGCCTGTCGCGTTAGGTTACTCGGGGGCTACCAGCGAGGCCGGCCACCACCACCACCACCGCCGCGTCCGCCGCCCCCCCCACCAGAGCCAGGGGACTTCGCCCGCTCGACCTGGATGGTCCGACCGTCGACCGACGTTCCGTTGAGCTTGCTGATCGCCTGCTCGGCATCCTCCGGCGTCGCCATCTCGACGAAGCCGAAGCCGCGCGAGCGGCCGGTGTCGCGGTCAGTCACGACCGCCGCGGACTCGACGGAGCCGGTGGCGGCGAAGACCTCACGCAGACGCTCATTGGAGGTTGAGAATGAGAGCCCACCAACGAAGAGTTTGACGGCCATGGGGCGCGCTCCTTTGGGAGGGTTACCCTGAACCGCGACCGCGCTAGATTGGCCAGAGTATACACTGGAGGCCCGTGGGATCGATCGAGCAATTCCTTGAGGAGTTCACCTACCTTGGCATCTTCCTGATCCTGTTTCTCGCCGGCCTCGGTGTCCCGATCCCCGAGGAGGTGCCGGTCCTCGCCAGCGGCGTTCTCGCGCACGAGGGCGTGGTGCGTTGGTGGTTGACGCTGCCCGTGTGCGTGGTGGGCGTGCTCGCGGGCGACGTGGCGCTCTACTGGGTGGGTCGCCACTGGGGCGAGCGCGTGCTCGCCTGGCGCATCGTACGCTTGGTGCTGAGCCGCAAGCGCGAGGAGGCGCTGAAGGCGGCGTACCGACGCCACGGCGTCAAGATCGTCTTCACGGCCCGTCACGTGATGGGCCTGCGCGCGGCGGCCTTCCTCACCGCCGGTATCGCGCACGTGCCGTTCGGGCGGTTCCTGGCTGTCGACGCCGCGGGCGCGCTGCTGGGGGTGCCGGTGGCGTTCGGCCTGGCGTTCTTCTTCACCGACCAGGTCGAGCAGATCGTGCGCGACGTGCACCGCGTCGAGCGCTGGGTGGCCCTGATCGCCGTGGCCCTGGCCGCGGCGTACTTCGCCGTGCGCACCTACCGGCGCAGCCGGGCCCTGGAGCAGGAAGCGCAGGCCGGGCCCGGAGAGACGTGCTGATCGGCGTGCTATAGTCGGCGAAGCCAACCGTGGTGATGACGGCCGAGCGCAAGCCGTGGCACGCGATCTTCCGGCTCCTGGAGCGCGACGAGCGCGTCTTCGCGGTGCTGCTGGCCGCCGCCATGGTCGGCGGTCTGGCCACCCTGGGGCTCGTCCCGCTCCGGCCCCGCCAGCGGATCGACCTCTATTCGCTCGTCGTCTGGTTCGCCCTCTACAAGCTCGGCATCTTCGCGCTCGTCACCATCCACCCCCGCAAGACCCGGGCGATCTTCCTGGGGGCGCTGGCCATCGACCTGCTGCTGGTCTTCGTGCTGGTCGTCCTCACCGGCGGCGGCGACAGCCTCTTCTACCTGCTGTTCTTTCCCCTGGTCGCCGTCAACGCCTACTACTTCGGCCCCTGGGTCGCCCTGGCCGCTGCGCTGATCGCCGGCGGGTTGATGGCCGAGGCCGCGGCGCTGGTGCCGCCGTGGATCGGCTGGAGCGGCGTGACGCTGCTGACGGTGCTGTTCGGCATGCCGGCCGTCATCGTGGGCATCGTGGCCGAGCGTGAGCGCGGGGCCCGCGGCGAGGTCGAGCGGCTGAACGCCGAGCTGACGGGCACCGTGAACCAGCTGCAGGCCGCCCAGCAGGAGCTGCTGGTGGCCGAGCGCATGGCCACGGTCGGGAGGCTGTCGCTCAAGGTCGCGCACGAGGTGCGCAACCCGATCGCGGCCATCGAGCTCAACGCCGAGATGCTGCAGGACATCGTGCGCGTGCACCCCGGCACCGACATGGAGGAGGCCACCGGGCTGGTGGCCGCCATCCGCGACCAGGTGAACACGCTCGACGCACTCACCGAGGAATACCTCGCCTTCGCACGCTTCCCCCGGCCGAACTTCGAGGAGGAGTCAGTCAACCACCTCATCGAGGAGCTGGCGGCCTTCGTGCGCCCGGTGGCCACCCGGCAGGGGCTGACCATCCACGTGTCCACCGATCCCCGGGTGCCGCTGATGGAGATCGACCGCGGGCTGCTGCGGCAGGCCATCCACAATCTCGTGAAGAACGGCATGGAGGCCCTCTCCCGCGGCGGCGCCCTGACGATCGAGAGCCACGCCGAGGGTGACAGCGTGGAGATCGCCGTGTCGGACACCGGCGACGGCATCACGACCGAGGTGGCCGAGCGACTGTTCGAGCCGTTCTTCACCACCAAGCCCCAGGGCACCGGGCTGGGGCTGTCGATCACCCGGCAGATCGTCGACGAGCACGGCGGCGTGCTGGCCTGGCGCAATCGCCCGGGGGCCGGCGCCACCTTCGTCATCCGCCTGCCGGTGAAGCGGCCGGTCAGCCATGTCTGAGTCGGCCACGCTGCTCGTCGCCGACGACGATCCCGGACTGCGTGAGAGCCTGGAACGCACGCTCACGCGCGAGG
This sequence comes from Methylomirabilia bacterium, assembly GCA_041499965.1. Taxonomy (GTDB): domain Bacteria; phylum Methylomirabilota; class Methylomirabilia; order Rokubacteriales; family CSP1-6; genus AR5. The sequence continues at coordinate 23,473 of JBGQLG010000032.1, forward strand.
GCTATCGCATCGTGCTGGCCTCGGACGGCCGCGCCGCCCTCGAGCGCGTGCAGGCGGGCGGCATCGACCTCATCGTGACCGACCTCAAGATGCCGGGCCTGACCGGGCTCGAGCTGCTGCGGGCGGCCAAGGCCATCGCCCCCGACATCGACGTCATCCTGTTGACCGCCTTCGGCACCGTGGAAGAGGCGGTCAAGGCGATGAAGGACGGCGCCTACGACTTCCTGACCAAGCCCTTCCGGCGCGAGCAGCTGCTCAAGCTCATCGACAAGGCGCTCGAGCGCCGCGAGCTGATCGCCAAGAACAAGGCGCTGCAGCAGCGCCTGGACGACCTGCTGCGCCAGGGCGCGATGATCGGCGCCAGCCACGCCTTCCGGCGCATGATGACGCTGGTGGAGCAGGTGGCCGACTCCTCGGCCACCGTGCTGATCCAGGGGGAGAGCGGCACCGGCAAGGAGGGCGTGGCCCGCGCCATCCACGACGGCTCCGCGCGCAAGAGCGGACCGTTCGTGGCGGTCAACTGCGCGGCGCTGCCGGAGATGCTGCTGGAGAGCGAGCTGTTCGGCTACGAGAAGGGCGCCTTCACCGGCGCCGCCGGGCGCAAGGAGGGCCGCTTCGAGCTGGCCGACGGCGGCACCCTCTTCCTCGACGAGGTGGCCGACCTCTCGCCGGTGACCCAGCCCAAGATCCTGCGCGTCCTGCAGGAGGGCGAGTTCGAGCGGCTCGGCGCCACCCGCAGCCAGCGGGTCGACGTGCGCGTCGTCTCGGCGACCAACCAGGATCTCGCCCAGATGGTCCGGGACAAGCGCTTCCGCGAGGACCTGCTGTACCGGCTGAACGTCATCACGATCACGGTGCCGCCGCTGCGGGAGCGCCGCGAGGACATCCCGGTCCTCGCCCATCACTTCGTGCGCCTCTACGCGGCCAAGAACAACCGCAAGCTGGAGGGGGTCACCGACGACGCCGTGCGCCAGCTCGAGGCGTACTCCTGGCCCGGCAACGTGCGCGAGCTGGAGAACGTCGTCGAGCGGGCCGTGGTGCTGGCTCGCGGTGGCCGCATCGAGATCGCCGACCTGCCGGCCGAGATTGCCGGCGCCACGCCGCTGCCCGAGGGCGTGCTGTCGATCCGGATCGGCACGCCGCTGGCCGAGGTGGAGGCGCGCCTGCTGGAGGAAACGCTGCGAGTGACGAAAGGCAACAAGACCCTGACGGCGCGCCTGCTGGGGATCGACGTGCGCACGGTCGCGCGCAAGCTCGAGCGCCAGGAGGGCGAGGGGACTGCCGGCACCCCCGCCCACGGAGAGCCGGCCTGACATGAAGGCGCTGTTCATCACCCGCGAGTACCCGCCGCACATCTACGGGGGCGCCGGCGTCGTGGTCGACCAGCTCAGCCGCGCCCTGACCCGTCGCATGGGCGTGGAGGTGCGCTGCTTCGGCCCCCGCGAGCCGCGCACCGACGCCATCACCCTGCGCGGCTACACGCCGTGGGAGCGCGTGGGCGGCAAGGACGTCCGCTTCGCGCCCGCCCTGGAGACGCTGTCGATCGGGCTGGCCATGGCCCGCGACCCCGTGGACGCCGACGTGGTCCACGCCCACACGTGGTACGCCGACATGGGCGCGCTGTGGATCAGCCAGCTCTACCGCATCCCGCTGGTGGTCACGCTGCACAGCATGGAGCCGCTGCGGCCCTGGAAGGCCGATCAACTCGGCAGCGGCTACCTCGTCTCGTCGTGGATCGAGAAGACGGCGGTGGAGGCAGCCCATCGCGTGATCGCCGTCTCGCACAAGATGCGCGAGGACATCCTCGCCCACTTCGGGGCCGATCCCGCCCGTGTGGTCGTGATCCACAACGGCATCGACCCCGAGCTGTTCAAGCGCACCGAGGCGCGCGAGGCGCTGGACCGGCTCGGCGTGCGCCAGCCCTACGTGCTGTTCGTGGGACGCATCACCGACCAGAAGGGAATCTTCCACCTGCTGGAGGCCTCGGGCCGGCTGCCGGAGGGCGTGCAGGTGGTGGTGTGCGCCTCGGCGCCCGACACGCCGGAGATCGAGGAGCGCCTGCGCCGCGCGGTGGCGGCGCGACCCAACGTCCGCTGGATCAACGAGATGGTGCCGGTCGACGTGGTGACCCAGCTCTACAGCCACGCCGCCGTGTTCGCGTGCCCGTCGGTGTACGAGCCGTTCGGCCTCATCAACCTGGAGGCCATGGCGTGCCAGGCCCCGGTGGTGGCCTCGGCGGTGGGCGGCATCCTGGAGGTCGTCGAGGACGGCAAGACCGGGCTGCTCGTGCCGCCGGCTCAGCCCGAGGCCCTCGCCGAGGCGATCACCCGCGTGCTGGCCAATCCCGAGCTGGCGCGTCGCATGGGCCAGGCCGGGCGGCGGCGTGTCGAGGCGCACTTCTCGTGGACGTCGATCGCCGAGCGCACCGAGCAGGTGTACGCCGAGGCGATCGCCGAGTTCAAGCGCTCCGCCAGCGACTGAGGGCGTGCTCACCGACTGTCGCGGCTTCGTCTTCGACCTCGACGGCTGCGTCTGGCAGGGCTCCACGCTCATCCCCGGCGCCGGCGAGACGCTGACCGCGCTGCACCGGGCCGGGCGCGGCGTGGCCTTCCTCACCAACAACTCCCGGGCGACCGGAGCCGAGATGCGCGCCAAGCTGCACGGCCTCGGGTTGTCCTGGGTCGAGCACGCGCTCACGCCGCTGGAGATCCTCGGCCAGGTCGTCGCCGAGCGCTACGGCCCCTCGCGGGTGCTGGTCATCGGCGCGCCGGAGCTGGCGGCGGTCGTCGCCGCGGCGGGCCACGAGGTGCTCGGCGTGGCCGATTTCCGCAAGGCCACGGTGGTCGCGGTCGGCAACGACTTCGACCTCTCCTACGAGCGGCTGGCCGCCGCCGCCCGCGCGGCCGCCGCCGGCGCCCCGTTGGTGACGCCCAACGTCGATCCGCGGCTGCCCATCGAGAACGGCGACTTCCTGCCGGGCTGCGGCGCGATCGTGGCCGCGGTGTGTGCGGCGGCCGGTGTGAGCCCGGTCGTCATCGGCAAGCCCGAGCCGCCGCTGTTCCGCATCGCGCTCCGCCGGCTCGGCCTGCCGCCGGCCGAGGCGGCCATGGTCGGGGACAGCCTCGAATCCGACGTCGCGGGTGGCCGGGGGGTGGGCATGCGGACGGTGCTGTACGCGCCCGAGGGCGCGCCGGCGGGTGCCGCCGACGTCGTCGTGCGCTCGTGGACGGAGCTGGCGCGCCTGGCCGGCGTCTGAAACTTCCGTTCGGCCGGCCACCTGGGATAGAACAGCCGCATGGACGACGACCTGCCCGCCGACGTCGCCCGGGTCCTCGACGACTTCGTCACGGCCGCCCGCGAGGCCTTCGCCGACCGGCTGGAGTCGGTGGTCCTCTTCGGCAGCGCGGCGGAGGGGGCGCTGCGGGCCACCTCCGATGTCAACGTCATCCTGGTGCTCACCGCGTTCGAGCGCGAGCCGGCCGACCGCCTGCGCGAGGCCGCGCGCCGGGCCCAGGCCGCCGTGCGCCTGCGGGCGATGTTCCTGCTCGCCGACGAGGTGACCGCCGCCGCCGAGGCCTTCGCCCAGAAGTTCGACGACGTGCGCCGGCGCCATCGCGTGCTGTGGGGTCGTGATCCGTTTGCCGCGCTGGCGCCCTCGCGAGAGGCGCTGCTCGGCCGCATCAACCAGGTGCTGCTCAATCTCGCCCTGCGCCTGCGCCCGGCGTACGTCGAGCGGGGCCCGCGCGAGGAGCAGCTCGTAGCCGTGGTCGCCGCCGCCGCCTCTCCGCTGCGGACCGCCGCCGCCAGCCTGCTGGAGCTCGAGGGCCGCCGGGCGGCCTCGCCCAAGGCGGCGCTGCGCGAGGTCGCGCTGGCCGTCGGCGGGCCGCTGATCGAGGCCGCGCTGATCCGGATGAGCCAGGCGCGAGAGTCAGGCACGCTGCCGCCGGGCGTCGCGGGGGAGACGCTGCTGGAGCTGGTCGGGCTGGCGGGCGCCATGCGCGCGCGGCTGCGCGCCCTGGGCTGAGCGCGTGCGCAACCCGCTCGACCTCCCCGGTCCCGACTTCCTCGTCTTCTACGCGCTGTTCGCCCTCGTCGCGCTCGGGCTGCTCTACGTCGCCCGCGCGGCCGGTGAGTCGGGCCCGCCGCCGCGCATCGACACCGGCGATCCGTACCTGATCGCCTACCTGCGCGGCGGCAAGCACGAGGCGCTCCGCGTCGCCACGATCGCCCTCGTTGACCGCGGTCTGCTCCTGGTCGACGAGAAGACGCGCACCGTCGTCGCGCTCGCGCAGTTCACCAAGCCTCAGCATCCGATCGAGCAGGTCCTGATGCGCCACTTCGAGCAGTCGCATCTGGCGACGACCGTCTTCGGCAACGACGAGCTGACCGCGGCCTGCGCCGAGTACGAGCGTCGGCTGGCCGCACTCGGCCTGGTGCCCGATGACGCGCGCCGCTCGACCCGGCGCCGGCTGCTGGCGGGAGCGCTCGTGGTACTCATCGGCCTCTCGGTGGCCAAGATCGCGGTGGCGTTCGCGCGCGGACGGAGCAACGTCCTCTTCCTGTTCGTGCTGACCGCCGTCGCCGCCATGGTGGCCGGGGCGGTGACCACTCCGCGGCTGACCTCTCGCGGCCGCGCGCTGCTCGCCGACCTGCGACGGCTCTTCGCGCGGCTGCGCGTCCGCGCGCCAAGCATGAATCGCGGCGGCGCCAGCGCCGACATCGCGCTGCTGGCGGCGGTCTTCGGTCTCGCCGCGCTGCCGTGGCCCGCCTTCGCCTACGCGCGGTCGCTGTATCCCAAGGCCGGCTCGAGCAGCGTGTCGGCCGGGTGGTCCTCCTGCGGCTTGTCAGGCGGCTCGTCCTCGTGCGGTGCCTCGTCCTCGTGCGGCGGGGGCGGTAGCGGTTGCGGCGGGTGCGGGGGCGGCGGAGGCGGCGACTGATGGTCGGACGGGACCGCGTGGGACTCGGCTGGCGTCCGGAGCTGGCGGCCGGCATCCTCGCCAATCTCGATCGGATCGACCTGGTCGAGGTGATCGCCGACGACTACGTCGGCGCCGGCCGCCGCGCGCTCCGGGCGCTGCGAACGCTGGGAATCCAGGTTCCGCTGGTGCTGCACGGTGTCTCGCTGGGACTCGCCTCGGCGGCGCCCGTGGATGGACGCCGACTCGACGCCCTCGCCCGCGTCGTCGGCGCCGTGGAGCCCCAGGCGTGGTCCGAGCACCCGGCCTTCATGCGCGGCGGCGGCCTCGAGCTGGGCCACCTGGCCGCGCCGCCGCGGCGTGCCGCGACGCTCGACGGCCTGGTCGCCAACGTCGCGCGCGCCTGGGCGATCGCCGGCAGCGCGCCGGCGCTGGAGAACGTCGCGACGCTGATCGACCCGCCGGGCAGCGATTGCGACGAGCCGGCCTGGCTCGCCGACGCCATCGCCTTCACCGGCGCCGAGCTGCTGCTCGACCTGCACAACCTGTACGCGAACGCCGTGAACTTCGGCTTCGACGCCCGGGCGGCGCTGGCGCGCCTGCCACTGTCCCGCGTGCGCTTCGTGCACCTCGCCGGCGGCGCCTGGATCGGCGCGCACGACGGCGAGCGCCGGCGGCTGGACGATCATCGCCACGACGTGCCGCCGTCGGTCTTTCGCCTGCTGACCGACCTGGCGGCCCGCGCACCGCACCCGCTGACCGTGATCCTCGAACGCGACGGCGACTATCCAACGATCGAGCATCTGCTGGCCGAGCTGGACCGCGCCCGGGATGCGCTGGCCGTGGGACGCGCGCGAGCCGCCGCGTGAGCGCCGCCCTCGAGGCCTACCTGGCGCGCCTCTACCTCGACACCGACGCCCGCCGCGCCTTCACCGCCGATCCCCGCGCTGCCGCCTCGCGCGCCGGCCTGCAGCCCGCCGACATCGCCGCGCTGGAGCGCATCGACCGAGTAGGCCTCGAGCTGACCGCCCGCTCCCTGCAGGCGAAGCACCTGAGCCACTCACGGCGCCGCTGGTTCCCACGCCTCCTCGCCCGCTGGCGCCGCCCGTAGGTAGCTACGCCTGAAGGCGACGAGTGTCCCGAGTCAGAACTCCGTCGACTTGGCAGAGCGCGTTCCCGGCGTGCGGCGTGGGCGGCGGGGCGACAGGGTCTCCCCAGGTTCCGTTGGCTTCGATCGTGTAAAGCCACACGTAGGACCAGGCTCCGACCACCCCTTCGCGCACCGGGTAGTCTCTCGCGGAACCTGGGGAGACCCTGTCGCCCCGCCGCCCACGCCGCACGCCGGGAACGCGCTCTGCCGAGTCGACGGAGTTCTGACTCCGGAGGCTAGCGGCGAAGAGCCTTGGCCCGCTCCAGGTGTGGTGCCGCGTCGGCGGGACGGCCGACCTCCGTCAGGGCCAGGCCGAGATTCGCGTGGGCTTCGAGATTCTCGGGCTGGCCAGCTACCGCGCGCTCGAGGTAGGGCAGGGCGTCGGCGGCCCGACCGGCGCGCAGCAGCGCCAGCCCGGCGTGTGCTTGATCGCGGGAGCGATGCGGTCGGAGTGCGGCGGCGCGCTGCAGGTGGGGGATGGCGCCGGCCAGGTCGCCGCGGTTGCCGAGAGCGCCACCGTACTGCGCGTGACACCAGCCGCAGTCCGGATCGACGGCCAGCGTGTAGACGAACAGCGTGTCGGTATCCCGCCAGATCTGCACCTGCGACCACGTCAGCGCCGCCAGCGAGGCAAGCCACGCCGCCGCCAGCGCCGGCGCCAGCCGGGCCAGGCGCGGCCGCGCCGCGCCCGCCGCCACGCCGGCCCCGAGCAGCAGGCACAGGCCCAGCGACGGCAGGTAGGAGAACCGGTCGGCGGCGATCTGCGGGCCCGCGTGGACGAGGCCGCTCACGGGCGCCAGCGTGAGCGCATAGGCGACCCACACCGCGAGCCCGCCGGGCCACCGGCGGCGGACGGCCACCAGCGCGATCGTGATCGCGACGACGGCGAGCGCGGCGAAGAGAAACGGCGGCTCCAGCAGTGACACGCGCAGCGGCAGCTCGTACATCGGCCTGAGGTCGAGCGGGGCCAGCGTCTTCAACGGATAGAAGACCAGGCTGTAGGCCGCCATGGCTAGCCGCGCCGCCGGTGGATAGAGATCCAGCGACGTCACCCGCACGCTGGCGCGCATCGTCAGCGTGGTGATGGCCAGCGTCGCGACCGCCAGCGCCAGGTAGGGTACCGTCTCGAGCAGCACGCGGCGCGCCGCCGGCGAGCGCCAGTCGCGAGGATCCAGGCGTCGCAGCGGGTAGACGTCGAGCACGAGGAGCACGAGCGGCAGCGAGATCAGCATCGACTTCGACAGCAGCCCGAGCGCGAACAGCCCCAGTGAGGCGAAGTACCAGTCGCGGCGCGCGCGGCCCTCGCTCGCGGCCGCGCGCAGCCAGGTGAACGCGGTCAGCAGGTAGAAGAGCGCGGCGAGGACGTCGCGTCGCTCGGTGATCCAGGCCACCGACTCCACGCGCAGCGGGTGCAGCGCGAACAGCAGAGCGGCGGCGGCGCCGCCGAGCCGGAGCGGCAGCGGGGCGGCGCCGGGCAGCGCGGCGGCGAGCAGGCGGCGCGCGAGGACGAAGAAGACGGCGGCGTTGGCCGCGTGCAGCAGGACGTTGACGAGGTGATAGCCGCCGGGGTCCATGCCCCACAGCACGTAGTCGAGGCCGTGGGTGAGCCACGTCAGCGGCGTCCAGTGGCCCATGATCACCGCCGTGAGCATCCAGCGCAGCTGGGCGGGGCCCAGGCCCCGGTAGTGGGGGTTTCTCAGAAAATTCTGATCGTCGTCGTAGTCGACCCAGCCGTGGCCGAGGGCCGGGGCGAAGACGGCCACCGTGACCGCGGCCAGCGCCAGCGCGACCACGACATCGACGGTGATGCGACGCGGCGCGCTCGAGTCTGCCATGGGCCAGACCCACCATGGCACTGCGGGCCGGCGGCCTGCAAGCTTGGCGTGTCGTCAGGGCGACGGCCTCGGCGGGCCAGCCGGTCCGGAAGGCCTCAGGGGTTCTGCACGGTCACCGCGACGCTCGCGGTGCCGGTGGCGTTCGCCGCGTCGCGGACGGTGACGACGAGCGTCCGGGGGCCGTTCGCCGTCCCGGTCGTCGTCCAGGGCAGCGTCACGTGGCTGTTCGCCGAGGCCTCGCTCCACACGGTCGTGCCGTCCACCGACATGGTGTAGGCCTTGTTGCCCGTCGCCGCGCCGTCGACCCAGATGTTGACCCACGGGGTCCCGCTCACCGTGGAGCCTGCACCGGGTGAGGTGAGGGCGACCTGGAGCGTCGCGCCCGTGGTGTTGGCCACCGTGACGGTGCGCGTGTCGGAGGCCGAGCCGCCGGCGCCGTCGGTGACGGTGAGAACGAGCGTGTGGCTGCCGTGACTCGCCGCCGTGGTGTCCCAGGCGTAGGAGGCGGAGCCGGCGCTGGTGGTGGTCGTGAAGACCGAGGCGCCGTCGAGCGTGAGCGCGTAGGTGTACGGAGCGCGGCCGCCGCTGGCTGCCAGACCGACGCTGATGGTGCCGCTGACGGTGACGCCCGCGGCCGGGCTCGAGAGCGCGGCCGTGAGCACGGACGTCCCGTTCTGCACGGTGACCGTCACCGTCCCGCGGCCGGTGTTGCCGCTCGCGTCGGTCACGCTCACGGCCAGCGTCCGGGAGCCGTCGGGCGTGCTCGTCGTGGTCCACGGCAGCGTCACGTGTGTGTCGGTGGAGCTCTGCGTCCAGAGCGTCGAGCCGCCCACGGTCATGGTGTACGACTTGGCCCCGGTGACGGCGCCCTCGACCCAGACGTTTACCCACACCGTGCTGCTCACCGTCGCGCCGGATGCCGGCGTCGTCAGGAAGATCCGCAGCGTGCCCGTCGCGTTCGCCACGGTGACCGTGCGCGTGACGGTGGCGGTGGCCCCGGCGGCGTCGGTGAGGGTGAGCCCCAGCGTGTGGCTGCCGCTGCTCGCGGTGGTCGTGTCCCATGTGTAGGCGGCGGCGCCCGCGGTGGTGGTGGTGAAGACCTGGGTGCCGTCGAGCGTGAGCCGGTACGTGTAGGGCGTGGTGCCGGCGCTGGCGGCGAGGCCGACGGAGACGGTCCCGCTCAGGGTGGCGCCGCCGGCCGGCGTGGTGAACGTCGCGGTCGGTCCGGCGCCGGCGTTCTGGACGATCACGGCCCGCGTGTCCTGCCCGCCGTTGTTCTGCGCGTCCCGCACCTGGGCCGCGAGCGTCGGCGATCCGTTCGGCGTCCGTGTGCTGTCCCAGGGCAGCGTCACGTGCCGGCCGGCGTTGGTGGTGGTGGCGACGGTCACGCCGCCCACCGCGAGCGTGAAGACGTTGGCGGTGCCGCTGGCGCCCTCGACCCACACGTCGACCCACGCGGTGCCGCTGAGGGTCGCGCCGGCCGCCGGGCTCGTGATGAACACGCGCAGGGAGTTCTGCACCGTGACGTACTCGACGCCGGTACCGGACCGGCCGGTGGCGTCGGTCACCGTGGCGCCGATCGTGTGCGAGCCATTCGGCAGCCCGAGGGTGTTCCAGCTCCAGTCGATGGTGGTGGCGTTGGTGAGCACCGTGTCCACCACCGAGCCGTCCATCTGGATCGAGAAGCGGTTGTTGGCCCCGGCGGTGCCGGCGGTGGCGACGCGCACTGTCGCGAGGCCGCGGACCGTCTGGCCGGGCGTCAGGGTCGGGAAGCTCACGCTGATGTCGTTGCCGGTGGCGGTGTTGTTGACCGTGACGGTGCGCGTCGTCGTCGCGGTCGCGCCGGTCGCATCGCGGACGGTCAGGCCCAGGGTGTGGGGCCCATCGGCGTAGGTGCGGGTGTCCCAGCTGAAGCTGGCCGCCGGGGCGGCCGTCGTCGTGGTGAACACCTGCGTGGCGTCGATGGTGAGCGTGAACGTGTTGCTGGCACCGGAGGCGGCGGCGACCGTCATGGCGACCGGCTGGGTACCGGCCACCGTGGCGCCCGCGGCCGGCGTCGCGAAGCCGCCCGTGATCGAGGCCGGCAGCACGGTGATGCGGCGCCGCGGGGGGCTCGGATCGGTGACGCCCAGGTCGTCGGTGACGGTCAGCATCGTGTCGTACGTCCCGGGCGTCGCGAAGGTCACGGCGCCCGGCGTGGCCGCGGCGCTGACCCTGGGCGTGCCGCCCAGGAAGCTCCAGGCGAAGCCGCCGACCGTGCCGTCGGCATCGGTGCCCGATCCCGCGAAGCTGACCGCCTCGCCGGCGCGGATGGTCACGTCACCGGCCGGCGCGGTGATCGTGCCGCGCGGCGGCTGGTCGTCCGGCGTCGACGTCAACTGCACCCAGACGGCGACGGAGGGCACTCCGGCCCGGTTGATGAGGAAGAGCATGTAGTAGCCGGGCGGCGCGATGCTCGCGGTGGGTGGTGCGGTCAGCGTGAGCGCGCCGCTGCCGGCGGTGAAGGCGAGGTTCACCAGCCGCTGCTCGAAGTTGAACGCGTGCGTGCTCGAGCCCGGCCGCATCAGCGCCACCGAGGCGATGTCGGCGGCATTGGGCGTCGCCACCTGGACGCTGGCGCCGTAGCCGATCCTCGCCGGCGCGCTGATGATGGTCGGCCGCGCGGCGGCGGCCCCGCCGGCCGTGAACAGGTAGGCCGGCCGGTACACCTCCATCGTGTTGTCCCAGGTGCCCTCCTGGGGATTGGAGCCGGCGACCCAGACGGTCGCGTCCGGCATCAGCAGCGCGACCGAGTGGTACATGCGCGGGTGCAGCATCGTGCCCGCCGGCGACCACGTCTCACTGTCCGGATCGAAGAGGTCGGCGCCGAGGCTGGCGGTGCTCGCGGTGTTGTTCTGGACGGAGCCGCCCAGCGCCAGCACCGTGCCGGTGGGCAGCAGGACGGCGCTCATCTGGATCCGCGGCGCCGACATCGGCGGCAATGTCCGCCACGCCCGCGTCGGCTGCGAGAGGTCGATCAGCTCGACGGAGTCGGTGGCCGGGTTGTCGCCGCCCATGATCATGACCCGCGCCCGGTAGCTCTCGGTGGGGCGCAGCGCGAGCAGCACCGAGGAGCCGTAGGTGCGCTCGTTGGGATAGGCCGTCGTCGCGACGCCGGTCGTCCACGACTGGCTCGATGGATCGAACAGGTGCGAGGACACCTGGGCGCCCGCCTCGAAGACCCCGCCGCCGGGCAGCAGGTGCAGCCACGGGTAGAGCGGCGGCGTGAACGGCGCCGGCCGCTCGGCGCTCCAGCCTCCCGGCACCGTGTAGAGCTCGACCGTGTTGTTGGTGCCTCCCGATTCCAGCCAGCCGGAAAACGTCATCGTCCGGCCGTCGGCCAGCGCGACGTTGGACGGATACCAGCGGCCGTGCGCCATGTCCTGCACCTGTGTGAACTGCTCGGTGGCCGGATCGAACACCGTCGTGGTGCGGATGCCCCGGAAGGGGTTGTACTGGAGATTGCCGCCGGTCGTCAGCAATCGTCCGTCGGACAGGAACGACATCGCGTTGCAGAACAGATCCCACGGGATGTCCTGGACCGCGAAGGCACCGCCGGCGGGGTCCCACACCGCGGCGCGATACGTGGTCACCGTCGGGTCGTTCTCGGAGCCCGACACGACCAGCACGCGTCCGGTCCGGAGCAGGGCGGCGTGGATCGGATTGATCGGCAGCGGCTGAGACAGCAGGCGCCATTCGCCGGCGAGGTCCACCTGGGCGCCGGCCGCACCGGGAAACGCCAGGCCGTGGGCGAGGAGTGCGATCAGGGCCAGCGTGACGATCGTGAGCCGGCGCGCGACCGGGGACGGACCCGCGTGCATGCCACCGCACAGTCCATCTTCCATGCCAAACCGGCTGTCCCGTCTCGCGCGGAGATGGGGCACGCGCGCTGCGGGTCGCGGGCGCCGGGCCCGCAACCGATCTCCCACTTGCGGACTCCGGTTGCACGGGCGGGCCTCGACGAGCGCCGGTACCGAGGCAGGCGTGCGTGGTATGCGGCATGCACCTCTGCGGAGCGCATGACGGTGTCCGTCGTCATCCCGACCTACAACCGTGCGCACTCCGTCGTCGACGCGGTGAGGAGTGTGCTGGCCCAGAGCTTCGAGGACCTCGAGCTGATCGTCGTCGACGACGGTTCGACCGACGACACCGGCGACCGGATCGGCGCCGTGCGCGACCCGCGGCTCTCCTACGTGCGGGCCCGCCACGCGGGCGTGTCGGCGGCGCGCAACCTCGGCGTGCGCCGGACGAGCGGCGAGCTGCTGGCGTTCCTCGACTCCGACGATCTGTGGCGACGCGACAAGCTCACCCGCGAGGTGGCGCTGCTGAGGCGTCGGCCGGACGTCGACGCGGTCTTCAGCGACCTCGAGAAGCGTCACGGCGATCGCGTCTATCCCTCGTTCATGCGGGAGACGGCGGTCTTGTCCGCCCGGCTCCGCGGCGACTCGTATCCCGACGGGCTGGTGCTGGGCGTGCGCGAGATGTACCTGTGCCTGCTCGAGGAGGTGCCGATCAAGCCGAGCGCCCTGGTCGTCCGGCGCGCGGCCTTCGAGCGGGTCGGCGGCTTCGACGAGAGCTGGACCTCGTCGGAGGACTGGGAGCTACTGCTGCGCCTCGCGCGCGTGCACCGCTTCGCGTACCTGGACGTTCCGCTGACGGTCCTGTTCATCTCACCGGACTCGCTGCACCTGGTCGACCAGTCACGCGGCGAGGCAGCGATGGTCCACCTGCTCAGCCGCGAGCGCGATCGCCTGGCCGGCGACGCCGAGGCGCTGGCCGCCGTGCGGCGAGGGCTCGTCACCCGCATCAAGCACTTCGGCTGGCATCTGCTCGACCACGGCCGGCGCCTCCAGGCGTGTCGCGCCTACCTCCGGGGCTTCGCGCTCACCGGCGACCTCGGCCTGCTGGCCCGCGCTGCCGGCGCCTGGCTCCCCCAGTCCCTGCAGCCGGGCGCCATCGCTCGCGAGTCCGAGCACACCGCCCTCGCCCGCTTCTGATTCGCTGCGTCTCATTGCCCGCTAGCTGGTTGCTCGTCGTGAACGGTGGCGACGCCGGAAGTCGGGTGCGGGGCCGCCCCGGCGCCCCACCCCTGGCGCCACCACGTTTCCCGAGAGCGCTCAGATCAGCCGCTCACGCCAGGTGTCAGATCAGGCGTTCGCGTAGATGACGGCGGGCGCGGGCGAGGACGTTGGGCTTGAGGCGGCGGAGGGCGGTCAGGCGGGCGCGGGTCTTCGGGGCCAGCACCCGGCGGGTGGCCAGGGCGGCGCGGGCGCCGCGGGCGGCGTCGATGAGGCCCCGGCAGTACGCACCTAGCTCGCCGGCCCGCGTCGAGGCGACGCCCATCAGCGCCAGGTCGCGCGCGATCGAGGCGGCGGCGCTCGGCGCCGGAAGGTGGCGCAGCGCGACCCAGACGGCGTTGCGCGCGAAGGTGTAGTAGATGCGGCTCGACGGCCGCACGCTGGGGTCGACCAGGTGGCGCACGCGCACCTCGGGCGTGTAGCGCAGCTCGTGCCCGGCGTCGAGCAGGCGGAGGGCGAGGTCCCACCCCTCGTGGCCGATGAAGAACGGCGCCCAGTAACCGCCGACGGACAGGAAGGCCTCGCGGCGACAGGCCGAGGCACCCTCCAGGACGTAGTCGGTCGCGAACGCGTGGCCTCCCCAGGCCTCGGGATCGCGCGGGTGACACCAGTCGCGCCGCGAGAGCGCGCCGTCGGGCCCGACGATCATGAAGTTCACGAGCGCCGCCCGCGGATGGCGCTCGAACACGGCGACGGCCCGGGCGACGTCGTCGGGGGTGGTGAAGCGCACGTCGTTGTCGAGCGTCACGACGATCTCGCCCTTCGCGGCCGCGACGCCGGCGTTGCGCGCGGCGGCGGCGACGTTCTCGGGCAGCCGCACCAGGCGCACGTCGGGGAACTCGTCGCGCACCATCTCGGCGCTCCCGTCGGTGGAGGCGTTGTCCACGGCCAGGATCTCGACGGGGTAGCACTGTGTGCGGGCGGACGACAGCGCCTGGCGCAGGGCATCGCGCCGCTGGTAGTTCAGGATCGCGATCGAGACGCTGGCGCTCAGTTGGGCACCTGGCGGCGGATCCACGGTCCGGCGACGTTGGCCACCGGAAGGGGTAGCCGCTTCCAGGCCCGGATGAGCAGGTCGAAGCGGCTGGCGTCGCGGTCGACCGAGGGCGGTGCGCCGGGCCGGGAGTCGAGGAAGATCCACGGCAGCGTGTGCGGCTGCGCCCCCCACTGCCGCTTGAACTCGAAGGTGCCCGCGCTCCGGAAGGATCGCCCGAGATCGAGCACACGGTGGCCGGCGCGGCAGCCGAAGCGGATGACCTCCCAGTAGAGGACGAAGTTCGGGCAGAGCGCGAAGGCCTCCCGCAGCGAGGACACCCACGGGACCATGATCGTGTCGCGGAAGAACAGGCAGACGGCGGCGCCGACCGTGCGCCCGTCCCGGTCGCGCACCAGCAGGACGCGGGCGGTGCCGGGCAGGGCGGTCAGCATCGCCCGGAAGAAGCCCCGGCTGTGGACCGGCGAGCCGAGGTCGCGCATGTTCGCCGCGTACACCGCGTAGAAGTCGTCCAGGGTGTCGGCATCCGTCCACGCCGCGGTGAGTCCGAGCTTGGCACCCTTGCGCACCCGGTTGCGTCGCTCCGAGGACAGCGACGTCCACATCGCCTCTTCGGTGGTCAGCTCGAGCAGCATCGTGACGCGCTCGGTGGTGGTCGGGTACGGCAGCGGCTCCGGGTGGAACTGGCGGAGCCCGAGGCCGCGGGCGGCGCGCTGCCGGGTGCACCGCAGCGCCTCCTCGGCCAGCTGCAGCTCCACCCCGCGATCGGGCTCGGCCAGCACGCCGCCGTAGTCGAGGAATGGCATCGACACGAGGCGGTGACCGAACAGGTGGCTGCGGACGTGGATCAGCGGCAGCACCCCGGCGACGTCGCCGCCGTCGTCGGCGACGAGATAGACGCTGTCGTGCCCGTAGGCCTCGCGCGCAATGTTGCCCCACGCGGACAGATGTCCAACGGTCGCGCGCGGATGCGATTCGACGTAGCGGTCCCAGGACTTGTCGACCTCGGCGAGCCGGCTGATGGTAATCACGACGACGCCTTGCGCAAGCCGGATGCCACCGCGTCGCGGAGCGCCATGCCCCGCAATCGGCACGTCGCATCCGAATCGCGTTTGCCGATCTACTCCCGCGCTTGCAGTCCGTGTCTCCGCGCCTGCGTAGTGCAACGGCCTGCATGACAGGTGGAGACGGTCCGGCCCGAGCGCGATCGCGGGGTGGCGCGATCGGTCTTTCTCCGCGAGGACGGGCGAGGCCCCGCGGGGCTACGAGGGTGGCGTCACATCCTTGCCGGCCCCGGCGTCACAAGTTCGTCGTGCGCCTCTATCGTAGAAATGCCAATGACTTGTGCGATGCACACCTAGATCCGGCTCCGGTCTGGCCCGACCCTTGCCGGAGCTGCGTGTCTGGGCAAACTGCTTCCCATCATCTTGTAAAAACTGCACGAACAGAGAGTTGGGGGTGCGCATGCAGCAGTGGATCGCCGGGGCGGTTGGTTCGGTGCTCATCGTGCTGGGGAGCCTGTCACCGGCGCTCGCTCAGACCGCTCCGCTCGTCGGCGGCGGTCTCACCGCGCTGCCGAAGGTGACGCTTGGTCCCAACCAGTTGAAGAACGCGGGCTTCGAGACGGTGAGTGGCAGCGTACCTACATCCTGGTCCACCGGCACCGGCCTCGGCCTCGACCAGCTCGTCAAGCACTCGGGCACCTTCAGCTACCGCGCCACCGGCACATTCACCACGATCTCGCAGCCGATCCAGCTCAAGAAGGGCATCTACAAGCTCTCGGGCTGGGTGCGCACGCAGGGCGTCGGCAGCGGCACGACCAACGGCGTGCGGCTGCAGTTCGACCTGCGTCCGCTCCTCAACGAATGGAAGACGACCGGCGTGATCTCCGGGACCCACGACTGGGCGCTCTACGAGCTGTCCAACCTCGTCGTCACCCAGGACGCCACGGTCACGATCAAGCTCGAGAACTTCAACAACACCGCCGGAACCGCGTGGTTCGACGACATCAAGCTCGAGGAGCAACAGGGGTCGGGGATCGAGGTGTTCCTCCTCCACCCGAGCTTTCGGGGCATGCTCTTCGACGACCAGCCGCAGACGATGCGCTTCGACCTGAGCGTGACGCCGCCCGGGGGTGACTTCTCCCGCCATCGCGTGAACGCCACGCTCAAGGACGAGGCCAGTGGGCAGGTGGTGACGTCCCAGATCTACGCCCCCACGGCCAGCTTCGTGGCCGAGCTCGAGGGCGGCGCCATGCAGATGGGCCGCCCCTACCTGGCGGCGTTCTCGCTGATCGACGCATCCACCGGCGCGACCGTTGCGACCTACCCCGCCTACCGAGTCTCCCGGGCGCCGGCGGCGGCGCGGTCCGCCATGAACGTCGCCTTCGACGACAAGAACCGGGTGCTCGTGCGTGGGGTCCCGCGCTTCGTGCTGGGCGTATACGACTCGCGGTCCAGCTACAGCACCAACGACGCGTTCTGGGAGAGCCAGCTCTGGTCGCCGACCGGCGAGCGCCGCATGAACGGTCTGAAGATCAACTTCTACCTGAACTACTGGTACGGCGAGGCGCCGGCTGACGCGATGAAGGCGCTGATGAACAATCTGCAGAAGCACGGTGTCATGTACCTCCAGACCGGCAACTGCTTCGACTCGTTCCCGACCGGCACCGACTTCCTGATCAACGGCGCCGACGCCTACGTGCGCGACATCGGTGCGCACCCCGGATTGGGCGGCTACTACACCATCGACGAGTGCCTGTCCTCGCTCATTCCCGGGGCCTTCACGCAGTACGACCGGCTGCGGCGGCTGGATCCCGACAGCGTCACGTTCGCGACGAACTTCGGCACGCCCGAGCTGGCCCTGTGGCGTGACTCGGCCGACATCCTGTCGACCGATCCCTATCCGCTCTACGGCGCCCAGCCGGCCGGTGGCTACAACCACGGGGAGGTGGGCGAGTGGACGGCGCTCACCCGCGACACCGTCAAGGACGCCCGGCCGATCATGACGGTGCTGCAGTTCTTCAAGTTCACCGTGCAGGGCCGCTTCCCGACGCTGGCCGAGATGCGCAACCACGCCTGGATGGCCATCGTCGAGGGCGCGCGCGGCCTCTGGTGGTGGAGTCTCGGCGACAACGCCCTGACCGCGGTCTGCTCCAACACCTGGTGCGCGGAGCG